>CAJQRU010000019.1 GCA_905612355.1 uncultured Gammaproteobacteria bacterium
GGTTTTCAAGTTGGCACCGTGATTTATAGACAGACGAAATAACCCCAAGGTAGCCATAACGTCGGCCACCTCGAGCTTAAAATACGGTGCCGGTCAGTTTGAGCGTGAGTGGGGGTGCGCCATTTTTCCTTTTTTCTTTTGCCAGTCGACGGCCGGCTGACCAAGTTCCGCCCTGCAGCATGCGGGCGAGAGGAAAAGCAGGGGTGTTTACTCCAAGACAGTTTCTCACCAGCGGTGCCAACTCATCGAGGAGCGCAACGGTCAGCGCCCTCCATTCGACGATAGGTTCCGAGTCGGGTGCTAGCGGTTGATCGCAAAGACTCGGATCGACTGGAAGAATAACGCCACTGTCGATTAAAAGGCCGCCATTGCGATACTCAGCAAGGCCGGTTAGGCCATCCAACTCAGTCACCACAATCCCCCCCCATTCCAGAGGTTCGAGAAGTGAGTAAACGAGCCATTGACTGAGCTTGTGAAAGGGCACCAGGCCGCTAGCGAATTGCGCCTGATCTGCTGCGGGGTGGCACCCGACATCGCCCAGTGGCTGGTCGTTGTAATAAAGCCCTTGGGGCCAGATCGAGTTCAGTTTTCGCAACACGTGGGACAAAAGTTCGTCTGCCCGAATGGTATCGCCATCGATACCATTCAAGACTAGGTCGGCGGGGCGTTCCAGAACATCTGCACGTGACGGGTGGGACAGCGCGTGACCGAGCGCATTTAACAACGTCACTCGCTCGTTAATCCCCGGTAGTGTATTGCCCTCGGTGACTTGCAAACCCGTTTGGAGTTGACTCGCGTCCAGTCGAGACAGTGCGGCACTATCGACGCGATGGCGTTGGCCAGGATCAGACGAAAAAAGGCCGCTGTCAAACATTCGCAGGCTGGCAACAGCCAGCCCCTCAGAGCGCTCGTATTGTGTTTGGGTGATTTCATCTCGATAGCGCCATGCGCCACCGGCCCCCGCATCAAGTAGCACGCTGACGACACTCAAATCAATAGCGACGCGGGAGTATTCAAGGTCGCCCGGAACAGGTTTGCCTAGTGTTGTCTTGGTTAAGTCACCCGCGCGCGTCTCGAAATGTCGCCATCGGCTGTGGTAAGGCACATCAAGGTCTGGGTAATTAGAACGCGTTTCGTTGGCGACTAGCGTGGCACAAGCGGGTAGCGCATCAAGATTGACTCGAAAATGTGTCAGTCCATCGGACCTGGCTGCCTCAAGAACCCAATGGCAGCGCTCACGCACTGCGCTGGCCGACAGAAGCGACAACGCCGCGGCGACTGACTCTGAATCAGTAACTTTCGAGCTGTCGACCACGGGTCTTGGCAAGGTCATCCTCGGAGAGGACGTCACCGGAAGTGAAATAACCGGCTGCTTTCTTGGCTTCCATCTCGACTTGGGCGTCATCTGGAATTAAGGCGTCAGGAAGCGATACGCGTTCGCCCACTTGGATACCTTGAGCCACTAGAGCGTCGTACTTCATATTACTCATGGAGACGAAGCGATCGATCCGAGTGATACCCAACCAGTTCAGAACATCGGGCATGAGTTCCTGGAAACGCACATCCTGAACGCCGGCCACGCACTCGGTGCGTTCGAAATAAGCGTCAGCCCGATCACCGCCAATTTGGCGTTTGCGGGCGTTGTAGACGAGGAACTTGGTCACTTCACCCAATGCGCGTCCTTCCTTGCGGTTATAGACCACGAGTCCCACGCCATCCTTTTGTGCTTCGCGGACGCATTCTTCTATACCGTGAACAAGATAGGGGCGACAGGTGCAGATATCCGATCCGAACACGTCCGATCCATTGCACTCGTCATGGACTCGACAGGTCAGGCGATGTCTTTCATCGACAAGATATTCTGGGTTGCCGAAGATATATACCGTGGCGCCGCCGATGGGAGGTAGAAATACCTTCAGATCATTGCGTGTGACAAGGTCTGAGAACATACCGCCAGTTTGTTCATAAAGAATGCGGCGCAAATCGTGTTCTTCCAGATCAAAACGCGCTGCCACGCCTGGCAGATGCCAGACCGGCTCCAGTGCGACTTTAGTGACGTTGATTTCACCGCTTTCAAGCAGAATAGCCCCATCGGGTGTTAAGCCTGATGTGTTTGCATGCATTAGCTCAGGCAAAGAGAGCCGAGCCCGCGTGACGGCAATGCTGGGGCGGATGTCCAGGCCATTGCGGAGTTCTGTCTCGAAACATTCCGTGACGAGGTGGCCGTACGGGTCAAGCGAGACGATGCGATGGGGCTCCGACCATTGTCGATGCGGCCCAATCGATGTAACGGGTGCGGTATTCGTCAGGTCAGGGCGGTGTGATGGATCAAGCGCGCCGGCGGCCACGGCCAGTGCTCGGTAAATTGAATACGAACCAGAATGGGTGCCAATGGCGTTGTGGCGGCCTTCTGCAGTCAGGTTGGTGACAATAGGTCCGCGGCTTCCCGGATTGTCAGCGCCCCAGTTAATTGGAATAGGGGACTGTCCCCCGCTGGGATGCGAGTTAAGGACAATATGCCGACGTCGGTTGTGTTTATCAGATGCTTCAGTCGCCATTACCCGTTTGCCTGTAGTGCTTACGGTATCAGCAGGGAGAAGCGAGCTCACTCTACGCGCCGATACCTGACAGGTCAACCGGCGGCTCTGACTGAATGGTGCTAAGGAATTGTGCGGGGGGTACAATCAAACGCAGGCAAGAGCAACATTAGAGATGAGGAGAACGACATGGTCGCAAGCCGCGCTGCGGTCGCCCACCAGGCGGGCAAGCCGCTCACTGTCGAAACGATCGAAGTGCAGGGTCCGCGTGAAGGGGAAGTGCTCGTTGAGATTAAGGCAACGGGTATCTGTCATACCGACGCCTTTACGCTGTCTGGAGCAGATCCAGAGGGACTCTTCCCATCAGTCCTGGGCCATGAAGGGGCCGGAGTTGTTGTAGACACAGGTGCTGGCGTCACCAGTGTTAAGAAGGGCGATCACGTTATTCCGCTCTATACCCCGGAGTGCCGCCAGTGCGATTACTGCACATCCGGTCGTACGAATCTGTGTCAGGCCATTCGGGAAACACAGGGCCAAGGATTGATGCCAGACGAGACCAGTCGTCTGTCACTGAATGGGGATCGGTTATTCCATTACATGGGGACATCGACATTCTCGAACTATACGGTCTTGCCGGAAATTGCAGTGGCAAAGATCAGAGAAGATGCGCCCTTTGACAAGGTTTGCTACATCGGCTGTGGTGTAACGACCGGTATCGGCGCTGTGATCAACACGGCCAAAGTCAGGCCCGGCTCAAATGTTGTGGTCTTCGGTTTGGGCGGCATCGGGTTGAATGTGGTGCAGGGTGCAAGGATGGTCGGTGCAAACAGGATCGTCGGGGTTGACTTGAATCCCGAGCGCGAAGTGTTGGCCCGACAGTTCGGTGTGACAGATTTTGTTAATCCGAGTGAACTCGAAGGAGATTTAGTGGCGTATCTCGTTGAGTTGACTGGTGGAGGTGCCGATTACAGTTTTGAATGTATCGGTAATGTGGAGGTCATGCGTCAGGCACTTGAATGTTGCCACAAGGGCTGGGGCGAGAGCATCATCATCGGTGTTGCTCCATCTGGTGCTGAAATCTCGACTCGACCGTTTCAGTTGGTAACCGGCCGGGTATGGCGGGGCACTGCGTTTGGTGGTGCGCGAGGCCGAACCGAGGTGCCTAAAATTGTCGACTGGTATATGGAAGGCAAGATCAATATTGACGATCTGATCACCCACACCATGCCTCTAGAGGATATCAACAGTGCTTTTGACTTGATGCACGAAGGCAAATCGATTCGAAGCGTTGTTCTTTATTGAGTGAGGTTGACGTATCAGCTCGGCGGATTAAATCAGGGAATCACATCAGAAAGAGTCACGGTTACGGTGTCAACCGTGTTGACAGTTACAGGTCGGGTTACGCCGATGATATCACCACGGGTCGGCATGGCATTGCCGGTTCGTGATATGCGGGCAACGATCTCTACCTGTTCGACGTCGGAAAGTTTCTGACTTGGCATCACAGCCAAACTGTCATCGAGGATAACGCGCAGCGGAAATTCAACCGCGCGACGACGTGTGATTGCAATGGGCATTTTGCTCCCGCCGATGGGCCGAGCGTAGACAAACACGGTGTCGGTGGTGCTGACCATTTGCTCCACGGCTGGATCTAGCTCGACAAGAATTGAGAGTCGTGCCGGGGGTGCTGAGGAGTTCAGAGCTGAGTCAGTGCTTGATGTGGATGATAGTGTGACGCCAGACGTCGCGGCTCGAGACTGGGCTGAAGCGATCATGGCAGTAACCTCTTTATGCGCCTCCTTGTTGTCGACAACCAGTCCCTGCAGGTGGGTCAAGTAAACGAGAGCTGTGGAGAGATCATGTTTTTCATCTGCGGCCATTGCCGCTAACCATAGTGCCTGTATTTGGTTCGGGTTGATTTGGAGTGCCCGTTCAAGGAGGGCAGTCGGTTTGCCCGTTAGATCCCCATTGTTCGCCATCGCCAGTGCGTCCGCATAACGTGCCAGCAGATCTGCATTATTTTCATCAAGCGCTTGCCATCGTTCGAACAAGGGCACAGCATCGGCATAGCGACGTAGACTCATATAGGCATTTGTGAGTAGCAAGAGGCCGCGTAGATCATCCGGGTTCTGGGTGACTTTTTTTTCCAGCTGTTCGATTAGGACCGCTACCGGCGGCAGTTTCTTTTCACTGATAGTCTTAGGCGAGGCGGCTGGGGTGTAATCGGACATTAGGACTTCGGGTGTTCCGAACATCAGATAAAGGCCGGCCGCCGCGAAGGGGAAAATCAAACCGATCAACACGGCGGTTGGAAGGGCGCTCCGGTTTGGTGGTCCATGGACAACGTCGTCGCCTATATCGGACAACAAAGCTCGTTCGAGCTCAGAGCGGGCGCTAGGGTAGTCGGCCGCATCAAGGCGTCCAGAGGCCACATCGGAGTCAAGTTCTATTAGCCGATGACGGGCAAGCTCCAGGTTGACCTCGCGCCCACTGGGGCCACCGGTGGAAACCGAGCGTAGCAGCGGTAACAGTATCAGGATTAAGGCAATGAGCAGCAGCGTTCCGGACAACGCAAGAAAAATGATCATTGATCTTTCTGTGGTGTGTTCAGCAACGTCTTCAATCGCTGTTGTTCGCCGGTTGACAAGGTCGGTTTCGGATGTGTTCGACGGCCCGTGGTGCGAACAAAAATGACCAAGCCAAGGGCCAGCATGAGCGCGGGCCCGCTCCACAGGAGCATTGTTCTCATTCGAAGAGGTGGCCGATAGAGAATGAAGTCTCCGTAGCGATCGACCATGAAACGGATAATTGAATCATCACTCTCACCCGATTCGATCAGTTGGTGGGTTTTCAAACGGAGATCACGCGCGAGTTCGGCGTTGGAGTCTGCGAGGGTTTGATTTTGGCAAACCAGGCAGCGCAGTTCATTGATTAGGCGGTAATAGCGAGATTCATAGGGCGCTTGACTGAAGTTAAGTTCTTCGGTAGCGAGCGCCGCAGTGCCTGTCGCCAATACAAAAACTATCGAGATGGTTACCCGGCTGACAAAAGTCGGGTATCGGTCAATCATCCTAAAGCACTGTCGTTTCAATCTAAATGCCAACGGACGGCGTGGTTACGGTACTCGGGGAGCGGTTACGAATGCCTGACGGCAACCGGTATCGGCGATCAAATCCTGCAATGAGCCCACCGATGGCAATGAGCAGGGCGCCGAGCCAGATCCAGCGAATAAAGGGTTTGAGGTAGAGTCGCAGGCCCCAACTGCGCCCGTCATCCAGCGGTTCGCCCAGTGAAACATACAGATCACGCATTAAGCCAGCTTCTATACCGGCTTCGGTCATTGGATTTCGTTGGATTTGATAAGTCCGCTTTTCGGGTTCTAATCGACTAACGGGAAGACCGTCCTTCAACACGGTGATAACGCCTCGTTGGGCCAGATAATTAGGCCCCCGAACATCGATGACGCCGTCGAAGCGAAAGTCATAGCCTCCTATTAATTGGTGATCCCCCGGTGCCATTCGGACCTGCTTTTCAACGCTAAACGCTGAGGTCAGAGCAATACCGATGGCGAAAACACCGACTCCAACATGCGCTAGGGTCATCCCGTAAAAACTTGAAGGCGTGTTTCGAAGACGCCGCCAGCGATTACCCCCGGACGTGCGACTCCATACCCCCACCACCGCGGTCGCAAAAGTCCAGACGCCAAGGGTCACGCCGAAGATCGCAACGCTTGAATAATGAGGCATGTTGAAGACTGGCCATAACACACCAATAACAAAGCTGATCAGGAGTACGGGGGTCAAGATCCATAAAAGCCGCTTGATCTTATCTTGTTTCCAGCGGATGACTGAGGCTGTGCCAAGGAGCAGGACCAGCGGGGCAGTCAACGGAACAAAGACACTATTGAAATAGGGTGCGCCGACGGAGATTTTTCCAAGTCCTAGCGCATCCATAACGAGTGGATACAAGGTGCCGAGCAGAATGGTGGCTGTGGTCACCATCAGCAGAATGTTATTAATCAGGATGAGTGATTCTCGAGATATCGGTGATGTCACCAAGGTAGAACGCACCGAGGGCGCGCGCCAGGCGTACAACCCAAGGGATAAGCCCACCACTAGAGATAAAAAGATCAGAATGAAAACACCGCGGGCGGGGTCGTTGGCAAAAGCGTGTACTGAGGTCAGGATACCAGAGCGGACCAGAAAGGTTCCCAGCAGTGACAATGAAAACGCGACCAGTGCTAAGAGTACGGTCCAGGCTTTAAATACGCCACGTTTCTCCGTCGCTGCCAGTGAATGCACTAGGGCAGTCCCAACCAGCCACGGCATAAAGGATGCATTTTCAACGGGGTCCCAGAACCACCAGCCGCCCCAGCCCAGTTCGTTGTACGCCCACCAACTGCCCAGAGCAATTCCAATGGTTAAAAAACTCCAGGCAAACAGAGTCCATGGCCTGGACCAGCGCGCCCACGCGCCGTCAAGACGACCGGCCAGAAGGGCGGCGATGCCGAATGCAAAAGGCACAGAAAAGCCGACGTAACCCAAATAGAGGATTGGCGGATGTATCGCGAGGCCCGGATCCTGCAACAACGGATTGAGATCATTGCCCTCCAGTGGAATGGGAAATTGACGCGCGAAAGGGCTGGAGGTCATGATGATGAAGAGAAGAAAACCAGTGCTCACTAGTCCCATTACCGCGATGACGCGGGCCCGCATTTCCTGGGGTATAGCCGAACTGTATCTCTCAACAGCGCCAGTCCATCCAGCGAGGATCAGTGCCCACAGCAATAAGGATCCCTCGTGCCCCGCCCAGACGCCGGAGATCAGATAAATCACTGGCAGTTGGGTGTTCGAGTTAAACGCGACATAGCGAACAGAGAAATCATGGCTTAGAAATGACACGGTTAGGCAGGCATAGGCTAAGCCAACAAAAACTAGTTGAGACCAGGCGGCTGAGCGAGCCAGGTTCATCCAATGGCCGTGGTTACGGTGTGCGCCCAGTAGTGGGAATGTGCCCTGCACAATGGCGCACAGAAGGGCAAGTATCAGGCTAAAGGTACCGAGTTCGGGAATCATTGATCGACCGCCATCACTTTGCGTAGGGCATCATTAACCTCTGGTGGCATATAGGTTTCATCATGCTTGGCAAGGACTTGCTGTGCTAAAAACCTGCCGCTCGAATCGAGTTTTCCTTGCGTGACGATACCTTGTCCTTCCCGGAAAAGATCGGGAAGTATGCCTTCATATGCGACGGTAACCTGTTCGGCCAAGTCGGTTAGGACAAAAGTGACTCCGAGGTTCTCCCCACGTTGAATGCTCCCGGACACGACCATTCCTCCGAGTCGAATGGTCGTGTTAGACGGTGCGGTGCCGTCGACAATCTGGGAGGGGGAAAAGAAAAGATTGATATTCTCCCGCAGGGCCAACAGCGCCAGACCTGTTGCGATGGTGCAGCCGACCACAATCAACCCGACCATGATCAGTCGTTGGCGGCGTCTCGGCGTCAATCAGAAGGTCCTTGTTGAGAGTTACTGAGGGTGCGAAGTAGCGTTCTAAGGTTGGTGATAGAGAACGCCACAGTGCCGCCAAGCACGACAACGCACAGAAAGTACGCCGACCATACATAAGCGCCGTATCCGCCCATAGCAAAAAATTCGCGCATTATCTTGCCGGAGACAGGGTTTTGACCCAGGACGCGCGCTTTTCTTGTTTCAATAGACCGGCCCGGACGCCTAGCATCAGCACGGTTAAGTAATGCATTTTGAATGCAATGCCCATAATCAGCAACGGCACGAGCATGTCAATATGGATAGAGGGTGCGCCAAGCTTGGTCACTGTGGCACCTTGGTGCAAAGTGTTCCACCATTCAACTGAGTAATGAATGATCGGCAGGTTAACGAGGCCGACCAGGGCGAGAACGGCGCCAGCACGGCCCGCTGTCCGACGGTCATCGATTGCAGAATCCAGTGCAAGATAACCGAGGTAGAGCAGTAACAGCACCAATTCTGAAGTCAGACGTGCGTCCCATACCCACCAGGCGCCCCACATGGGCTTCCCCCAGATTGAACCGGTTGCCAGAGCCAGGAAAGTGTAGGTGGCTCCGATGAGTGCACTGGTTCGGGCCACGATGAAGCCGACTTTGATATGCCAGATGAGACCGACAGCGCCGGCGATGGCAAACACGACATAGACCGCCATTGACAACCATGCGGCAGGAACGTGTACAAAGATAATCCGATAAGCGTGACCCTGTTGGTAGTCAGGAGGCGCGACTACTAGCGCACCGTAAAGTCCGATTCCAAAACACGCGACAGCGGCCCAGGCAAACCACGGCGTTAGCTGTGTTGCGAGCCGATAAACAGATGGCGGGGATCCTAGCCGATGGAAAGCAGTGCCTAGGGAAATATCAGAGTGGCCGGATTGGTCAGATCGAGGTAATGACATCGATACAAGACGCGCGAGTGGCGCCTCACTCCATCGGCAGGTCGAGATGTTGTAAATCGTTTAACAGTTGCTGACCATGATCTTCCGCTAACCCGACTAGCGGGGGGCGCAGCGTCTGCCATGGAGAGTCGTCGTAAAATGTGGCCGCATAGTGTTTCAGCGCCGCAATGGCCGGGTAGGCTACGAAGGCTTCTCTGATGCGATTGGCCTTTTCCTGCAGGATCGGTGCATTGCCATCACTCGCAATGAAGCTGTCATAGATGCGTCGAATGCCCGTTGGGTTGGCATTCGCGGTGGCCGAAATGCACCCAACACAACCGTTCTGAAGGCCAGTCAATAAGAAAGTTTCTGCGCCGGGAAAGATCGCCAACTGGGGAAACCGATTCGACAAAGACAGGGTGTTATCAAGGTCGCCGGAACTGTCTTTTACGCCTGCAATGACTTCGGGAAAGCGAGTAACCAGATTATTGATCAAATCTCCAGAAATTGGGATCTGGGACACCGGCGGAATATGATAGAGAAAGACGTTGAGCGACGTATCGGAAACGCCTTCTATCATGTTCGAATAACTCATTAACAGTCCATCGTCTGATGCGTTCTTGTAATAAAACGGGGGTAACACCAGTGTGTGGTGGCACCCGTTGGCAAGCGCATGACGTGTCAGTTCGATGGTGTCAGGTAGAGCGCAGCAGCCTGTGCCGATCATTAATTGCGCCGGAGTGACCCCGCTCTTCAGAACGGCTTCGAGCGCGACCATGCGTTCTTTCACTGAAAACGAATTGGCTTCACCCGTCGTGCCGAATAGCGCCACACCGTGACAGCCAGACGCCAGTAGGTGTTGTACATGTCTGCTGAGTCTGGTGGTGTCGATCGATAGCTGATCGTCGAGCGGTGTTAATGCAGGGCTCCATACGCCATGCGCAGGAAAGGTATCAAAGCGGTTGTCAGTCATTGTGGTTCGACTCCATGTCTCAGAACAGACCTTCTACTTGGCCCGCGTCGTCTATACGTATGCTGTTGGCTGCAGGAACACGCGGCAGGCCGGGCATGGTCATAATCTCTCCACAGATAACGACCACAAAGCCAGCACCCGCTGCCAGGCGAACTTCCCGCACTGGTATCTGGTGCCCGCTCGGCGCGCCAAGGAGTGTCGGGTCGGTAGAGAAACTGTACTGTGTTTTGGCCATGCAGACCGGAAGATTACCAAAACCATCCGCCTCGAGTTGGCTTAGCTGTTGGTGGACACGTTTGTCGAGAAGGATGTCCTCGGCGCCATAAATCTGTTGAGCGACCGTCCGAATCTTGTCCGCGAGCGGTAGCGCATCCTCGTAGAGTGGAGTGAAGTCTGCCTTTCCACTGTCGGCTAGCGCCACCACTTGATGGGCCAACGCTTCCGCCCCGGCGCCGCCATCGGCCCAGTGATGACAATCAACAGCATCAATGTTCGCGGCGGCACAAAGTTCCTGCAATGCGGCCCGTTCTTCGTCTGTGTCGGCCGAAAAACCGTTGATGGCCACGATTACGGGCACACCAAATTGACCAATATTGTGGATGTGGCGAGCCAAGTTGACGAATCCCCTGCGTACGGCATCGGCATTCGGCTCATTTAACTGGTTTCGGGCAATGCCACCGTGGAACTTGAGCGCCCGTATGGTTGCAACCACAACCGCTGCATCAGGGCGCAGCCCCGACTTTCGACATTTGATATTGAAAAACTTTTCGGCACCAAGATCGGCGCCAAAGCCCGCTTCGGTGACAACGTAGTCACCCAGACCCAGCGCTGCCCGTGTCGCGATAACCGAATTGCATCCATGGGCAATGTTGGCGAACGGTCCGCCATGTATCAACGCCGGAGTGTGTTCAAGGGTCTGGACCAGATTCGGCCTTAGGGCGTCTCGAAGTAGCACCGTCATCGGACCTTCCGCTTTTAAATCCCGGGCATAGATCGGTTCGCGTGCTCGCGTGTACCCGACAATGATATTGGCTAATCGTTGTTGTAGGTCATCTACGTTCTCAGCCAGGCAGAAAATCGCCATCACTTCAGATGCGACTGTGATGTCAAAGCCGGATTCGCGGGGAAACCCGTTTGCAATGCCGCCCAGCGAGGCGGTGATCTGACGAAGGGCACGATCATTCATGTCCACTACGCGACGCCAGGTGATACGGCGCGAGTCAAAATCGAGATCGTTTTTCCAGTAAATATGATTATCAATCAGGGCAGAGAGCAGGTTGTGTGCGGTACCAATCGCGTGAAAATCGCCGGTAAAGTGAAGGTTGATGTCTTCCATAGGGACAACCTGGGCATAGCCTCCCCCCGCCGCCCCGCCTTTCATCCCGAAACAGGGCCCAAGGCTGGGTTCGCGAAGGCAAACCACCGCTTTTTTACCAATGCGGGTGAGGCCGTCGCTTAATCCAACGGAGGTGGTTGTTTTGCCTTCACCGGCGGGTGTCGGAGTCATTGCCGTGACCAGTATCAGGCGCCCCGGCGTCGCGGTTTTGGCCTGCTCGACGCATTCCAGTGAAAGCTTCGCTTTGTCATGACCAAAAGGCACGAGTTGTTGCCAGTCAAGCCCGAGTTTTTCGCTGATGTCGCGAATCGGTTGGCCATTGTTGGCGCGGGCAATTTCAATGTCGGTCAACGCCATCGGGAATCTCCTGTTGTTTTTGTTCGGTCGAACCTGCGAGTCGATTAACCGATGCTCGTGTCCTTGGATCCTCGGATCCTACAACCGTGAACTGTATTCGATTTTCCAGGGTAAGGTAAGGTATTCAACGACCGGTGTGAGCATCGAATGCGACCGCGGCAATAGGTAAGTTCCAGTTGCGATAACACTTTACCCATGTGAGATAATGGTTTGAAATGAGTTTGAACCAATCACCACTTTACACGCGGGATATGGTGAATGAATTCGATTGGCTGGCGCACCTAAATACCTCACCCCTGGGCCAGGATCAGTTGCGATGTGCTCTTTCAAGTCTCTCGAGGCAAGGCATGGTTTCGGCAGCTTGTCTCGAGAAGGATGTGTGCCAGGCACTGGTGCGACTTGTCGATGCTTTGCCATTTCGTCCCGCTCGCCCTGTGACGGGCTCGTCGACCAGCCTAGTTTTTCAAGACTTTCAACTTTGTTACGATGTGCCGGTGACTCACGCATTATGCGGTCTCGCCGAATCATTAGGGCAATTATTCCGCGCGGCGCTGTCGTGTGACTCGCTGGTCGAGGAGCCGACTGCATTCAGGTTTAATGACCTCATTGTCCAGCGTTATCCCGCGGGATGCCGAGGAATCTCACCTCATCGCGATCATGCCCATTACGTGGTGGTTGTCGCGATTCTCGTGCTGAGCGGTGATGGCGAGTTCTGTGTCTGTCAAGACCGTTCTGGCGGCACTGCTGTAGAGATATCCGCCAGACCAGGTGACCTGGTGCTGATGCGTGCACCGGGGCTGCGGGGTGCCGGACCTAGGCCATTTCACCTGTTGCGCAACGTGACTCGTTGCCGGCGAACGGTTGGTTTGCGTTACGATGTTGAGAAAGGTGCTGGTGGACTGAAATGACTGACTCGACACGAAGAGAGTTTTCTGGAAATCCGGGTCGTGTTGACACCGCAGATGACTCTATTGGAGAAACGGTAGCGCGGGTTCTGAGTCTGATCAATGAGGTCATTCTAGGAAAGCCATTGCAGGCAAAGCTTGCCCTCAGTTGCATGGTGGCTGGCGGGCATCTCTTGATTGAAGATGTTCCCGGGGTCGGTAAGACGACACTGGGCCAAGTATTGGCTCGTGTATTGGGGCTGGAACTGTCCCGCATACAATTTACAAGTGATTTGTTGCCCGCTGACATCGTGGGTATCGGTGTTTATCGCAGCGCGACCGAGTCGTTTCGTTTTCAGCCTGGGCCAATTTTTTCCGAGGTGGTGTTGGCCGATGAGTTGAATCGGGCTACGCCGAAGGCACAGAGCGCTCTTTTAGAAGCGATGGAAGAGCATCAGGTGACTGTCGATGGTGAGTCCCATGTACTGCCGACACCATTCTTCGTCATCGCCACGCAAAATCCGATGAACCAAGTGGGGACTTTCCCATTGCCTGAATCCCAACTGGATCGATTCATGATGCGCATCGGGATCGGATATCCTGACCCGTTGGCTGAAAAACAATTGCTGACTCGTCCGGACACACGGATTATCCTCAGCGGATTAGCGCCATTGATGAGCGCAGATAAGGTTATCGAGTTACAGGCCGCCGCCGCTTCTGTTCATACCAGCGTTGCTTTGGTTGATTATGCGCAGGCCCTGCTTGCTGCGTCTCGTCGTTCGCCCTGGCTTTTGCAGGGTCTGTCACCACGTGCTGGCATCGCGTTAGTTCGTGCTGCCAGGGCGTGGGCCCTTCTCAATGGGCAGGACCACGTTGTGCCCGAAGACCTCCAGCAAGTGGCAGCGGCTGTTCTCGATCATCGATTACAGCCAGCCGAGCGAGAGGTGCCGGCCGGTGGCCTTGCGGAACGCCTTATCCGGGAAACTGATATTCCCTGAGCAAAAGTGATGGCAGACCCGGTTTCGATCATGTTCCACCGGCGCTATGTCTATATGTTGCCGACCGGGCCAGGTTTTTTGTTTGGATTCAGTACATTGGCCATGCTGTTGGTCGCGACTAATTACAGCAATGGGCTAGCTCACGGGTTCTGCTTTTTATTGGCCGGCGTTGTCATCGTGTCCATGTTGTATACGCAGCGTAATTTGCAGGGGCTGACCGTGTCTGCCGTACCGGCGGCGCCTGTTTTTGCTGGGCAGCGCGCGTGTTTCCCGTTGATGTTTTCCACCTTTGATCAAGTTCCCAGGCTGTCTTTATGGCTAGAAAAGGATGCGCATCCGGTAGCGTTTTCTGTTCAGCCCGGGCAACCGGTGCGCCGAAACGTTAGCGTATCGACAACAAGGCGGGGTCGTGTGCCTATACCAGCAGTTCGAGTGGCCAGCGCTTATCCCCTGGGGCTTTTCTTTGCGTGGTCACGGCGTATCGAGTTAGCCAGAGATTGTGTTGTTTTTCCTGAACCCAGTGCGCCGTTGCCGTTTCCCGACTTTCAGGCTGACCTGCCTGTTGGCAGCGGTGTGGTGCGGTCTGATGGGGACGATTTTCAAGGTTTTCGCGAGTACCGAGTAGGGGATTCTTATCGTCATATTGATTGGAAATCGTTGCCACGGAGCAACACGCTTCAGGTGAAAATATTTGCGGCTTCGCATGACAGGGAACGCTGGTTTGACCTCGTACACGCGCCTGGGCCGGGGCTCGAACGTCAGTTGAGCCAGTTATGCCGATGGATTATCGATGCTGAAGTGCAACAGTTACATTACGGTCTGCGGTTGGGGCCAGTAGTCCTTGCCCCAGGCACTGGCCA
The DNA here is from genome assembly GCA_905612355.1 of uncultured Gammaproteobacteria bacterium. Lineage (GTDB taxonomy): Bacteria > Pseudomonadota > Gammaproteobacteria > Arenicellales > UBA868 > UBA11791. Next base: position 14,368 of record CAJQRU010000019.1, read on the forward strand.
CAGCCACAAGTTGCGTTGTTTAACGCTGCTGGCACTGTACCCGCTGACGATTGATCCTGCGTGACATGATTCGTTCTCTGGTTCAAAGCTATCGGACGTTGCGCCCGTTTGCTCCTGTTGCCCCGTATCCGAGGCAGGGCGCTGTGCTGCTGCTGCTAGTGGCTACTGTGTTGGTTGTTCAGTTGCATCCGTTGGTTCCCCCATGGTGGGTCCGATTGATAGCGATTAGTTTGTGTTTATGGAGAGTGGGTATCGAACGGGTTGGTTGGCCGATGCCGTCTCGTTTTTTACGATGGGCGCTGACTGGAGCTGTGTGTGTGACTGTTCTGAGTCAGTTTCATGGGTTGCACGGCCGGGATGCCGGGACTGTTTTCCTCATGTTATTGATCGGCTTGAAAGGGCTTGAAATGCGCCATTACCGAGATGTCATGGTGGTGGTTTTTCTGGTGTGGTGGGTTACCTTGACGGGGTTTCTTTTTTCGCAATCTCCAATGACGGCCGCCTGCGGTTTGTTGAGCGGCGGACTGGCCTTGACTGCCTTGATGCGCATGAACCAGTCCAGCTTGACCCCGCGGGGGCGGGCTGCCCATGACGCTGTCGGTATGCTGTCCTTGGCGCTGCCCATTATGTTGGGACTGTATCTCTTGTTTCCTCGAATACAAGGAGGGCTGTGGGGAGTCCCCAATGACCCATTGGTCGGTCGCATGGGCTTAACTGAGGAAGTCAGTCCGGGGTCAATTCTGCATCTGCTAGAAAACGATGAAGTTGCATTTCGGGCGCAATTTGATGGGCCCGCACCTCCGGTGGAAGAGCGATACTGGCGCGCCTTGGTGTTGGAATCGACGGATGGCCGTACGTGGCGTCGTGGTGTCATGAAAGACCAATCAACGTCTCTTGAGTTGATGCAGGAGTCAAAACCGATCCGATACACGACGACCTTTGAACCGAGTAACAAGAAATGGTTGCCGGTATTGGACTGGCCGGTCACTGTGCCGCCCGGCACTCGCAGTGGTTACGGCCACGTGTTGGCATCGACAACCAATCTGTTGAGTTCATTACGATTGGAATTGACATCTGACCGGGTTTTATCAACCGCACGATTGGGGGAGGTTGAGAGGCGGGCTAATTTGCAACTCGCTATCCCGCCGACCCCTCGGGTAAATGGCTTGGTTGCTCAATGGCGATCGCTGGCTTCTGGTCCTGCCGAAGTGGTACGTCGTGCTTTGGGGCACTTTCGGTCCGAGTCCTTTTATTACAGTCTTTCACCGACGTCTCTTGGTGATCGACCGGTAGACGAGTTTATGTTTGATACGAGGGAAGGGTACTGTGAACATTATGCGAGTGCTTTCACGACGTTGATGCGGGTTGCGGGTATTCCCGCTCGGATGGTGGTCGGGTACATGGGTGGAGAAGTCAATGACGTGCTTGGTTATGTTGTGGTTCGACAATCCGATGCGCACGCATGGTCGGAGGTGTGGCTTCCCGCGTCGGGTTGGACTCGAGTTGATCCCACGGCTGCGATTGCGCCTGAGCGGATTCGTTACGGAATCGATCTGCTTCGATCAATCGACGCGTTGGGTTGGTCTATTGGCGGTGTGCCTCGAGATGCGATGTTGGGATTATTGCAACGAGGTCACTGGGATAACGGACTGCGGTGGGTCAAACACCGTTTTGATGCAGCAAATTATGGTTGGAACAAATGGGTGATGGATTTTGGCCCTGAACAGCAGTTTGTGTTTTTTCGAACAGTCGGTTTGGATCAGTTTGGCCGTCCTCTTTTGCTCTTGCTGTTGGTTATTGTGGTCGGGTTGCTGTTATGGGTTGGGCACGGGCTACTTTCCATGGGGCAGTTGACCAACGATCCCCTGCAGCGAGCTTACAACTATTTTCTCAGGCGCATGGGGAGGTTGGGTCTGACAAAGCATTCGTTTGAGGGGCCCTTAGATTTCGCCGAGCGTGCCATTCAAGAATGTCCTAATCGCGAGCGATCGATACGAACGGTGACAGAACGTTACGTTGCCGCTCGCTATGGTCTATCGCAGCCAGTGTCCGTGGCCAATGAAATACGACGTCTGACGCGATCGTTGTGATGCATAGCTTCTCTCGATTGCTGGCCCGTCCGTGGGTTTGCTTCATGTACCAGTTATTTTTCTTGAAAATAAGTGTTACGGACTCGCTCATAAACACGTTTAGCGGTGGTAATGCTGATCCCGGCCTGATTCGCGGTGACTTCTAGCGCCTTCGCCTGGGTGGAATGTGCTCGCGCCCGTTCAATGCGGGCGTAGAGCACGATGTCGGCGGCCACGCGCGGAAAAGCGTGCCCCTGGTCGGGCGCGAAATAAGGGCGGGGATCGAAGCCTTGGGCAAGAATCTGCAGTATGGCGGCAACACTCGCTGCTTCATCGACGTTGAGTGGGTCGTTTCGAGCAATTTTATCTGCAAGTGATTGAAGTTGTTCTTCCAATGTTGGTAATCCTTTATGACTGGGTTTGACCACTATCTGGATAATTAGACGCGGATATACTCGGGTGTGATTAAGTATTGATGACCACAAGGAGGTTGTGTGAAGTTCAAAGAGTTTGTGACTCCCATCGGAGCGCGTTATTTCGAAGATTACGAGGCCGATTGTACTTATGATTGTGGGCAGCGATTAGTATTGGAGAGCGAAATCATTGAATTTGCGCAACGTTATGACCCGCAACCCTTTCATATTGATCCCCTGGAGGCGGGGCATTCTATTTATGGAGGCCTGATCGCAAGTGGTTGGCATACGGGTGCGTTGACAATGCGGTTGCTGGTAGAGAATTATGTGTCGACGGTGGCAAGCTTGGGGTCGCCTGGTATCGAGACATTGCGTTGGCCTGCGCCAGTGCGCCCGGGAGACACCCTGGCTGTAACAGTTGAAGTGCTTGAGACACGGGTTTCCCAGTCAAAACCGGATCGCGGTATCGTGCGCTCCGAGGTCCGTACCGTTAATCAAAAAGGGGTGCAAGTGATGGGATTGGTGTCTGCTAATTTTTTCCTGCGCCGAAACACGGTTGGGTAGGATGTATATCGAGATACAAGGAAGATAAGACAATGAATGAGTTACGGGTAAATCGAGAACGGTTGTGGGACAGCCTGATGCAAATGGCTGAAATCGGTGCGACCGAAAACGGTGGGTCGTGTCGCCTGGCGTTGTCGGATGAAGACAAAGTCGGTCGGGATCTCTTCATTGATTGGTGCAAGGGTGCGGGTTGTTCAATAGAGATTGATCGCATGGGAAATATCTTTGCCACTCGCGCGGGCCGTTCCAATCGGCTCCCCGTTGCTACGGGTAGCCACCTGGATACGCAGCCTCACGGCGGGCGTTTCGATGGGGTTTATGGCGTTTTGGCAGGTCTAGAAGTCATTCGCTCGTTGAACGATCACCATGTTGAGACCGAGGCTGCGATCGAGGTGATTGTCTGGACCAATGAAGAGGGGTGCCGTTTTGCGCCAGCGATGGTTGCTTCGGGTGTTTACGCTGGTCTCTTTGAATTGGATTATGCGCTCGAGCGTGCCGATGAGAGGGGTGTCACCATGGGTGCGGAGCTTGAACGCATCGGCTATGCAGGTGATCGACCCTGTGGGGAGCATGCCCTCGGTTCTTTGTTTGAGGCGCATATTGAGCAGGGACCGATACTGGAGCAGGCCGACGATACGATTGGTGTTGTTACCGGGGCGCAGGGAACGCGCTGGTACACGGTATCGATTACGGGTCAGGACGCTCACGCCGGACCGACACCCATGGTTGGTCGGCGAGATGCGGTCGTTGCTGCAGCGGCATTGATTCAATCAGTGGAGCGCATTGCGCATGAAAGACCCCCGCAGGCCGTTGGTACGGTGGGGGCTTTGACGGTTAGTCCGAATTCCCAAAACACAATTGCCGGCCACGTTGAACTTCGAGTGGATATGCGGCATCCAGACGCTCAGATAATGACCGAAATGGATGGTGCGCTCAGAGATAGTGCAGCGATGATTGCTGAGGCGCGCAGTGTCGTGATCAATGTCGATGATATCTGGTACAAACCTCCGGTGGTCTTCGACAGCGATTGCATTGCGTCGGTTCGGGAGGCGGCTGCGGCGCTGGGGTATTCTCACCGGGACATTGTCTCGGGGGCGGGTCACGATGCCTGTCAGGTCTGTTCCGTCGCACCGACCGCGATGATATTTGTCCCCTGTGCCGGTGGTCTTAGTCACAATGAAGCGGAGAGTGCCAAACCTGAAGATCTCGAAGCAGGTTGTAATGTACTGCTCAACGCCATGGTGGAACGTTCAGGAGTCGTCGAATCATGACCCGCGGCCTTTGTATTGTTACCGGCGCCAGTCGGGGTATTGGCGCTGCGACGGCAATTGCGGCTGCCAAGGCCGGGTGGGATGTTGCGGTGAACTATGTTGCCAATCGAGGTGCTGCTACCCAAGTGGTTAACGAGATTCGCGAGTGCGGAAGAAAAGCCATCGCCATTCAGGCGGATGTCGCTCAGGAAGTGAATGTCATGCGCTTGTTTAAGCAGGCGGAAGATGAACTGGGCGCCGTCACGGCACTCGTGAATAACGCCGGCACCACAGGTAAGATCACTCGCGTCGAGGATATGTCCAGCGAGGCGATGAAGTCCGTGCTTGAACTGAATGTGTTAGCGACGATGATTTGCTCGCGAGAGGCGGTTCGACGGATGTCGACCAAGCGCGGCGGCGGGGGTGGAGTGATCGTGAACGTGTCATCAATTGCACCACGCATCGGATCTGCCAATGAATTTGTTCACTATGCAGCGTCCAAGGGCGCTGTCGATGTTTGGACCGTTGGACTCGCGCGTGAAGTAGCCGGCGAGGGTATACGGGTAAATGCAGTTGCCCCCGGCATGATCAATACTGAATTGCATGCAGCAGCAGGTGATCCGGAACGAGCGCACCGCAATGCGCCATCGATCCCGATGGGTCGGGCGGCGGAACCACGGGAGGTCGCGTCTGCCATTGTGTGGCTGTTAGGTGACGAAGCCACTTACTGCGCTGGTGCTATTCTGGAGGTGAGTGGTGGCCGCTGAAGCGATCTCTAACCGTAGTAGGTAGCCGACAACCGCGCAGCGTCAGTCGGTGTGATCAAACTCAGGTATGACCTTTTCTATAAAGAGTTCTAGCGAGCGTTTCTGTTCTTTGAACCCGAGACCAAGACTTGCGTAATAGATGAAGTGATCGACGCCGAGGTCTTTGTATTGGTTTAGTTTTTGAATGACCTCATCAGGTGTGCCGAAGAGTAGATTGTCGTGCAGCATCTGTCGGTCATATTCATCCCGGTTTTCCACGGAGGCAAGATCAATCGCTGCTGGGAAGCCGTTGTGGACACCACCCATGTTCTTGAACAGATTTTCAAACTGTCTAAGCTGTCTTACCGCAGCCTCTACCGGGACTGTCCATTGGTCCGCTGAATCGTAGACACAGGTATGCCGCATGGTCGAAAAAATGGGTCGCGATTTTCCAGGGTTGTCCTCGAGGGCGGTTTCAAGACGTTGCACATAAGTCTCGACTTCAGTCATTGGCCGAGTAAGCGGCCAGGACATGATATTGCAGCCGTGTTTGACCGCGTAGTCATAGGTGACGGGAGCCCGTGCAGCGACCCACACCGGTGGGTGGGGTTGTTGCAAAGGTTTGGGGACCGATGTGGCGGTTGGAAATGACCAGAATTCGCCCTCGTGAGCATAGTCCCCAGCCCACAGTGCTTTAACCGCGGGCAGCATCTCCTGCATATAGCGGTAACCTTTTGACTGTTTAAGGCCGGGATGCATGCGGTCAAATTCTCTTTGATAGGCGCCAGAGCCAATCCCAAATTCGAGTCGACCGTCACTGTAGATGTCGAGCAGGGCAGCTTCGCCGGCGACGTTAATCGGGTGCCAGTACGGCGCGACGACAACCCCGGTGCCCAGACGGATTCGTGAAGTGTGTGCGGCCCACCAGGTCAGTATCTGAAAAGGATTGGGCGCGATAGTCATTTCAAGCGCGTGATGCTCAGCTGCCCAGACAATATAAAAGCCACCCTCGTCGGCCATTTTCACCATATCGAGGGTATGACGTTCGACCGCGGGCATGCCGACCTCTGGAGAGAGGCGTTCCATATTGATGGCAAGATGAAATTTCATCGGTTTGGCATGAGTTCAATGACCAGTGGGTATTTAACCAACAATTGCGTGGTAAGAGGTGGCCGTGGGTCGGTCGCGGGCAGATCCATGTCGGCCTTGTTACCGTTTTCCTTCCGGGATGAGGCCCTGCGGCGCGAATCGAAGCGCTAGTAACAGGACGAGGCCCATGGTCATCAGGCGCATATGGGCCGCATTTTCCATTAAATGGTGACGAAGTGCACTGTCGGTGTCCATGCCTGCGGTGATCAGATCCATCAATGCAAGACCGATTGGCTCCGCTTCGATCCAGAAGAACCAGATAACGAAACCGCCGATTACGGAGCCGAGATTGTTGCCGGATCCGCCTACGATCACCATAACCCAGATGAGAAAAGTAAATCGTAGTGGTTGGTAAGATGCGGGCGTGAATTGACCATCAAGCGTTGTCAACATGGCGCCGGCTATGCCGATAACGGCGGACCCTAGGACAAACACTTGGAGATGTCGCCAAGTGATGTCCTTCCCCATGGCACTGGCGGCGATTTCGTTATCACGAATGGCACGCATCATCCGACCCCAAGGGGATTTTAGCGCGGTCTCGGACAACCAAAAGACGACCAGCAGTACGCTAAGGAAGAGTGCCGCATAACTCAATTTTACGACGATAGATGATGCCTCGATCACGGGTATACCGAGTCGTTCTGCCCACGTCTGAACCCATACCGCACTCTGAAGGTCTATTTCGTAAGGCACTGGTCGTGCTAATCCATTGACATTCTTGACGCCACGCGTGAGCCAATCTTCGTTTTTTAAGAAATAGATGATGATCTCGGAGATGCCGAGGGTTGCGATGGCGAGGTAATCTGATCGCAACCCGAGCGCGATTTTCCCTACTACCCAGGCGGCGCCCGCGGCGAAGGCCCCCCCGACTAGCCACGAAAATAAAATAGGAAGGCCAAATCCGCCAAGGAAGCCAGTTTTAGCCGGTTCCACCGCTTCGATAGCCGCGATGCCAGGATCGACAGTCACCCGCATGACAGCATAGCCAGCGGCGACTACTGCGCCGGTCAACCAGTAGCGTTTTTTTCCCCAATTTGCTGTTTTAAGCCAAGTCACTACGGCTATGCCGATCGAAATGCCGCCGAAGCACAGGCCAAGTATCGTGCGGCTCCCGCCTGCTTGCCAAGCCTCCGGCACTGGCGGCACGGAGACGAGGATTGCGGCGAGGCCTCCAAGCGCTGTAAAACCCATCACGCCGGCGTTGAAGAGGCCGGCATATCCCCATTGGATGTTGACCCCAAGAGTCATGATGGCTGAAATGAGGCAGAGGTTGAGAATTGTCAACGCAACGTTCCAACTTTGTATCAGACCCACCATGATCAGTAGCATCATCATGATGCTAAACAACGACAAATGCTTTATTCGTGGGGTCATAACGTTCGCCCACTGAATAACCCGGTCGGTTTTATCAGGAGCACAATCACCAGGATCATAAAAGAGACGGCAAATTTGTAGTCGGTAGATAGAAGTTGAACAAGTCCGTCGGGTGCAAACCCACTGGGTAGTAGATAGGCCAGTACTTTCTTATATGCAAACGTCACGAATAATTCAGAAAAAGCAATAACAAACCCTCCTGCAATTGCTCCAAAAGGATTGCCAATTCCGCCTACGATAGCAGAGGCAAAAATCGGTAACAGTAATTGAAGAAACGTAAATGGCTTATAACTTTTGTCCAAGCCATAGAGTGTTCCCGCGATACATGCCAGGGCGCCAGTGATGATCCAGGTAACCATGACCACACGTTCCGGGTTAATTCCTGAAAGCAGTGCCAGGTCTTCATTATCGGAATAGGCGCGCATCGATTTTCCGGCTCGAGTCTTATTAAGAAACCAGAACAGAACACATACAATGATCACGGCAGTGACAACAGTAATGCTTTGTGAGGTTTTGATGGCAAGACCTTGATCTAAGCCTGTCATTGCCTTGAAGGTTCCAGCCTTCAAGATGAAACGGGTGCCGTCGTTAAATACCTGATCGTTCGGACCGATGATGAAGCGAATCAGGCCGCCGAGTAAGAACATTAGACCGACGGAAACGATGAGATAAGTGACCGGCTGTGTCTTTTCTTGCCGGTAATAACGGTATACCAATCGATCAGTGACCAGGCACAGGCCAATCGTGATTGCAATGCCCACTGGGAGGGCCAATAGTGCCGTTGGCAGTGGTCCCAGGCTGATGCCCCTTGCTTGCAGCGCCCAGGTTACCAGTATCGTCGCCATCGCCCCGAACGACATAGTTTCACCGTGGGCAAAGTTGGAAAACCGCAGTACCCCGTAAACCAGGGTGACGCCAAGTGCGCCCAGTGCCAGTTGACTCCCGTAGGCAAGGCCGGGAACGATGGCGAAGTTACTCAACAGTGCCAGTACGTTAAGAAAATCTGTCACCTGACTAGCCGCCAAGAAATGCTTTACGAACGTTTGGGTTTGCCAGTAATGCGCTACCCGTATCGGTATATCGATTGCTGCCCTGTACCAGAACGTACCCCTTGTCGGCGATGCTAAGCGCTTGTTTGGCGTTTTGTTCTACCATTAGGATAGCAATGCCTGATCGGGCTATTTCAATAATCCGATCAAACAGTTCGTCCATCACGATGGGCGACACGCCGGCGGTCGGTTCATCCAACATCAAAACCTGGGGTTGGGTCATCAGTGCGCGGCCTACCGCCACCTGTTGGCGTTGTCCTCCGGAGAGTTCTCCGGCTGCTTGGCTGCGTTTTTCTTTTAGGACAGGAAAGAGGTCAAAGACCTGGGTTAGGGTATCGGAGAAATCATCCCGCCGAATAAAAGCGCCCATTTCTAGGTTCTCTTGCACTGTGAGCGAGGTAAAGACGTTGTTGTTTTGAGGAACGAAGCCCATTCCGTAACGTACTCGCTCTTGTGGTTTTAAGTGGGTGATGTCCTTGTCGCCCATCAAAACGCTTCCCTTGCGTAAAGGCAGCATACCGAACACCGCTTTCATCGCAGTGGATTTACCAGCGCCGTTTGGGCCCACCACAACCGCGATTTCGCCTTGCTCCACGCCAATGGTGCAGGTGTGAAGGATGTCGGAGCCTCCATAGCCTGCGGACATCTCCTTGCCAATTAGAAAACTCATTGATGTGTGTTACGTGTTTTATGGCCGGCACCAAGATAAGACTCAATAACGGAGTTATTGGCCATAACCTCCTGCGCGGAACCCGTCGTCAGCACTCCACCTTCGGCCATGACGATGACCGGATCACACAGCTTGCTGATGAACTCCATGTCATGTTCGATCATGCAGAAGGTGTATCCGTGCTCCTGATTGAGTCGCAAGATGGCATCAGCAATTCTGTTGAGGAGCGTTCGGTTGACGCCGGCACCAACTTCGTCGAGAAAGACGATCTTGGCTTGCCCCATCATGGCTCGCCCCAGTTCGAGTAGCTTTTTCTGGCCGCCGGAGAGGTTGCCTGCAAATTCGTTAGCGACTGATGTCAGTTCAAGGAAATCGATGACTTCATCTGCTTGTTGTCGGATAGCCAGTTCTTGATCGTGCACAGTCCTGGGGCGAAGCCACGTATCAATGAGTCGTTCTCCCGGCTGGTTTGCAGGGACCATCATGAGATTTTCCTGCACCGTCAGCGTCGCAAATTCGTGGGCAATCTGAAAGGTGCGTAACAGCCCTTTAGCGAAGAGTTGGTGGGGTTTAAGGCCAGTAATCTCCTCGTTTTCCAAATAGATGTGGCCGGCGGTGGGAGGGTAGACGCCCGCAATCACATTAAACAGGGTGGTTTTGCCCGCACCATTCGGCCCGATGAGGCCGGTAATGGTGCCTTGCTCAACAGTTAGGGATACATCGTTGACTGCGTGAATGCCCCCAAACTGTTTGTGGAGGTGTTCGACAACAATCACGGTGGCAACGTCGAAAGCGAAACGGCCCGGGAATACCCGGACCGTTTCTTTGGGTGGGTTAGCGGAAACGAACGGTTGTGTTCTTGCCGCCTTTAACGAGTATTTCTTTATAGTTGCCAGCCGATTCGCCAGCCCCGATTAATTCCACGGCAGAGGCACCAACGTAGTCAACGTCACCGCCGCCAGCAATGATCTTGAGGGCTTTGCCGAGTTCACCGGGAAAGATTTTCTGGCCCGGTGCGTTAGCAACAGACATGACCTTACCTTTAAACGCCTGGCTATCGGTTGAATTGGCCGCCTGCATAGCCATGATGATCAACGCCGCAGCGTCGTAGGATTCCGGTGCGAAGGGACCTGACTTAAAGCCCGCTGCGCTCGCCATTTTTTCAAACGTCGCTGCACCCGGACTATCCGTTCCTGGCACATCACCAATTGATCCATTTAGACCGTCACCAATGGCCGCTGGCAGACTGTCGCCAATCATGCCATCGGGCAGGTAGAACACGTCAAATGCGCCTGTGTCGAGGGATGCCTGGATGATGCCTTTACCACCTTGATCAAGATAACCCGCTACAATCAGAATTTCTCCACCTGCCTGAGCCAATGCCGCGACTTCGGCACCGTAGTCACCTTTGCCGTCTTCATGTGAGACGTTAATCGTGACTTTTCCACCGACCTTTTTGAAGTTGGTTTCAATACTGTCAGCAAGACCTTTGCCGTAGTCATTGTTGGTGTAAGTGATTGCTGCTGATTTGTAACCTTGATCTTTTAATATGGCCGCGACCACCTGTCCCTGACGAGCGTCTGAGGGGGCCGTCCGGAAAAAGAGCCCGTTATCTGCAACCGTTGAGAGTGCGGGCGATGTGGCAGAGGGCGAGATCATGACAACGCCATTAGCCATGGCAACATTTTGCAGAATAGCCGTCGTGACGCCTGAACAGTCGGCACCCATAATGGCGTTGACTTTGTCAGATGTAATCAGGCGTTCGGCCACAGCCGTTGCCGCCGCAGAATCGATGCAGGTGGAATCACCACGGACCACCTCGATTTTTGATCCGCCCATAAAGGAACCACTGTCGTTCACTTCCGAAATCGCCAGTTCAGCCCCTGCCGCCATGGCCGGTGTCAGCGATTCAATGGGCCCGGTAAAACCTAGAATAATTCCGATCTTAACGTCATCGGCTACGGCTGGGCCGGTAAGCAGCGTCGCCGCTGCCAAAGCCAGAAATACTTTCCTCATCAGAGTTCTCCTCAAAATAGAGTTTGTTCTACCCTGGCCTTCGGTTCATGTCGGTCAGTTTCGGCCGGGGAGGGGAAAATTATACACAGTGCCCGGTGGATTGGGGTAATTGAGGGGTCTGTTCGGGGCTTCTCGTGTGGAGTGTTTCGAGGAATGCGTGAAACTGGCGATAGCACATAGCACATAGCACATAGCACATAGCACATAGCACATAGCACATAGCACATAGCACATAGCACATAGCACATAGCACATAGCGACAGGAGGCCAGTGTAGCGTCGAACATCCGTGCGCAGAACGGCTCGTTATAATGACGGGTGTTTCATGGCTAGAGAATGATCGGATGATTGAAAAGCGTCTTTTTGGGCGGACAGGTCACTGGAGCACTGCGACCATATTCGGTGCAGCAGCCCTTAAGAACGTAAGCCAGTCGGTCGCCGATAGAACCCTGGATGTGTTGCTTGAGTATGGGGTGAATCATATTGATACCGCACCTGCCTACGGCGATTCTGAAAAACGGGTAGGCCGTTGGATGCCGGCGCATCGCGACCTGTTCTTTTTAGCAACTAAGACGCGGCAACGAACTTACGCACAGGCTAAGGTTGAATTACATCGCTCGCTTGAGCGGCTGCGGGTAGATCAGGTAGATCTGATTCAGATGCACGCGTTGTACCATCCTGACGAATGGGATACAGCGATGGCCGACGATGGTGCGTTGCAGGCGCTGATTGAGGCGCGTGAAGAGGGTCTTGTTCGCTTTATTGGGGTTACTGGACACGGCTGGACGATTGCCGCGATGCATCGCCGTAGTCTCGAACGATTTGGTTTTGATAGTGTCTTGTTACCGTACACGCCTTCGATGCAGAAAAATGAGCGTTACTCACGTGAGTTTGAATGGTTATTGTCGACCTGTCGTGAACGGGGGGTTGCGGTTCAGACCATAAAGGCCATTGCTCGGGGTCCTTGGGCTGGAAGGGAAGAGACATACAACACCTGGTACCAGCCGTTAGACCAGCCATGGGAGATTGATCAATCGGTTCATTGGGCGCTTGGGAGGAAAGAAATTTTCTTGAACACGGTCGGTGATGTGAATTTATTGCCGCGAGTGCTGGATGCCGCTGCGCGATATGCGAATCAGCTGGAGTCTATTGATATAAACGAACTGCAATCTCGTGGCCGTCTTTCCTCTTTATTTGGTATTGGCACATGACATTGATCGACCCCACAATGTATTTGCTGATCAGTCATCTGTACTTGTGCGATCGGTTGCCCTGAATTGGTATTACACCACTATGACCGACAGCCGTCTTAGGTTTCTTATTGTCGGGGCAGGACGCGGGGGCACCAGTTTGTTGATGGGGTTGCTGGACGCGCATTCTCGACTAGAGGTTGGACTCGAACGACACACGGTTGAATGCCTCATGGGGCATGGATTGGGGGTTCCCACGGCTGACATTCGGAAGGATCTGGCACAGGTTCGTTCAGCGCAATTTCGTGCGGCGTGTGATAACGATGCGGCGCAACATCCGGCCGTGGCGTGGGGTAACAAGATCACGACTGAACAGATCTATGGGCTCGAGGATCAGAACTTTGCTAACCCCGGCCAGGTTGATGTGCTGAAGATTTTGTTTGAAGGGTATCTTTCCGATGTCATTGTTATATTTATTCTGCGTGATGGCAGAACCTGTGTGCGGTCAAAGTTGGCCAGAACCACGCAACAATTAGCGCATGCCTGCGCGCGGTGGCGGTACTCGGTACAAGTCATGGATTACCTTGAACGTTACCATGCGAATACAGTGACGGTTCGTTATGAGGAGTTGGTTAAAAATCCACAGACTGTATTGCGGAATCTTTGCGATGTCTTAGATGTTGAGTTTGAACCCAATATGCTGGTCGGGGTAGCGAATGAGAAGTTACCGGATGAATATCGAAGTGATCGCATTTCAAAGGCGAGCTTATCCTTCGCGGGTGCGCCGGTGCTGGCGTTTCCGTTGTTGATGGATGAACTGCGTCGTCTCGGGTATATCAGTCCCGCGCGTTTCTGGATGGGGCGACTCACCTACAGCCGTTGGAGTCCGTTACTGTTCTTGGTGGTAGGCGCTATTGCGGTGATGAGCGTGCAGTCTTTTCTAGGTTAGTGATCGACCGGGACAGGAAGTTCTGTGTAGAAACAGCTCTTGAAGCCGTGACCACAGATGGGAAAGTCGGCCGTGGTTTCGAACAATACAGTGTCATTGTCGCAATCGACTTTAACTCGACAAATAGCCACGAACTGGCCATCGTCTTCTCCCATGATCCAGACGCGATTTAGCGTCCGTCGATACAAGGTGAGGATGCCGGTTTTACAAGAAATTTCCCATGCCTGCTGATTAAGGAATCCCACCATCAAGACTTCGTGGGTATAAGCGTGCTGGAGAACAAAAGGAGCCAGGCCACCCATCTTGTCAAAATCTAACTCACTTGGTGTGAAGTGGTGGGTGCCTGTTGGCACCGAGTATTGCGGATTGTGATTAGTCATTTGAGGTGGTCAAAGAAAATTAGCGAAGATAGTGTTTGTTTTTCAGGCAAAACGATTCATCTCGTTAGCCAGAGTTTGGGTCGCCGCATGAGGATCACTCGCGGCGCAGATACGACGACCGATGATCGCCCGCCGTGTCGCAATACCCTGGGCGGCCTGGAAGGACTCTGTGATGGAGCCGCCCAGTGGGCCGATTCCGGTGACGTAAAGCACGGGTTCAATGACGTGTGTAAGCAACCATTCGCTGCGTCGTTGGATATTCTCAGGTTCATTAGCCGGGAGGACAAAATGTGTTGCTCCGAGCTCTGCAGCAAGCGCCATGATGCGATCGACGGTATCGTCAGCCAGATAGCCCCCGCCGCTGATGGCGTAGTCGGGTATTGGGATATGACCGCCAACGACCGGGTCGAGGCCAGCGTTTAGGCTGTGGGTAACAAACTCCCGCACCGCGGTAGGGCCTGCGACTGGGAAGAGTATGAGTCCGCTGACCCCAGTTTGTTCGCAGATTCGAACAAATCCGCCGGCGCTGTCGGGCATGTCTGCTCCGGCTTTTTGGTGATCATAGATGACGGGCTTTTCGGTGAACTCCCGAATGGCTTTAACGGCATTAAAAAGGCCGATATGAAGCACTGCGTGCATGCCCAGTTTGTATTCGACGACTTCGTCGATGTCACAGGTGGCGTCGACGACACGTTTCAGATCATCGAGCGTCTCTAGATCGAGTGCGGGTACCAGTCCGAGCGACTGCATAGATTTCATCCTGATTGATGTAATAGATTGGACTGTGCCTGCCTCGTGTGGTGATTTTCAACCACGATGTTATTGGGGAAGGGGCTCAAAGCCACTATCCATTGCCCGCAGTCGATAGCGGATGACAGATATCGCGCAACAGTCGTTGATTCGGTTCGATGAGTTCACCCGCCCGAATCACCTAGGCCGGAATCAGTCGTTGGTCCACGGTTAAGGTTTCTGCTTGCCCGTCTGACAGCATCCATGGCCCCTGTTCGCAATTGAGTATCGTAATGTCGGCACGGGAGCCAACCGCCAGTGTGCCGATTTCATTCTCTTCGCGAATCAGTTGGGCGGGGTGATAGGTGGTTCGTGCAATCACGTCTTCTAAAGTCATGCCAAGGCCCCATAGACGGGTCATTACGCCACAAAGGCTGTAATCAAGTTTGCTGTCGTCATGGTAGCCGTTGAAATCTGCGTGTACATCGCTACTGATAGTGTGGGGAAGAATCCCCGCTGCCAGCATGCGCGATGCAATGGCATAGCTGAAGTTCAGTCCATACCCGATATCAAAGTGGATACCTTTCTCGAGGGCTTCGAACACCGCCGGTGGAATAGATTGACTTTGGCCCATGATCCCATCGGGCATCGCGCTGTAAACATGGGCTAAGGTGTCGCCGGGGCGCAGCAGTGAAACGGCTTGTTTTAGTACGGTCTCGGCGCCTGGCCGTGTCCCTTAAACCCGGACAAGGGGTCGATCAACAGATCGCCGGTAATCAGGAGATCACAGTCCACAATCAGAAATGGTCGGATCAATAGTAATGGGGCCCAGCGGACAACCTACCATAAGGGTGAATGCAATATACAAAGCAATTTTGCCGCGTTCGTTGTTACGGGCATATCGGGATTTCACCTGGAAACGCATGCTGGTGGTTGTGGTCCACTGGAATGGGGATAACCCGGATAATGGCCGTCATGGGCAGTGTGTCATAAAGGTGCGGAAACAGGGCACCGTCTCTCGCTGGTTCCCAGGTGATGGACAAATGAGTAGCATCCACAGTGACTAAGACTAAATCGCGTTGCCCGACAAAATGACGAGCAGCCGTCTGCGCAACTTGTTCGGCAGTAGAGAAGTGAATGTAGCCATCGATGAGGTCGATGCCCCATCCTTCAAAATTACCGCGTGTTGTGGCTTTTTTCCAAATTGATGCGGGACAGATTTTGTAGATGAGGTTAACCATGATGAGCGATATTACTTTGGCTTTTGAGCGGACTGGATCTGGCCCGCCTCTTATTATCCTGCATGGTTTGTTTGGTTCATCGACCAACTGGGGGTCTATTGCACATTGTTTAACGAAGTCTTATTCCGTTGATAGGATTGATCTTAGAAATCACGGTGCCTCGCCATGGCACGATACGATGGATTACCTGGCCATGGCAGATGACGTCAAGCAGTTCATCGAACAGCACCAATTAGAAAACCCAATCCTGCTAGGACACAGTATGGGTGGTAAGGTGGCGATGGTGTTGGCCGTGCGTTATCCAGCGCTGGTTAAGGCGCTTGTTGTCGTTGACATTGCCCCGGTGACAACAGATGCCCGGCATACCAGCGTCGTGCTCGCATTGCGCAATCTGAATCTCGCAGCGGTGAGGAGTCGGCGTGACGCGGAGAGGGTATTGTTTTTTGACATTCCAGATGCCAGTTTGCGCCAGTTTCTCCTTCAAAATCTAATGCGGCGGGAAACAGGCTATGTCTGGCGCATCAATCTTCAAGCGCTCGCCGACAATATGACGGTGTTGGCGGGCTTTCCCGTGTTACCAGGTTGTTATTCCGGTCCGACACTCTTTGTGCGTGGCGGTGATTCCAAGTACGTTGAAATCAAGCACGAGCCAGTGATTCGAAAAATGTTTCCGGGTTCAGCCATTCGGACCATTGCTCGTGCGGGCCATTGGCTTCACGCTGAAAAACCACAGGAATTTCTGTGTGAATTGGAGGCATTTCTGGGGTCGAATATTACGAATTAATTTCTGTACAAGTGGATACCTCTGGTATCTGAGTTATGGGTGTGTGGCGGCATGGGGCAGCTCGATATGCTGCGGGTTGGTTGTGACCGTTTAAAGCACAGTAAAAATGAATAAGCTAATAGTAGATCGTTATTTGTTATATTTATGTGTATGACAGCGACTATACGCAGTCTTAAAAATCTTCTTCATTAAGGAGTTGGAATAGCTGTTATTAATGGCATAGGACACATTTTTTAGATATTTAAAAATGGCGATCATTAGCTACCTCAATAGTTTTCCGGCCCCTAATGCGTTAGATATTTTGGCGCGCGACGGCCAACACGAAGTGATTCGAATAGACGGCAATGATTCTGATCAAAGGAACTTCGATATTTTGGGCGCAGCTAATGCTTATCAGTGCGTTGGGGCGCGTGATGAGGTGCTGGTTTCACTGCGGGTTGATGCAGAGTTTTTGCAGCAGACACCAAATTTGTTAGTAGTGTCAGCCAGTGGATCCGGTGTTGATGTTTTTGATCTTCCCGCCTGTACGAAGGCGGGCGTACTAGCGGTGAATCAGGCAGGGGGTAACGCCGAATCTGTCGCTGAACATGCGATTTCCATGATGATTGGATTGCAAAAACATATCAGTGCAGCGGATCGTGCACTCAGGTCAGGTTGGAGCGGCTCTAGGCTGAGTTTCACGGTGCGCGACCTATTTGGTAAAACGATGGGCATTGTCGGATTGGGCAATATAGGCAAGAGGCTTGCCCAGATATGTCGAGAGGGGTTTCGTTGTCAGGTATTAGCGACTGATCCTTATCTTTCCCTGGAAGAAATCAGAACAAGGGGGGCTGAGCCGGTAGATTTCGATGCTTTGCTACAGGCATCAGACATTATTTCAGTGCACACCCCGCTCACTGAAGTGACCCGCGGCATGTTTAACGAAAGTGCATTTTCAAAGATGAGAAAAGGTGCAATATTTGTTACCACGGCGCACGGCTCTATACACGACGAGCAGGATTTAGCTGACGCGCTAGCGTCGGGACACCTTAGTGGTGCGGGATTGGATGTGTGGGAGATGGAGCCTCCCGTCAAAGACCATCCGCTTTTGAAGATGGACAATGTCATTGCGACACCGCATAACCACACCCTTTGGTGGTCGCGTTAAGCTGGGTTTCGCCGTTGTCTTCAAGTCTTGTCGTTTCCCGGCGTAATCGCCGCACACCCTATACCGATCGGGTTGAGGCATGTGGTGTTCAGGATTATTCCATCGTTAACCACATGTTGTTGCCAAAATCTTTCAATCGTAGTGTTGAAGAAGACTATTGGCATCTTAAGACACAGGTGCAACTCTGGGATGTCTCCTGTCAACGGCAGGTGGAGTTGCGTGGTCCAGATGCGGAACGTTTGGCGCAATGGATGACACCGCGAGACCTGTCACATATGAAAGTTGGCCAGTGCTTTTATGCACCGTTGGTCGATGAGGCGGCGGGACTATTAAACGACCCCGTCATATTAAAGCGGTCACCGAACCGGTTTTGGTTCTCTATTGCTGATTCTGATATTTTGCTTTGGGCGACGGGCCTCGCATTGGGCATGGGCCTGGATATCGAAGTCACTGAGCCAGACGTATCACCGCTTGCGGTCCAAGGGCCTCGGGCCGAAGATCTTGTCGCTCTCGTGTTTGGTGAAGAAGTCAGGTCGCTTCTTTATTTTCAGTTTCTTGAATTGCCGTTTGCTGGCCGTCGTCTCGTGGTGGCGCGTTCTGGATACAGCAAACAGGCGGGATTTGAGATATACCTCGATGACAGCGCATTGGGCGGTCTGTTGTGGGATACGCTGTGGGAATCAGGCGCCATGTTTGATGTGGCCGCCGGCTGTCCCAATCTGATCGAAAGGGTGGAAGGTGGCTTGCTCTCGTACGGTAACGAGATGACCCGCGAGAATAACCCGTTCGAGATCAATCTAGATCGATTCTGCCGGGTAGATGGAAAAGTGGACTATGTGGGTCGGGTTGCCCTGCAGGAAATCGCAACATCGGGTCCTAGTCAACGGATTCGCGGCATTGTTTTCGAGGGTCGACCTTGCCCTCCCTGTGCTGCGCCTTGGCCGATGACGATCGATGAAAAGGTTGTCGGACAGGTAACGACGGCAATCTGGTCACCTGCGTTCAAGAAGAATATCGCTTTGGGCATGGTCACAAAAGACCATTGGACGTTCGGTCAGGCAGTTGATATTAACCTTCCAGACGGCGGGACCAAGCGGGGTAAGCTATGTCAGTTACCGTTACGCTGAGAGTTGGTCTGAACACTGCGATGGGTCGTATAGAGCGTGTAAGGCTACTTTTATTTGAGTCGACTGCGCGGAAACCCAGAGCAGTGACGGGCGATAGGGAAATCACGTTGCTATCCGATATCTTCTGTGGGTGCTCTGGCGAGTGTTTGTTATGGTCAGAAAGGTCATAACGAGATGACTACGGGTGTTAGGGTTAGAGCGGCCACTGAATGCGATATTTCCGGCCTCGCGTATGTGCTGATGGTGGCCTCTGGCGGTGTGATGGAGGCGATTTATCATGACGTCATGCCGGGGCAGGGGGCCAAACAGGTTATCGAACGGTTGTTTTCTCGCGTTGGGGCTTCTACGGCGCTAGCGAATTGTTGGATTGCCGAATATGAAGGACAAGTAGTGGGGGGACTAAATGCCTTTTCGTTAGCGTTGTTTGATGCAGAACCGTCTAACCCTTGGCTGCGAGAGGATCGTCAGGGTCTCTTGACACCTTTTAGAGCACTGTTCAACGACGTCGGCTGTGATGAAGCTTATTACGTGAGGGCAGTAGCGGTTTATTCCAAGTTTCGTGGCTTGGGTGTGGGTGACGCGCTCATGGCACAGGCACATAACGCTACCCGGATTAACCGTTTTTCCAGGACATGCCTGGCTGTTTTTGCTGACAATACGTTAGCGGTGGAGTTTTACACGCGCTTGGGATACACCGTGGTCGCGCGCCATCCCGCCCCCACGCATCGACTGATGCGCTACCAGGGCGACACCTTGTTGTTGGTTCGAGAGCTCTGAAGCAGATCAATCACGTGGGCTGTGTAGTGAAGGATGGTCGTTGGCGTCCAGCCTCGACAATAATGATGTGTATTAACACTAAAGAAGATGCAAGCACGGAAGGAGGAGCCTCATGCTGATCGAGGTGATTGCGTTTCAGTTGCCAGAGGAGATGATATGAGAAGAACTCATAAAAAATTATGAGGAGACCACTGACAAGTGGAGAAGCATCAGGGAACTGATGCGTAAGAGTCACATCTGCGATGCTGATTCCCGTCTAGACGGTGGTGTTTATTATTGGAAGTCAGTAGCAGCGACGGCTGATGAATAGTATGGAGTGGACTGGCGTCAATTGGTAAGAGACCTCTACGGAAGTGATCCAGTGGTCCGTCGCTTTGAAGTACCTATTGTTGCGGACAATGGGCAGGATAAAACGATAACGATTTTAAATCGATGGCTTTGTTGCAGTCTTTGCTTGGCGAGGTAAAGAGCAGATCGGTTGACTTCTTATCCGATGGCGTTGTGTAAGATCCACGATCGCCCTTACACGCGTCGCTCTACCGCTGTCGGCAGAGTCGTGAGTCGGCGCATTTCGCCGGTTGTTAATACGTTCGGGTTCTTAAGGTAATCCAGCATCATGTCTGTCCTGTCGAGTCCCCAAAAAAGCGCGTTGTTAATGGAAAACGTGGGAACCCCATAAACGCCGAGGGCGATGGCCTGTTCGGTATTCTGACGTAGGTCATCTTTGACAGAGGCAGCAGAAATCAGGTCGTTAGCATTCGGAAGGTTAGCTTCGAGTGTGAGTTGATGGAAACCCTCCTCGGTATGCGCGTCTTTCCCTTGTCCCCAGATATAGTTAAAAATCAGATCCACCACCTCGTGGGTGGTGTTTAGTGCGATGGCAAGACGCAGAGAGTTAAGTGGGTTGAATGGGTGAGCGGGGGGTGTTTTGAAGGGGATACCATGTTGTTCGGCATACCAGTGGCAATACTGGTATGTGTCTGTTCGTTTGGCCGGGATTTCCGCGGGGCCTTTTTGACCCCAGTGATTGAGCAGGCCGGCAAATAAAATTGGAACCAAGCGCACATCAAGAGAGTTCGGTAGGCGCTGGAAAGTTCTGAACTGAAGATAAGAAAACGGCGAGATGAAATCAAAATACCAGTTAGCTGAATGATTCATGTCGGACTCCGTACGTGTTTCGTTGGTGATTCGAAATTCAGGGAAGGGGAGATCTGAGTTGGAAGATTGACGCAGGGACTTGGGATATCCAAAGAAGTATTTTTCGATTGCGCTGATCGATCGATCAGCGCAGGGTGCGAGCGAAAGCGCGGATATCGTCGATGAGTAACTCGGGTTCCTCTAGCGCCGCAAAATGACCGCCACGCGGCATCTCTGACCAGTGGGTAATATTGTAGAGCCGTTCTACGTAAGATCTCGGTGGCCAAGCGAGTAGTTCCGCTGGGAAGAGCGCGGCCGCAGTGGGCACTTCGATGCGTCGATTGTCCGTCGATAATAGACGGCCACCTTCCTCCCGTCTTCCATAGTAGATCCAAGAGGCAGTGTTGAAGGTTTTAGTGACAAGATAGACCATGATGTTGGTTAGTAGAGAGTCTTTCGTATGGGCACTCTCAATGTTGTCGCCATCGGTATCTGACCACGAGTTAAATTTCTCAATAATCCAGGCAGCCACACCGACCGGGCTATCCATCATTGCGTAACTTAAGGTCTGTGGTTTGGTGGCCTGCTGTGTTCGATAGCCGTTCTCCAGCGACTGATCGTGCTCAAATTGAGCTGCCCAGGCTTCTTCTTCAGGACCGTGCGGGCCATCGGGATGGCGCATGGTCAAAATATTGATATGAATAGCCTGGCAGGCAGGTGCGTGCTCGAAACCAAGCCAGCTTGAGATGGCGCCACCCCAATCTCCTCCTTGTGCCAGGTAGTTTGGGTATCCGAGGACGTCGGTCATCAATCTGTTGAAGAGGTCGGCCATCTTGCGTGGGCCCATCGGCCGCCTTGGGCGGCCTGAGAACCCAAATCCGGGCAAGGACGGTACGATGACATCGAAAGCATCGTCCACACTCCCACCAAAACGTTGCGGGTGGGCCAGTGGTTGGATGATGTCCAGAAATTCGACGATGCTACCGGGCCAGCCATGGCTAATAATCAAAGGTAAGGGCGAGGGTCCATCTCCTTTCTCTTGAATAAAATGCAGGTCGATCCCCTGCACCGGAGCAATGAAGTGGGAGAAGCAGTTGATCGCAGCTTCCTGTTTTCGCCAGTCGAATTCATTTATCCAGTAAGCGCACAATTCCTTCATATAACCAAGATGGGTGCCGTAAGCCCAGCCACCGTCATCTGGCATTTCGTGCCAGGGGTAATCTGCGACTTGCGTGCGAATCTGCTCCAGGGTTGTATCAGGAACGTCTATTCGAAACGGATGGATCACGACCGGGTCTCAAAGTGATTTTTTCTAGTCATTTATTTAACGATGGTTTCATCAGTGGTTCAGTGTCAGGGTTGGCCCATGAGTGTTTCTTTTTGCCACCGCGGTACTTATAGCATTTACCGGACTGCTCGAGTTTGTGAGCTATCGACGGGTAACCAACTGGCAGCGAAACTAGCCCAACGTGTTATAGCAGCTGGTCGTTCCAGGTCTCGTTTTGTCGCGTGTTAGGTGCCTACAGCCCATAAATTACCCGAAATGAACACGAGTAAAGCGGTGTTCGGTACAATTTCGGTGCAGCCGACGGATAAATACAGACTAATCTAGCGGCCAGACAATGACCCTTATGGGTTCCAACATTTTACTGATCCAGGTGGTAACGCGATGGATATATTTGATGTGATTTACAACTGCCGCTCGATGCGGCGCCTTGATGAGAAACCGGTGCCCACGGAGTTGTTGGTTGAGTTGGTCGGGGCGGCTAACCAGGCGCCTTCTGGATCCAATATACAAATGGCGCGTTGGTTGGTAGTCACTGATGCTGGGGTCAAGAAAGACTTGGCTAAGTTAAATAGAAAGGGCGTCGAAAATTATATTGGGCCAAAGAAAACAAGGCCTGCGGCGTTACCGCATCAATCAAAAGAAAAGCGTTCGAGAATGTTGGATGCGGTGATCTGGCAGATGGAGCACATGGCGTCGGTACCGGCGATTGTTATGGCGTGCATGGACTTTGGAGAGCCAGTGAATGACACAATGATGAGTCGCGGCGGTGGATCCATATGGCCAGGTGTTCAGAACCTCTTGCTGTCAGCCAGAGCATTGGGGTTGGGCGCAACACCGACCACTCTGGGGTTACGGGATCGGCAGGCAGTTGCTGAGGTGCTCAATTTGCCGAGTACCATGGCAGCATTTTGTCTTATCCCCGTGGGTTATCCATTGGGTCGGTTCGGGACTGTGGTCAGAAAGCCGTTAGACGAAGTCATGCGCTGGGATCAATGGAGCTGAGATTGGCTGATGCCATGACTTGGATCTAATCGATGAGCGTTAATCGATAACCAACCCTTGGGAAATGGAGTGCCATTTCGCCACACTGGTTGTTATTGATCGATAGAGAAACGGTCTCTTTGCTCACTGAGCGGACCTGTCCTTTGATGGGCGTTTCTCCACTGTCGGTGACAGGAGAGATACAGGCGTTCATTCCCGGTTGAATGCCCTGTGGATCTCTCGGGTCGGATTGTTCCTCGCCCACGGGCAGGGCGTCTTTGGCGATATCGAGCGCATCTTTGGGAGACATTGGGGTGGGGTAGCCATGGCCTACGGCTTTCATGCGTACGGCCCAGGCGTTGAGTAGTGGAAATTCAGATAAGAAGTCCTCGGCTGATGCGTAGCGTTCGGATATAAACCAGACAATAAACCATGCCAGAAGATCTGGAAGACCGGGGGCATCTCCAAGGACATACGGGCGACCCGTTTCAAAGCGCTTCTCCAACCAGCCCAATTGGGGCCGAAGTTGGGCCAGCGTGTGTGGGAGATCTTCCGCTTCTTCAGCGAAGTTGCCCGTTGGCCCAAGATAAAGGCGCGCACGATCAGAAACCAATGCGGGAGGCAGCGATTCTGCAACCGGAGCAAATGCCACGCGGAGCGCCAGATCAAACAGGGGGCCGTCAGTCCATCGGGACAGAGCAAAAGGCAGGCCCGAACCTTGATTAGGAAAAAATGTCGGCTCTGGAAAGCGTTTTTCAAGCTCGCTAAAAATGCACTGTGTATCACAATACATATCGGCACCAATTTGCATAACCGGGATTCGCCTATAACCGCCGGTCATAGCAAATAATTCTGGACGATCAGGAAGCCGATTTTGTTCTACCGAGTACCAGGTAAGTTGTTTAAGACCAAGGCCTGTTCGCACTTTCTCCGACACGGGGGACGCGGGATAGTGGTGAAGAATGATCTGTGCCATGTCAGTAAATCGCTCCTGATTTTGAATGCACGATGGAAGTTTGAATCGAATGCGGGCTGCCGCCCTCGCTCGGCTCGATGGGGCTACCCCTCAGTAGGTGAGGCCGCTATACGTTGTTACCAGGGAGGCGGCTGCCCCCAACGGTCCCACGAGGTGGTTGCGCTGGTGGGCAGTCGGCTCGTTGGTCCAAATGTTCCGCGTGGATAACCAATGGGGATACAACAGTGAAATTCCATTTCTTCGGGTACTTCGAACATTGCGTTGACGCGGTCCATCACTTGTGGATGGAGCGTAGTCAGAACGCTACCAATGCCGAGTGCGCGTGCTGCCAGCAGTAGATTCTGAACTCCAGGAAAGGTAGACGAAGCGGCCACTCCTGATTGTTCTGAATAGACTAGAATAATGGTGGGTGCATTGATCATTTCATCGGCTAATAGTGCGGGCAAGCGGTAGACCGAGTTCTCTGGAATGTCGGCCTTGCTGGTCCAGCCATAAGCATCACGGCGTTTGGCCCACCAGGCTTCAAAGTACAGTTTGCCAAATTCACAGATAGCGTCACTGTCACGGATTACGAGGTAACGAGCGGGTTGAGCATTACCCCCGTTCGGTGCTTTGGAAGCGGCGTTCAAGATGATTTGTAACTGTGCGTCGGAAAGCGGACGATCGGGGTCGAGGCGACGCGTTGCACGTTGACTAAACATGGCTTCGCCGATCGGCATTGCCAGTTCCGGTGGGGAGTCGAGGCGTACCATATTCATTGTAGTTTTCCTTTAGATTTGAGCATGTGTTAGGTATACAGTGAAATGGGTGTTATTGGTCTGGATCAACCAAACCCACTAAATCATATGGTGAAGATCAGTTCAAAGAACTCGGGATTGAGTAAAGCAAAGAGGATAGCAGGTCATGCCCGCAAAGTTTCGTTCTAATGTTTTGAAATCATTAATATTTTATTCATTTGCGCATATTCTTCGGCCACACCAAAGAATAGTTATGTTGAGCTGTTGTTAAGAACGATGATGCCCATCGAGAAGTTTTGTCAGTCCTAAAATTGTCGCAGGTCAGATAGTAATTACCGCATTTTTTTAAGAAATACAGAAACATATCCAATACGCGATCTCCTTTGTCCTATCACCTTGGAGCAAAAGGAAACCCCGGTAACGGGCAGTGTCGGTTAAGATATCCATGACCAATTGATCGTCGTTTCTTTGATGTTTGTAGTCTTAGAATGCAGACCGTTCATATGGCGCAGACTAAAGTGCCTACAGGAGTTCGTTAACATGGTTGAAAAAATACCCATTGATCTGCTTATTGATAATGGAACGGTAGTCACTATCGATAAAGAGCGCCGGGTTATTCGAAACGGTGCTGTTGCGATCAAGAAAAATAAAATAAAGGAGGTCGGTAAGGCTCGGTTGCTCAAAGCCAAGTATTCAGCTAAGCGTGTTTATGACGCCAAAAATAAGCTGATCATGCCAGGGTTAATCAATTCTCATCTTCATTTTTATCATCACATGCATCGGGGATTGTCTCCAGAGACATTGAATGGTTTGGGGTGGTCTGATTTTGTACATAGACGAGTGGCGACGGTTGTCGATCCTCAGGATGAAATTTGGGGAGGTCTTGGCACGTTATTGGAGACATTAAAAACTGGCGTGACTACTTTTCTTGAGGCGGGTTCCTATAACCTGGCCGAAACCATCGAGGGAGTGGCCAAAATTGGTATGCGAGGTTTGATGGGAAGACGCTCCTTTGATCATGTCAGTCAGGGGCACGACATGTTAGTTGACTCAACGCAGAAGTGCTTGGCTGCGAATGAGGCTTTCATGAAGGACTATCAGGACGGTGTTGGCTTGGTAAAGCCGTGCATCGTTCTTGTTGGTATGGGCCGTTGCTCTGATACGCTTTACCGTAAATCGAAGGAGATGGCGGATGATTACGGCACTGTACTTCACATGCATCAAGCGAACATGCTGGAAAACATCCAGGAAGCGATGGCGTTGCATGGTGAACGCCCTGTTGAACATCTCTACAACATAGGGGTGCTGGGTTCAAACGTGGTTATGGTTCATATGGTGCATGTGAATCAGAAAGAAATTGGAATGTTGGCGAAATCGAAGGCTAATGTGGTGCACTGCCCGAACACGGCGATGAAACTTTCGTACGGAATGGCTGCGTTTGGTCGTTTTACTGAAATGTCGCAAGCGGGGGTTAACGTTGCAATTGGGACCGATGCTTCAGATTGTTCGAACTTTAACGATATGGTTCGACTAATTTACTTAGCAGCGGTAACCCCCAAAGACTATCGTTATGATCCGGCAGCCGGCTCTGCCGAGAAAGCGTTGGAAATGGCGACGATTAACGGGGCTATTGCGTTGAATATGCAGAAAGAAATTGGATCATTGGAGGCGGGAAAGAAAGCTGATGTCGCAATCTTCGACATGCATCGTCCAGACTGGGTGCCGTTGTATAACGAGTTGCAAAACTTGGTTTACTCGGCGCAAGGCAATAGTTGTGAAAGTGTAATTATCGATGGCAATTTCGTTATGGAGAAGAGAAAGGTGTTAACCATAGATGAAGAAGAAGTCGTGGATCGAGTGCAATTCCAGGCCAAGAAGATGCTTAAGAAGACGAAAATCCCGATATATAGTGAATGGAAGTGGAGTTGAGTCGTGTTTGCCGACCTTTTCTAAGTATGTCTAACTGACCAAATGCGTGACAGGAGCTGTGACGATCATGACATCCCCAGGCGAAGAACGAAGTTACAAGGAAATACTTTTTGAAGTTCAAAACAACACGGCCTGGGTCACGATCAATCGACCTGAGAGTCGCAATGCCTTTAGAGAGCAAACTCTTGATGAGCTGGCAGAGGCGCTTAAGTCAACGCGCGAGGATCCATCAATAGCAGTTTCTGTAGTTACTGGGGCTGGCGACAAGGCTTTTTCAGCCGGGGGAGATTTCCATGCCATGATGCGCTTGAACAAGGCCAACTCTTACATGTGGAACGATCGGATGCTGAATCTTGCGATGACCATTCGTGGACTTCCGATACCGGTTATTGCAATGGTGCACGGTCCTTGTGTTGGCGGTGGGCATGAACTCGCACTCTGGTGTGATTTGGTTATAGCTGCCGACGACGCGATATTTGGTCAGACTGGCGCTCGAGTCGGTGCCTGCCCGACGGTTGGGGCGACTCAGTATATCCCTCGCTTGATTGGCGAACGCCTTGCTCGCGAGATGATTTTCCTGTGTCGAACATTTAAGGCGCACGAAGCCGTGGAGGTGGGGCTTATTAATCGCGTTGTTCCGAAGGCGGAGTTACGGAAAGCAACCGAGGAGTGGTGTGAAGCAATTAAAGGATTCAGCGGTCAGACGATTCGCGCAACGAAGAAATCGTTGAATTTTGAATCGGATCAACTTTACGCCTCTTGGCAGCAAGGAATGGAACTGTTGGCGAATATATGGGGCACTGAGGAGTCGATTGAAGGGATGCAGGCGTTTCTTGACAAACGCAAACCCGATTTTCAGCAGTTTCGGGAGCGTAACCGTGGGATTATGGATGAATATCTGGCCGGTCTAGATCGAGATGAAAATCAGGCACGTCGCAAATAGAACGGTGATGATGGCGAGATTGTTGGTTCTGTTTGAAGCCTGTTAGAAAACAGCTATCGTTGCTGGACAACACGGGCGCTCAAAAGAAAGAATGAAGCAGACGACGGGCGCGTTAGAGGGACTTCGTGTGTTGGATCTCACACGCATTCTTGCCGGTCCTTACTGCACGATGTTGTTGGGTGATATGGGGGCATCGGTAATTAAGGTGGAGCAGCCAGGGAAGGGTGACGACACGCGCGCCTGGGGACCTCCTTTTGCTGGTTCCGAGTCAGCCTATAACCTAGGTGTTAATCGTAATAAACGTAGCATGACGCTGGACCTGAAGACGCCTGAGGGCGTTGAAATTCTGAAACGACTTGCTGCCGGCGCTGATGTTTTGATTGATAACTTCAAGCCGGGCACGATTGAACGGTTTGGTATTGACCAAGCATGGCGCGAGTCCCTCGCTCCCAAGTTAGTTCATTGTCAGATCAGTGGATATGGGACTTCCGGTCCCAAGGGCGGCAAGCCGGGTTACGATTTCATCCTGCAGGCAGAGACAGGCCTGATGAGTATTACGGGTGAGATTAATGGCGGGCCCATGAAAATGGGGGTGGCGATTGTTGATATCTGTACAGGAATGTATGCGAGTAATGCAATCCTTGCTGCGCTGATGGCCCGCGATCGCCTGGGTAGAGGTCAGCGCGTTGAGATTTGTTTGCATGATACCGGGATTGCAATGCTGAGCTATGTCGCCTCTGCCTATCTCGTCGATGGTCAAATGCCGGAGCGTTATGGCAATGGGCATCCCAATATAGTGCCTTATCGTGCTTACCCCACTGGCGACGGACAACTGGTGATTACGGTAGCTAACGACAACCAATTTCTTCGATTTAGCGAATTGCTTGGACATGAGGAATGGACGGTTGATCCACGGTTTCGTCGTAATCGTGATCGCGTCGCGAATCGAGATGAAATCGATCAGCTTATTTGTGACGAACTCGTAAAGCAGGAGTGCGGTTATTGGATCAATCTTCTGGAAGCTGCAGATATTCCCTGTTCCCGAATCAACAGCGTTCCGGAAGCGCTTAGTAGCGCCCAAGTAGCAGCGCGTGAGCTTGTGGTGACGGCTGACCATCCTGATTTGACTGATTTAAAAATACCTGGAATTCCATTTCGATTTGATCAAACGCCCGCTGGGGTTCATCGACATCCACCTAAATTAGGAGAACATACAACTGAGATCCTTCGCGAGGAACTTCAGTTTACTGAGCAAGACATCGCTGAACTTCGGGCAAGAAGGGTGATCTAAAGCGTTTACTAAAGGTGTTTGGGTGCAGGAAAAATTTGTCCCTTACTTAAGCAGTTGATTGCTGGGGTTAGTCTGACTGTCGGGCTTCCCATGCGTAGTTGGCCTCAGGCACCCTGACCTGTTGAGACGTACAACAGTGGTGAGTTAATTCAGTCTACGGCAGTGTGCGTAGGGCGCAAGGGTGATTCCCTAATGGTCGGTACCTTGTCAGCATTGTGTCATAACGTTCTCAGCTAACACTGCAGGTTCCGAAATCTGAATGTTTAAGTGTTTGTAGTGAACGCAGAGTGTTGGACAAAGATGAAAGGGAGTGGGCCCCGAAGGAACCGGGTGTTTCAGTGCATGCACATCTTTCGTTGGTCTTTTCAAAGGTGTTTGTAATCAGGCTGCTAGCTGTTTGGCTGATTTGGTCGGGTCGTGGTAAATGACCGGTAAGATGGTCTAACTATGACAATCCCCAACACCGATGGACTGGTGTTGGGGAGTTGAGCAGCTGTGTTGATCCAGCTTAAGTGGAATCTGGCCAGACGAAATCAGGGTGTAGGCCTTCGTGAACGGGACGGCCATCATCCGGGGTTTGAACGCCAGTGGCCGGATCAAAAAAAGCATGGTAGGTCGCTGGCATATTGGCTGATTCATGCCCCATTAGATTCGGGACAATGACGCGGATTCGTCCTTGTTTATCATCAAGCATGATGGGGGTGCCACAGCTCGCGCACGTGCATAATTCAAGCGGTCCATCCGGGTTTTCCGCGTTAAACGGCTGTCGATTCAGGCTGTCTGGGTTGTCCACTTCCAGGTCTGCGTGATTAAAGAAAACGACATGAGTCGTGTCCTGCCCAGTAACACGTTTGCAGATAGAGCAGTGGCAGGTGTGACTGTCTATTGGTTCGCTATTTGAATGAGTATGAATATGGTCACAGCCCCCAGCATGTTTGTGTGACATCGCTTGTTACCTCTCTCAATTGATGTGAGCTTATCGCCGATAACGATATCGACGAGGTGGTGCGCTAAAGCGCCTTCATTATAGCGACCAGTAGGGGGTTACTGGCAACTTCCGGTTATGGAAATGACGAAAGAAAAGAATAGAAAATGAAAACAAAACGGGCCCAATGAGCGCACGTCTTTGCCGACATTGTTGTTAGTTTTAGGTGCTCTCCGTATGCCCTAAGAGAACGATCATGAAATGAATGCTTTATACAAGCGTTGGTTGCGCACGGTTGTTCGGGAATTCAATTGAGTGGTTGTCATTGACTGACATTCATTTGACCCAAGATGAGTGAGCGAGGTTAAAACAGATAAAAGTTGAGTGCTGGTTTGAGGTGGCGGTGTTACCGATAAAAAAAGCGAGTCATCGATGTCAATTGCTAGTACCAGCATGCAGGCGGCGGGAAAGCGTATCGAGGTTGTCATCCCTTGGCTTGCTCTATTGTGGATGGACCCGGTGAAACTTCGAAAGTGCCTATGAGCATCTCTCCCGCAAGCAGAGGCAGGACGCGCAAGCGCTAAGATGGACCTTGTCTTGCGTTGTAGACGGGGGCGCCACTGTTAGCGAAGTAACGCAAACCCGCAAGTGCTTCTTCGTGGCACACGCCGACGGTAACGCTAATGCCACGTTGTTCGAGTTCTTCTTGCCAATTGTCACGCAACGGCCCTTCGTCGAAACCCGTGATGTCCTCCACCTTGCAGCCCGCTCCGGCAATCACCAGTGAAGTGATTCCGGACCAGATCGTTGCGCCATAACACATCGCACAAGGCCTCCAATTGACTACCAGTTGATGTGCAGGCACGTTGGGCGCACCAAGATCGAAAGTTTGTAATTGTTTTTGTGCAAGCGACAGCGCTACGATTTCGGCGTGCGCTGAAGAACAAAGATGCGGGATCACACGATTGACTCCAATGACCACCGGCCGACCCGTATCGAGTTCAAATACACCAGCGGCGAAAGGTCCACCAGTTTGTTCTTCGGTGTTACGCCGGGCAAACCGAAGTACTTCACGCATGCGGTCCTCTATGGTTTCGTAGGTCGGTTTAAGATTTTTGTTTTCGTTTATTGCCCACGCTGGCAAGGTTAAAGAAAAGGAATAGTCGTTTGAAGTTGCCATGGAAAGTGACCTATCAGATTGAACTCAATGCAAACGGCGGCGGCATGGCAGGCCTTGATTGCCATCCTTGCGTGGACGAAGGATACCAAGTCTCCGGTTTTAATGGAGTGATTTACAGACATAGATCTAAGGGTCTAGTGCCTCAGTTCAGGAATCCCCTGATATCGGGGATGGTTCAACGTGACGTTTTTCTTTTTGCGTGCCCCAACCGACCCATCCATAAGAATCTCTAGCGCAACATGGTGTGACATGAAAGGTCTGCCTTCAATCCTATTGCGGGTGTTTTGTGTTGGGGCGGGTGTGGAGTCAGGTCGGTGTTCCGAATTCTGATGACAGCGGCAAGTTCTAGTGATATGCCAAGGTTTGAGGTTGCATCGGTTGGTGGTGGCACTTTGGCGGTATAGCGTTGGGTTTAAAATGCTGCCTATGCCCGCGCTGGGCCGTCGGTATTAAACTAGGGTCTTAATGGCAATCATTCGTCGTCGGGGGCATATGGGCAACCGCCTATGTATCTATCGTCTAATGGTTCTAGGCGGGTCATTTCATTCATCAAGCCACGCGGACTAAAATATCAATATCAATATCAACGACAGGGGTTTTTAGAATGCCGAAGCCCTGATTGATAACTTCTGGTACGAAACAGTGTTATCCAAATAATCAATGTGACATTGATGCCACAAGAAAAAGATACTTCTGCACCCTTTACGAAGGATACTAAGTCACCAATACCTTATTGATTGGGGTCGTTGTGAATAGTCACATGGACAACCGACAATGCGACTATTAGGAAATAATACATGACAGAAAATATTTATCCGGTCGAACTGACCGCGCCGGACATTGAGCCTTACCGGACAGGTAATACAGGCGTTGAGTTTGTTACGACCTTCGATAGTGGTACAGCGGGCCCACATGTGATGATTAATG
Organism: uncultured Gammaproteobacteria bacterium; assembly: GCA_905612355.1. Taxonomy (GTDB): domain Bacteria; phylum Pseudomonadota; class Gammaproteobacteria; order Arenicellales; family UBA868; genus UBA11791. Next base: position 46,305 of record CAJQRU010000019.1, read on the forward strand.
CCGTCACCCACGGCAATGAAATCTGTGGTGCCATTGCGCTGGATGCATTGCTCAAGGCCGATGTGCGCCCTGTCCAAGGCAAACTCACACTTGGCTTTATCAACCACATGGCTTTTCAGACTTTTGATCCACAGGCCCCGGATTTGTCCAGGTTTGTCGATGAAGATTTCAATCGCGTGTGGGTTGAGGAGCGGTTGGACGGAGCCGAGGACACAGTCGAATTACGCCGCGCCCGTGAGCTTCGCCCTATCTTCGATTCGGTAGATTTGCTTCTGGACATTCATTCCATGGGGACCAACTCTGGGGCGCTGATGATCTGCAACGGGCTGGAAAAGGAGCGTACATTCAGTCGAATGGTTAACTTCCCGGCCTTTATCATGTGTGGCTCGGGACATGTTGTTGGCAAACGCTTGATCGAATACACCCCGTTCAATGATGTGAATAACAACAAGGTCGCGTTATTAGTCGAATGTGGTCAGCACTGGGCTGCAGCGACTGGTATAGCGGCGTTGGATACGGCGCTGCATTTTCTGCGTGCTGCGAAGACAGTATCTCCAGTATTTATCGAAGAACACCTGTCGGACGTTGCAACTAATCCGCCAGCGGCACAAATGTGGGACGTCACAGGCGGCGTTATCGCAGAAACCGATGATTTCGAATTCGTTAAACCCTTTGCTGGTATGGAAATCATCGAAACAGCAGAAACGGTCATTGCTAATGATGGCGACACACCGATCGTCACGCCCTACGATCACTGCCTGTTGATGATGCCCAATCACAAGCCGGGCAAGGGCATGCGTAAGTTGCGTCTGTGTCGGCGTGTTGGGTAAACGCGTTCTTTGAGAACGACAAGGCCGCTTTGAGGAAAATAACAGAAGTTTCGACGCCATTTTTTCTTATGCCACTGTTGAAGCAAAGCCTTTGTGTGTTGACTGACAAGGCACCGTAGCAACCCGGTTCCCTGCGCTTTGGTCAAGGGAAATTGTTGTGGGCGCTACCGTTAGGACGCGGTTCATCAGGTTCCTAGCCAACCCTGGGGAGTGAATGGTGCCAACGCGGTTCAACTATCTTAGGCAGGACTCCCCGCTGACTTTGGCTGAAGGTCTCGAGGAATATTCGGCGAGTTATCCTTTTCTCAACACAAACGACGGCTCAACTGAAGCGAGTGCCTGGTTCAGGTGCCATGATCTGACGCATGTGGTGTTTGGCACCATTCCCTTTGAAATCAGGGGGGAAACCATCAATGATTTGTGGACGATATTCGGATCAGATGTCACGCTTAAAGAATATTGGCAATTCTTCAGAGTCACTAACATCAGCTATAGCACAGTGATCAAGAGTTACGACAGAAAACATGGTGGGCGACTGAGAGTGTATGGGGCGATGTTGAAACAATTCCCGGTAGGGCTTATGACCATTGTTCGTGCATTGAAGATGAAGAAAAAATGGCCGTGGCATGATTCCGAACTGTATTTGCATCAGGCGCTATGGCAGACAAGAGAAGAATTTGGCATCAGGGTCATCAATCCAGGTTCTAATCCCAGATAAGATCGCTCGTCAGGGGTGTCTTGGCAGTTATTGACGATGACCATGAAAAACAGCCACCGAAGCATAAGACAGAGACAGTAGATATCCCCGATGCAATGACGAAGTTCATACGTGTTGTTCGAGTGGTTGCAATAGCTACGCTACTTCTGCGCTGAATCCTCGGCTTCAACGTGTGTGTAGCGGTCTTGTTCTACGAAATCACAACCGTCGGTGCGGGGTCAGTTTCTCATCGTAGTCATCACGTAGAGGGGATTCGAATCCGTGAAAGCTGCCAGGTCATGAGAAGGGCTGCGAAAGAGACCATCAGCATAATTTGGAAAATGACCTGATAATTTCCAAAAACATCATAAACGATACCCCCGGCGTAGGCCCCAAGACCACCTGCGCCATGATGAACCATCGCGACGATACCCGTGAGCATCCCCAAGTGGGCAGTGCCGAAATACTTACGAACGAAGACAATGGTTAACGGTGCTGTGATCCAGAACGTAAAACCGTAAACCAGGGCAAAGCCGATGATCGCAACAACCGATGTAGTGACCGTAATCAAACCGAAGAGCACGATGCGTATTAAGAAACAGATGAGTGTCGGCAACATCGGACCGAATCGGTCGGACACAAATCCGGTCATTAGTACTCCAGCGAGTCCAACTAACCCCATCAATGCAAAAAGGTTGCCGGACGCAACGGGCCCCATCCCTTGATCACGCGCAAAGGCGACCACGTGGGTGGCTACAAAAAAATCCTGGAATCCACACATGGCGTAGATCACGAGCAAATACCAGAGCTTCGAGTCTCGCAGTAGGCCCGAAAGCTTTAATTCGAATTTGGCACTGCCTAAAGGTTCATTCGGCATTCCGGGACCTGGTAGTGCAGGCTCTGGAATTGACAACAACGCTAATGGCACGATCAACAGTAGGCCAAGCGCTGCCAGCACCAGAAAAGCCCCCCGCCAGCCAATGGTCTCGAGCTGTGACGTGAGCAGTAATATGATGACCAGCTGTCCGGCGCCCATTCCTGATATTGCAATGCTGTTTGCCAATCCGAGGTGCTTAGGGAACCATCGGCTAATCATCACACCAATGGGTGCGATGGAGGTGCCTGCCGTAGCGAGAGCGAACAGTACTCCGTAAAGCACGACCGCCTGTGCGGGCGTTTGGATCACGCTCATGAGGGCGACGCTTGCACTTGATAGTAGAACCGAGGCGAGCAGTACGGTGCGAATACGGTATCGATCCACCAGTCGACCGATGACGGGGAGCACCACAGCGGAAACGACCATGAACAACGTGACCGTCAATGATAATGTGGCACGGGTCCAGTTCAGATCGTCTGCCATCGGTTTCAACATGAGGCCCATGGTGAACCGCGATCCGCCGTTATAGAGCAGAAGCACAAAACCAGTGGCGAGAATGAAAGTGGCGCTCAGGGTCTTGGATTTCATTGATCGCGAATCATCAGGCACAAATCGATCCCTGTGAGTTTACCGTCCGACCAGATAGAGGGTTGGACGAGCAGTCTGAGAGTTGGTTTACGGATTGTAGGGAAATGTACTGGATTGGCCGTGTCGCTGTGAAATTGTGGTACCGCGATAAATGCAACTTTCGACTGTGATCGCGATCACCAACACCAGAGTAGTAGATGGTTGCATAGTTATCGGCATCAATAGCCCAATGAGTCCCATAACGATCATCGGTTAAATGAGGGTAAATTCCTTCTGAAAGCGTTTAATATTTTTGTCTTTTTTAGTCGCTTGGATAGTGTTTTTTTTTGATACGGACAAGGTCAATTATTGTAATAATCACCATCCTGTTTCCGCAGAGCTATTTATAATGGAGACCCTTTCCGAACAGGGGGATTACCGTGCCCAGTTCAATCTGGGTTTGATGTACTACAACGGACAAGGTGTTCTGCAGGACGATAAGACTGCCCTGAAGGGGTGCACCCTTACTGCCGAACAGGGGAGTTACCGTGCTCAATTCAATTTAACACCTCAGTTCGATTTTAACGGCGATGGCCGAATCGATACGGCAGATGGCGTTGTTGTGGGTGGAAGTACGATTGGTTATGCGGCACGCAAGGTCGAAGGCAAAGGCCTACTTACCGCGCCTTCGGTGAGCGGTAATGTCCATTTCGCACCCAGCAGTGGCGTAAAAAAGACGGAAGATATGACTAAGACGGCGCTAGTCGATTCTGATGCAAATAATAGCGGTCGCATTTCGTGGGAGGAACTCACTCCGAGGGAAGTCACCGCACCGACGACTCCTGTGGTCACTACTGACACTGAGACTGCCACTGCCACTGCCACTGCCACTCCTACTACTAAGACTGCCACTCCTAGTACTGATACTGATACTAACACCACCACCCCTACTACTGGCACTGCCGGGCCTCCTCCTGACACTACTTCGGCGAGTGATTAAACCGTTTTAGTGGGAGGCGACTTGGTCGATAGACGTTTTTGGGTCGGGTAGTTTTCCGTATAGCTCGACGGTGAAACGAGGCCGGTATGCTGGGTAAATGGACTCACGCCGGAGCAATGTCAAATGGTGCGCTTCTAATGGATGTTCGCCGCCACACTGTGTGAGGCGCTTTTCATTGTTGATGTGGACAATGCGGCGTAAAAACGCAATGCACCTTGTGTCATTCGACTGAAAGGCTTGTACGACCACTTGCAGGAAAAAAAGACACACACCATCTAACGCATGGTGCTCCAAGTTAATCAAATGCCACTCACCCGATGTTCTATCTAGAGTTAGGGGGCTGTGGTGTCATTAATGAAATGAGCAACGCAATGACGCGCATGAAGATCACGCACATGTTATGCGGAAAATAGAAGCGCCACGCTGATTTCGGGTTGTTGTGTTGCAGGTTAAACCCTCACTACAGAGTGAGTCCCACGCGTACAATCGTGTATTCTTGGTGACACACAATACAACCCATAACAATTCACACTCGTATCAACCAAGTTGGAATACCACCCAGGGCCTCTAACGTTATGAATATACCTACAGAGATTCAAGGTTTTGAAGATGACCTCAAGCTGTGGCGCCGCGATATCCATCAACACCCTGAACTCGGATTCGAAGAAAAAAGAACGGCCAAATTCGTCGCCGAGCAACTAGCGAAATTTGGCTGTGAGGTGCATGCCGGTATCGGTGGTACCGGCGTTGTTGGGGTGCTGCGTAATGGTCCTGGTAATCGCTCTATCGGACTCCGCGCTGACATGGATGCTCTGCCGATACAAGAAGAAAATACCTTTGGACACTGCTCAGCGCACGATGGGAAAATGCACGCCTGCGGTCACGATGGGCACACCACAATGCTACTTGGTGCGGCGCGCTATCTCGCTGCGACTCAAAACTTTAACGGTATTGTTCATTTTATATTTCAACCTGCCGAAGAAGGCCTCGGTGGTGCACACGCTATGATGGAAGATGGATTGTTTGAGCAGTTTCCATGTGAAAGTATTTATGGGATGCACAATTGGCCGAGTATGCCCGTTGGCCAGTTCGGCATTCGAAACGGTGCACTTCTTGCTGGTGGCGCGCTTTTTGATGTCACAGTGAATGGTCGCGGCTCGCATGGTGCATTTCCGCAGCACGCTAATGACCCAGTTCTCGCTGCGAGTGAAATCGTCATGTCGCTGCAACAAATTGTGGCACGCCGTTTTGATCCGTTGGAAACGGGGGTTGTTAGTGTGACTATGTTTAAGGGCGGCGATGCCTACAACGTGATTCCCAAAGTAGCTTCAATTGGCGGGACGGCAAGAGCGTTTTCAAGAGATGGACTCGAGATGATTGAAAAAGAAATGCATCGTGTGATAACTGGTGTCGCTGCAGCCCACAACGTCGTTGCTGAATTTGATTATCGGGTCACCTTTGCGCCCACTATCAATACGCCGCGTGAGACCGAGTTAATTGCAGATGTTGCTGCAGACTTGGTAGGTGAAGAGAAAGTTGAGCGAAACCACTATCTGATTTCAGGCTCTGAAGATTTCTCTTTCATGCTCGAGAACCGGCCGGGAGCATTTATTCTGATTGGTAATGGAGAAGACACGTCCCCAGTACACACGCCAACCTACGAATTCAACGACAACATTCTGCCGCTCGGTAGCACCTTGTATGCAAAAATTGTTGAACGGGAATTGGCCGCGGACAGTGCCGCATTATCATGAGAGCCCTATTCCTATGCGAATTAGGTGGTCAGGGGTCTATTTCTCACTTAAAGCGTTAGGTCGTATAGATGCGCTGTAATGAAAAAACCCTAGCGAGGAAATAGCTTCCTTCGTGAAAGGCCGAAAAGGGTAGTTATCGGCAACACGGCCAAAAAGTTACTGTGATTGCCGTAGCTGCCTGCACTGCCGCGCCGAGCCCAGTACTTGTAGGGTATGTGTATCCACACACTTTCCTCTGGTGTTTCTGGGGGAATATAGTGGGGGTTGGTGATCGCGGGAGAACAAAACGTGGAGAAGAGTATTTATGCGGGATTTTGGATACGGGCGCTTGCCTCAATTATCGATACCATAATAATGGTCGTGCCCATGTTTATGTTTTTGGCGTCAATTTATCCAGATTATTTTAGTTCAGAGCTTGATCCAGGTGCTCGAATGTATCGGGGCCCCATTGATGTCGCGGTCCAGTTGGGTGTGCCGTGTTTCTATACGATTCTTTTTTGGAGATTGAAAGGCGCCACGCCAGGTAAGATGATCGTAGAAATAAAAATTGTTGATGCAAAGACCTTACTTGAGCCAAGTGTGCCTTCTCTCATAGGGCGATACTTTGCCTATTTCGTGTCCACTATTCCGCTGTGTTTGGGGTTTCTTTGGGTGGCGTGGGGTAAAGACAAAAGAGGATTCCACGACAAACTGGCTGGGACAGCAGTGATTTACCCGGGGAGAGTCAAATAGGCGTGCCATAAACCCAGAGGGTGGTTGACATCTTTCATAAAGCCAACAAGTGCATTGTGTCGGTCAATGCTTAAGAGATTCAGCGCGAGAAGAGGGTGATGCTACCCAGTGCTGACTTCACCTAAGGAGATGAGATGCAGTGGGATAAACCATTGTTTCGGTGGTAATAAGAATAACCGTGGCTAGAAAATGAGAGCGTGTCTCGGGGTTTCAACTGGAGAATGGGATGCTAAAGAATAACGAGTTGGTAGGGAGGGAAAAAAGATGTTAGAAATGAAAGAAGAATGTCTAAAGTGTCTCACGCCGCTTGGTTTGACATCTGAGGTAATGATTTGTTCATATGAATGTACATACTGTCTAAAGTGTGCCGAAGAAAATAATTCGATTTGTCAAAACTGCAATGGCAACTTGCAAAAACGACCCAACAGAACTCTGTGAGAAATACCAGCACATTGTTTTTTTCAAAACAGGAAAACACCGATTGAAACACTCTATTTCTAAAGCCATTGTCATTGGATTCAGTTTGTTCGCTATGCCATCGGCTCATGCTGCGGAAGGAACGGTTACCTTTGAAGTGCTTACTCCAGAGGCAGCGCTCCAGGCCGCTAAAGCAGCATTAGCCAGCTGTAGGTCATCGGGTTATCAGGTGGCAGTAGCCGTGGTGGATCGTTTTGGTGGTATTCAGGTGGTATTGCGTGATCAGCTCGCTGCACCACGTACAGTTGACACAGCAGTTGGAAAAGCACGCACTGCGGCTGGGTTCAGAACTAACACGACTGAAATGGTGTCGCTCACTGAGGAAGGCACACCTCAAGCAGGGATTCGTAACCTGCCGGGTGTCACCGTCATTGGCGGAGGGATGCTCATAGAAGCGGCTGGTTCACTGGTCGGTGGCATTGGGGTGTCTGGAGCACCTGGCCCACATCTTGACGACGCTTGTGCTCAGGCTGGTATCGATAATATTGAAGAGCTTTTGGAGTTTTGAAGTTAACAATGGTCTTTCAAAGTGGTCTCAGACCCTAAACTTCCACATTCGAGTCATTGGGATTGGGCGATGGACTTGGTATGAAACCTCTCCCTGCACTGTCTTTTTTATTGCCTGCTAGTATGTTCGAAATGCTCGCTTTTCCTCTGTCAGTGCACGAAAAAATCCTATGAAGTATTTACTCCTTTGTATTACACGTGACTCAGGGCGCCCTGGAGATCCCAAGTGGGACATGGGTTGCCTTAACTGCTAATTGAAAGAGGGTCCCCCGATGCCTAAGACATCCACCGGATTCCTGAAGTCGCTTGATGACAGGATCGAAGGCATATTGAATGCTTGTACGGCGTGTGGGGATTGCGTTTCTATTTGCCCTACGCTGCAAGGCGCTAACATCGAGGTCACCGATCCCAAAGGCATTGCAACGGGTGTGCTTGATATTTTACGGGATAACGGCGTGGGCCTAGACGCGTCTAGGCAATGGGCCGCTGCGTGTTGCGGAACTGGCGCGTGTCTGACGTCTTGTAGCTACGGCATTAATCCCCGCTTCATGCTATCGATGGCGCGTCGCGTGATGAAGGAGGATACCCCGGAGGAAGATCGGCGGGTAGCGGGGAAAGAGGCGTTTAAGGGTATGACTCGCGGCGTGCGTGTCCTGTCACGACTTCAGCTTGCACCCGACTTGTTGGAGCGTCTGAGCCCATCTTCCCATCCGACACTCACAGAGCCACCGGACCTGATTTTCTACACCGGGTGTAATTTACTGAAAACACCACATATCGGCCTGTTGTGCCTCGATGTTCTGGATCGTTTAGATATCAGTTACGAAGTCTATGGTGGGCCGGCCAATTGCTGTGGCTTCTTTCAGTTGGGTGCCGGTGATATGGCCAGCGCCGGTCGGCTGGGATTTAAGACGATCGAGCGGTTCGCACAAACCAAGACCGCGGAAGTACTCTCGTGGTGTCCCTCCTGCCATCTGATCTTCGGAGAAACACATCTACCGAGCAGCGAAGCCGAACTCAAGGCCAAACCGTCGTTCGATATGACGATGTTCGCAGTCTATTTGTCCCGCCATCTAGATGCATTGCAGCCGATGATGACCAATCCGGTAAATAAACGTGTCGCATTATGCGATTTTGCGGTGGCGGAAGAAGTCAGCAAAGGGGTAGTAGCTATTCTCTCGTGCATACCTGGCATTGAAGTCATTGATCTTGGCATTGATCGCATCGCTTATACACTCATCGCAACTCGGTCTATACCGGAACATGGGAAAAGTATGCTGGCTAAGTCGTTGCGTGCGGCTGAGGATGCTGGCGTCACGACGCTGGCTGGAGTTTATCATTCGGACCACCGCGAGCTCAGCGCTCATGAGGGCGCCTGGCCGTACGAGATTGTCAACTTTATGGAACTGATCGGTGAGAGTATGGGAATCACGCACGTCGATTTGTTCAAGCGTCTAAAACTAATGCAGGATGTTGATGCTATTTTGGACGCGTCTCAGGAATATATTGACGACAACGAGCTCGATCTGGAAGAAGTCCGGGAAGTGGTTCTAAAGGATCTGCTGGGTGAACAGTTCTTACCGATCGATCGCAGTTGGCACTGAAAGCGATTAACTACCAAATCGTGTCGTCCGAGGAAAAGATGTCATCGGTAGACAGCGCCCACAAAGTCAACAAGTTCACTGTGTTGGTGGAGTGTTTGCAGTCACTACCCGAACTTCCTCGCTAAATTGTCTGCTCTGGAGTGTGTATAGCTGCATCAGCATTCGTGGGTCTTTATATCCCGTGATGTTGGCTACTTCTGCAGGGTTTCAGATTTTCTTGCATAGCCTTCTGGTCTCGACTCCCTAACAGGAATAAGATAGCGGTAGGAAAATAATGATTCCAAGAAAAAATTAGATCTGGAGACAAATTATGAGCAAATTCAGTAATGTGGTTCGGTTCAAGGTTAAGCCGGAGTGTGTTGATGACTTCCTTAAACACTTTTCTGATTTGCCGTCTTATGAGGGACTCCTTAGTCAAATATTGATCAACACGGGTGCGCAAAAGTATTGTGGAGTGGGTTTGTGGGAATCAGAAGATGCTGTGGTTGAGGCAAGGCCGGCAATGATTGCTTCGCTTGATATGCTACGCCACATGCTGGACCAAATCTCACCGGAGATGGGGGTTACGGATGCAGTATCTGGCCCCGTTGTGGTTGATCGTTAACGGTTTAACCGAACTTTCTCGCTAAATCCTCTGCTTTTAGGTGGGTGTAGTGTCTTAGCATCTGTGGGCGGTTATGGCCTCAGCACCGGTAGTGGAATATAGTAGTGGTATGAAGCAGTTTACTGGCACTGCTGTTATCACTGTTTTTCGTGATGCCTCTTATGGGCGTCTGAAGCGCATTCCGCGACGTATTGGGATGCGTTGACTGCAGAAGGAATTATTGACTTAGTTAAGAAGGAACAAATGGCATTACCACAGTTAAGGAAGGCAAGAAATACTATCCATACAGCAGTTTCGTTTAGATGAATGGGTTGGTTTCTTTTGCTCATGTTTTTTACGACAAGTGACCTTGGTGCGTAGGGTGCCATGTGGTTCAATTGCTTTAGGGGGATTGATCCAGACGCTGATTCCCCCTCCCATAATCATTCAGGTCTGACGTTACATGCTCACATTAACCACTTTTAAATCAATATGAGGCTACCTGATGGTAAAATCCAACTACACGTTTGAGAAACGGCAAAAAGAGTTGGCTAAAAAGAAGAAGAAAGAAGAAAAACGTCTAAAGAAACTGGCCACAACTGCCGGGAATGATCAAGCCGATCAAGCCCAATCAGACAAGGATACACCTAATATTAGTGGTGACGTTTGATCTAGACACATGAGAATTTCACTATTCCCATTTAGAAGTGGTGACTTCAATATGGGATTCCAATTCCTTCACCGAAACAAAGTAGGGTAAGTAACATGGCAAAGGGTACAGTAAAGTGGTTTAACACAGACAAGGGCTTCGGATTTATTGCTCCGGAAGATGGTGGTAAGGATCTGTTTGTGCATCATTCCGAGATTCAGGCGGGCGGCGGATACGCAACGTTGAGCGATGGTCAAGCCGTTGAATTCGAAGTCGGTCAGACTGAAAAAGGCCCATGTGCAAAGCAAGTTATTGGCGTTTAAGCTATAACGAATAACACATTGGCATAGTAGTGAAGTTTCTAGACTCACTACTACTCACATATCAAAGGGGTCATGTATTACGATGTGACCCCTTTATTTGACTGCTTGAGTACAGTAGTTAAATAGACACCGTAATATGGGTTCTGTGGGGAAGGATCAACGCCACGGCGTGTACCTTGCTATGCGATATGCCAATCCTCTTGGCAATCACCCCAACTTTCTCGTTAAATCTTAGCGAAGCTGTTTTGGCGGGTGAACAAGGGCCCCCCAAAGCCCTGATTCAGTAAAAAGATCGTACGAGAATGGCATCTATGGCTAACCACGTAACGCTGGGCACCGCTTATCGGTTTTTTATGCCCCTGATCCTGATGACTGAACTCAATATGATTTCAAAGTCAGTGATCAATGCTGTATTGGCACGGTCGCCAGATCAGAGTGTGACCTTGGCCGCGTTTCACGTTGCTTTCACTCTTTATTTTGCGCTTTCGTCAAGTACCGAAGTGGGGTCACTCATTACCCTGGCATACCTAAAGACGAAACGATCGCTAAGACCTGTCTTACGTTTCATGATAGTGATCGTTGCGGTGCCGTGGGGGATAGCCCAGATGCTTGCGTTCACAAACTTGGGTGACTGGGTTTATGGGGGCATCTTTGGGGCGAGTCAAGAGGTCGTGTTACAGGCCAAAATTGCGACGTTCATTCTCTCGTTAAGTGCACCAATTCTGCTCATACGCTCGATCTGTTTTGGTCTGATCTTGATGCACCAACGTACTATATTTATTACCTATGCTACTTTAGTACGGTTTGTTTCCCTCGCGGTTTCCTTGATCTTGTTGCCCAGGTATTTTACCGGTGCCTCGATAGGGGCGGTTGCCCTGGTTGTGTGCATGACGGTGGAAATGATTGTCGCTCTGGCGTTTGCTCAAGGGCTATTTCGTGAGTTGCCCCGGGGTGGGGGCGATAGTACTTCCGACCCAGTCTTCTGGCGGCAGTGGCGTTTTTCTTGGCCCCTGATGTTGAACGCATCATCGGAAATGGGTGTGGTAGTTGCGATTAGTATTTTTTTGGGCAGGCTGGCCAATCCCGATCTTGCTTTGGCTGCGTTCAATATAATCTACAGCCTGGTCTGCTTATCGATGAGCCCAATGCGCAACCTGATGCAGACGGCACAAGCGATCGTCAAGTCCATAAACGATCGGCGGCCACTGTTCGTCTTCGCTCTGCATTTGATAATCTTTTTTGGTCTGGTTGGTATCGTTCTGTTTCATACCCCGCTGGAAAAGTTTGTTTTGGTTGATTTAATGGGGCTGCAAGTCGAGCTTAGGTATTACTGTCTACCTGCCTTGAAACTCGCATTTCTAATGTCTGTTGCATGGGCCTACTCGGCACTCTTCCGTGGGTTGTTAGCGGGTGTGAAAAACACCACGATGCTTGCAGTTTCCGGACTCTCGCGGATTGCTGTGGCGGTTCTGGTTTGCAGTATTGGGATCGGTATGGCTCAAGTCAGTGGCCCTGTGATTGGCATTGTTGGCTGGATGGCTGGCTACGCGTTGGAGGCCACATTACTTGCTATGCATTTAAAGAGTCTGGATCGGCGGCAGGGCAAAGGATCACCGGACCGGTGATAGAACTTGTAAGATGTTTCTAAATCAAACGGGTATTTGGTGGTTATTCCTGAATAAGATTAGCTGCGACACCTGATATGTGGTTGATGCATGAATGTCGCAGTTTTCTCTATAATGCGTTTTAGATAAGGATGGTTACTAAAATTCTGACGTTTCCATGTATCTCCAAGAGATACCACGATATCCATCGGGTCTGAGATCAGAAACATCTATTGATATAGTTTTAGGAGATATTAAAAACATGCGCGCAACATCAAAAATGAGAAAACTTCTTTCCGGGGATGGACTTGTGATTGCCGGGGGCGTGAATGATGCTTTAGGGGCTAGGATCATGGAAGAAGCGGGCTATGAGGCGATCTACGTATCCGGGTTCTGTGTTGAGGCTAGTTTTGGTTACCCGGATACTGGGATGTTGACGATGACGGAATTTACCGATCGGGCAGCATCAATCGTTGCGTCTACTGCCTTGCCAGTACTTTGTGACGCTGACACCGGTTTCGGCAATGCTGTGAATGTGGTCAGGACCACTCAGCAGTTTGAAAGGGCCGGAGTTGCGGGCATCCACTTGGAGGATCAATTGATGCCTAAAAAATGTGGTGCGTTCGCAGGCAAACAACTCATCCCTAAATCTGAAATGATCGGTAAGCTTCATGCAGCATTGGATTCACGGATAGACCCCGATTTCCTGATCATTGGAAGAACTGATGCGATCAATATGGCAGGCGGTCTCCCTGAGACAATTGAGCGCGGCTCTTCTTATCTGGAAGCGGGCTGTGATCTGTTATTGGTTACTGTTCCCACGTCGGAAGAGCAGGTGCGAGGAATCTGTGAGGCGTTTCCTGGGCAGGCAGTCCTGACCATTAATGAATCTGGCGTATCTCCTGCACTACCTTTCCCAAAGTACGAAGAATATGGGCTAAAACTTGGGCTGGTCACGCTCAGTCTGACTTTCGCAGCGATTACTGCAATGCGTACAGCTGCGAGGGACATACTTAAAGATCAGGATATTAGTCAAGTGATGGCTCGAAACGATAATTGGGATAGCATTCTCGAACTAGTAGGGTTTTCTCACATCAATGAGTTATCAGAGAAGTATCAGTCCTGAGAAAGGGCTCGCCTTGGCTAGCTTGATGTCTGACAGTGGACAAGACCAACCAACTCACAGGCCAGGTCAATGAGTGAAGAGGGGTCTTTTGCATCGTCTAACAATTTAATATTGTCGACCAGCATTTTAAATGCATGTTCTGGGATTTTCATCTCTCTGGAAATAACTTGGACCATTTCAATGGCGGATTCCCAATTTAAATCGTAAGCGTCCTGAGGCGTTTCCTCCCGCCAGTGCAGTGTTTGGCCATCCGCGAGGGTTAGATAAAGTTTTGGCTGATACCGTTGACAATCAGTGTCTGGTACTACATGAATTCGATCCAATAATCCATTGATGCCAGGATCATGAAATCTGTTCATGCCCTCATAACTGACTTCTCCCGCTATCCAGGCCAATCCTGCACAAAAAGATGCGCTCATAATTGTTTGGGGAAATGCCTCAAATGGTCCTTTATATTGGACACCAAAGAATTCTGCCTCGAAAGGGTGCATATGTATTTGTAATTTCTTTAGTGTCAGATCGTCTATTTTTTCCCTAAGTTCGATCACTCCCCGGATTATTCCCCGATGAAACTGGCATACTGGATAAGGTTTCATGGCGACATTCATGAATTCGTACTTTTTGCCTAGTTCATCGACCAAGCGCTGATCATATTGTTTTTCAGTGCTACTAAAAGCTCTATAAAATCCTGCCGGACCGTGCAACGTCTCCCGTGACGCAGTGATTCCTGCTTTAGCATAAGCTGCGGCACGAACCCCCAGTTGCGCGGCAGTTCCCGCGTGCAGTACGTATTCCTCTGTTCCCCCATTTACGAATTCTCTTAAGCCTGAAGCATAGTTCGCGGCTAATCGCAGAGCATTGGTAGTTTCGGTGACGTTTAATGACATCAGGCGTGCGGTCGCTGCAGCCGCGCCAAAAACGCCATAGATCGATGTTGTCCGAAATCCCCGCGCGCTAGCATCGGAAGCGTGATCACGCCCTATACGTAACGCCGTCTCGTACCCGACAATAGTTGATGCAAGCACATCGGCACCCGATTTCGCCTCTTTTTCGGAGATGGCCAACACCGCAGGTAACACTGCGACCCCTATATGCCCGGCTGGATGGGCATCTTCCTGGAGACGCGTATGCATTAAAGCGCCGTTGGCGATAACGGAGTTATCTACACTACAGAATCGCCCATCGAACAATCGTCGGGCATCAGATTGGTTTACTGACTCAAGAAGATCTAATGCCGCAACTATTTTTGAAACGGCTCGCGATGGTGCACCACCGATACCGATGACAATGCCATATAGAATGGCCGCTTTTGCTTTTTCTACGACAAAAGGTGGATAGTCGGAATAACGTGATTCAACGACGAAGCGTGAAAGTTGATTGAGTTTATCCATCGAATTCGCGTGCAACGCTGCTAAGCAGTTCGTGCAAATTCACGGTGACCAATATTGGCACACGTCCTGGTAGAACAGGGTTAGGTAACCGCAAGATTGATTATCATATTCCAGTTCTTGCCGATGTGGACTGTCCATCCGGGAGGCACCAGAGTTGTTGAGTCATATTCTTCGACAATAATAGGTCCTGATAATGGCTCCGCGCTCAACTGTGTTCGAGTAACAATCTTAGTATTAATCGGTCCCGTTTGAGGGTCTATAACTATTTTCCTTGCACTATTATTTTCTGCTGGGTTTGTATCTTGGTAGTCCCACGCATGGTCGTGAGCGACTTCACGCGAAACGCGTGCCAGCATGCGGCAATTTACGATCTCGAAAACAGTTGACGAACCTCGGTGCCCATAGGTGCGCTCAAACTCTTTTTCAAAAGATGCGGTGGCTTCAGTAATTAAATTGTGGTCAATTGCAAAGTCGGTTAGTGGTATCGTTATTTCCGAACTTTGCCCTAGATAGCGAATGTCCATGAAGGCAGAACAATGAACGCTGCTTTCATCAAAACCTTCTTGTTTGGCTCGAGAAATCACTTCAATGTTCATTTGTTCGAAAACAGATTGCAACAAGGGGATCTGTAATTTATCGGTGGGCATGACTACAGATCTGATCGTGTGGTGTTCGACCTGGGCTTCTAGGAGACCGAACGCGCTAAACAAGCCTGGAGCTGGGGGAACAATTACTGTTGTAATATTCAAGGATTGCGCAACATCGCAGGCGTGCAACGGTCCAGCTCCACCAAAGGCCATAAGAACGAATTCCGCTGGGTCGCGCCCTCTCTCGACCGAAACAGATTTTATCGCTCGCACCATATTAGAATTTGCGATCGTGTAGACACCATGTGCGGCTTCCAACACATCGAGGCCTGTGGGTTTGGCGATGTGTTCGGAAACTGCGGCCTCAGCTAAAGATGGGTTAATTTTTAAAGCACCGCCTGCTAACGAATCTGGATTGAGATATCCAAGGACGAGATTAGCGTCGGTTACAGTTGGATATTGGTTCCCGAAGCCATAGCACGCGGGTCCGGGGTCAGCTCCAGCACTGTGCGGTCCTACTCGAACGGCACCAGCGGTATCGACTTGGGCGATACTGCCACCGCCGGCGCCGACTTCAGAAATATCAACCACGGGGATTCGTAACAGATAACCGTTACCCCGGACCAGACGACTACTCACTGATATAGGAGAACCCACTTCATATTCACCCGCCCGTAGAATTTCACCTTGCTCAATAATGGAAGCCTTGGTTGTGGTTCCACCCATATCTAGAGTGATGACGTTAGGATAGTTGCCTTTCCTAGCCACTTCGGCCGCCGCAATCACCCCGGCTGCCGGACCCGACTCAATGATGGTTACTGGTTGTTTGCTCGCCGTGACCGATGGTATGAGTCCACCGTTAGATTGCATCACCAGTATAGGCGCAGATACGGATAACCTTTTCAAGTTCTCACGCAGTTCATCAAGGTAGTGCCCAATGAGGGGTGCTACATAGGCATTGACGACCGTTGTACTGGTTCTTTCGAACTCCTTTATTTCAGGTAGCACCTCATGCGATAGAGAGACATATACATCCGGCAGCTCGTTTCGAATGGTTTCACCGATCTCTTGTTCGTGCGATCGATTCATGTAGGAGTGCAACAGGCACACCGCTACAGATGTGACGGATGCGTCACGTAACCGCTGTATGGCATCGTGTAAAGAGGACTTGTCAAGAGGTGTTGAAATGTTACCGGCAGCATCTACTCGTTCGTTAACTTCACATCGAAGAAAACGATCCACTAGGGGCGCTGGCTTTTGCCAGTTCAGATCATAGGAGAAGGGTATTCGAATGCGGCGAAGTTCGAGAACATCTCGAAACCCCTTAGTCGTAATAAGACCTGTCCGTGCTCCTTTCCGTTCCAGAATAGCATTCGTAGCGACAGTAGTCGCATGCACTATTTCATCAACTGATTCCCCATCAATGTTTTTTTGAGACAGGTATTTCTCGATTCCAGACACTATCGCCCTGGAATAATCATCAGGTGTGGATGGAACTTTCAGTTTATCGAGATGCTGATCGGCATTTGTGAATACCAAGTCAGTGAAAGTGCCGCCAATATCGACACCCACTCGCATTCCTGAGGGTAGAGGTATCATAGTTTCCGGTTTAGTTTGACTCTTTTTCATGGGCTCCCCGGAGGATTTCGGTCGCGGGTTCGTCGACAGACCACGGCGGGCCGTTCAGGCAGACGCCGTACATTTCCTCAGCGGCTTCTTTGGTCACTTTGTCATTGATGACATCCGATAAAACCAGGCTGGGGTCTCGTTCAAAAGGACTTCCATAACCGCCAGACCCGGCGGTCGTGTGGCAGATAGATTGTCCCTTTTTTATCTGTCGCACGAATTTTGTGGGTAATTGTTCAGAACAACCTTGCTCAATTAGTTCGTTGTTAGAGGGCGCGCCTGATTTACCACCGTAAAGTCCATACGGGGGATGCATACGACGATCAGATCGAAGTTGAATTGTTGCGGACTCGCCCAGATACGTAAGCTGTCTGCGTACAGCCATTCCACCGCGCCACTTACCAGCTCCTCCGCTGTCTGTTACTAATTCATATTTATCTACTTGCAGGGGGGATTGTTTCTCTACCATCTCGCATGGTGCATTCCCTACGTTTGCTGCAGGATTCGCTACACCGTCCAAACCATCACGATTCAGGCCTCCCCCCCAGTTGCCCATCACAGCCTCTCGAAACATATTGAAGCGCCCATCAATGTCGTAGCCAGAAATACTGTAACTCGTCGTGCCTCCCTCACCGGGTGCTCTTATGCGCTTCGGCACGGCGAAAGAAAGTGCACCAGTGATGGCATCTATAACTCGAAAGCCAGTCACGCCACGGGCTGCACAGGCACCCGGAGCCCGGGGATTGAGAATCGACCCCAGTTCCGCTTTGACAGCCACGGGGCGAAAAAATCCGGAATTGTTAGGGGCATCCGATGACATCACCGATCTCAATGAAAAATACACAGATGACTTTACGAACGACATTGTGCAGTTGATGGCACCCTGTACCTGTTTAGCACTACCCTGAAAGTCGAACAGAATTTCGTCGTGAGTTACTTCGATGCGAACTTTGATTGGTATGGGTATACCCATATTGACACCATCATCGTCAAGAAAATCTTCGAACTTATATGTGCCATCGGGTATAGAGAGAATGGTGTTTCGTGCTGCCCGTTCACTGTAGTTGAGTAGTTCATCGAAATACTCCTCTAGCATGTCGATGCCGTATTTGTCTGCCAATTCCTGTATGCCGCGCTCTCCAATTCGGCAGGCTGCATATTGGGCATCCAGGTCACCTTCCACGACATCTGGAATGCGGACATTCAGCCGGATGATCCGCAATAGCATATCGTTCCGTTTGCCTTTCTCGTATAACTTGACGATAGGTATGCGTAAGCCCTCCTGAAAGATTTCAGTCGAGTCCGCTGCGCTGGATCCCGGAACACGGCCACCCATGTCATTGAAATGAGCGACGAGAACAACAAATCCCAACATATAGTCATTTCTGAATACCGGCATGAACATAAAAATATCTGGGAGATGCATGCCTCCCGCTACATAAGGATCATTCAGAATGACGACATCACCGGCGACAAAATCGTCGCCTAAATGTTCTAAGACCTTATCCATTGCGTCCGGAATCGATCCAAGATGCAGGGGTAGACTAAGGCCTTGTGCAATCATTCTGCCCTGTCTGTCGCAAAAGGCGCTCGACAAATCCATGGTGTCTTTCATGATGGACGAATAGGCTGTTCGAACCACAGTAAGCACCATCTCGTCAACAACAGAACCTATCGCGTTTTTAATTAATTCCAAGTGAACTGGATTAAACCCTGAATTATTTTTTGTGGCGGTCATAAGGTGAGAATCCCTTAAGCGATACAGGTCTGTGAAATGCAGATGTGGGTTAGTTTGGGTCTTCGTCCGCGAAATTCTTCTTTCGGTATCCTAACAACCACGCTGTTAATTGGAGCACGATAATAATCACGAGAACACACAAGAAAACGGCTGACGATGCGCTTTCAATAAAGATGGAGAAGTCGCCGTCTGAGATAGTCAGTGATCTGCGGAACGCCAGTTCAATTCTGTCGCCAAGAATGACTGCAAGAAGTAAGGGCGCCACGTCGAATTTCATCTTACGCAACAAATAGCCCAGTGCTCCGAAAATCGCCATTAACCAGATCTCATAAGCGCTTGCGTTCACTGTATATACGCCGATAACACTGATGACAATTACCACCGGTGCGAGATAGCCATACGGTATACGTAGCAAGTTGACAAACAGTCCAACTAAGGGAAGGTTGAGAATCACCAGAATTACGTTTCCTATATACATGCTGGCGATTAGTCCCCAGAAAACCTCAGGGTGGTCATTGATTAATTGGGGGCCAGGCTCTATGCCATGAATCATTAGTGCGGACAACAGGATAGCCGTAGCGGGGATCGAAGGGATGCCCAGAACGAGTAGAGGAATCATTGAGGTTCCAGTTGTTGCATTGTTTGCCGTTTCAGGACCGGCGACGCCTTCTATTCTTCCCTTACCAAATTCTTCCGGGAACTTTGACAGCTTTTTCTCTAACGCATACGAGACGAAGGTTGAAATGACATGTGAAATACCAGGCACGATTCCGAATAGACAGCCGATCACGGTGCCACGGCCAACTGCGGGTGCTGAGTCTTTGAGGTCTTTGAGAGTTGGCGTGAGGCTTTTGAAGGTCGGTTTTATGGGGCGCAGGTCAGCGACTTTTTCAAGATTAAGGAGTATCTCGCTAATTCCAAAAAGACCCAACGCCATTGCGACAAAACTCATGCCATCCATAACATGCAAACTGCCGTAGGTGAATCGGGCAACACCACTCATGGCATCGAGTCCGACAGTTCCTAACAACAATCCTGCAACGATCATGGTAAAGGTCTTTAAGGTAGAGCTGGAACCGACGAGTCCCATGAGTATCAGTGCCACCACCATAAGGCTAAAGGTCGCGGGTGGCCCAACGGTAAGCATTAGTTCCGAGAGTAGGGGAGCAAACAACATGAGTACCAAGACGCTAACGGTGCCGCCGAACCAGCTTCCAAGGGCAGAGACGACCAATGCAGGGCCGGCACGACCTTTTTTGGCCATCTCGTGGCCATCAATACATGTAATGACCGATGCGGCTTCTCCGGGTATTCTGACCAGGATAGAAGTTGTGGATCCCCCATACATGGCGCCGTAAAAGATTCCTGCAAGCATGATGATTGCGCTATTGGGGTCTAGTTTGAACGTGAGCGGTAATAGCAGAGCGAGGCCTGCCATTGGACCAAGTCCAGGCAGTACGCCAACAATCGTCCCCCATAAGACACCGACCACACAGTAGAAGATATTCCACGGTTCCAGTGCGACAGAGAATCCATTGGCGAGTGAGAGAATTGTGTCCATTTGTTAATTTCTATAAGCAGTATCTTTACAGGGCTATTAAAGGCCCCATTGGTAAAGTGACACCAATCAAGTATTCAAAAAAAACATACAGGCCAATTACAGTTAATGCCGCTCGCAATGCCGATTTGAGCCAGGATGATTCTGTAAAGACCTTGAACGTAACGAACAGAAAAACCCCCATGGTGATCACAAACCCAAGAAGATCTAGTAGAAGCGCAATTCCTACGAGACCTGCTAGAGCGAGGAATATATTTTTATCGCCAAGAACAATGGACTCGGTGTCCTCATCTTTATGCGTCAACAACCAGGTAACGCGGTAGATTGCCATAAGAGCCATTGGAATAATGAGGGCCAGTGGAAAGACACCTGCTCCAGGGAGGTTAATTTTCCCCATCGGCATGTGAATGGTTTCATAAAATAGATGTGCCAACCCCACCACTATCAAGGGCCAAAACGACAACTCTAAATGACGCGCACGCAGGGTGAGTTTCATATGTATCATCGAGAGACAGTACGCCGCGTTTTCTATTAAAAAGAGGTAATCGGTATGTGAATGGATCGTTCGTTAGTTAGTGATTTTTCGAACTAGATCGTGAATTTCCTCGTCGTCTAATACTCTCCGAAGATTCTGCATCTCCTCCTTCACGGCCTGCAGAATAGGTTCAACAAACTGCAGATCGACATTGATTTCTAGCTCTATTAATTTGTCGAGCATGGTATATGGCCCGCTATCAAAAGTGACATCCCATCTTCTTTCATTCCCAACCAGTGATGGCTCGATACACCAGTGAATAAGGGGGTCGACTTTTAATTCCTGGATCACAAATTCAGTTCCCCCCCCAGTTGAACACTTCCCGGCCTGTCACAGGATTATTCCAGGCGACTTTATACCCTACGATTTCTTCGGCCAGTCTCGCCAGGGGCGTCAGTGTTTCTAGCGCTATCCCGGTTTTGACTCCATACAGAGCCTCAAGCGTCAATGCAGTTGCCGCAAGGTCTGCCTGTCCAGATGCGGAGCAGTAGCCGTTGACCGAGACCTCTAGGACACTCGCGCCGGCCTTAGCAGAAGCCATCGCGGTGGCCACCGCGAGATCAAACATATTGTGCGTATGAACGCCGATGATTGAGCTTGGTGCATGTTTTCTCACTAGGCCAACCATATGCGCATAGGCTTCCGGGCCCATTCCACTGCCACCATCGTAAAGCATGATTTCTGGTGCAGCTATCTGGTGCATCGCTTGCGAATAGGTAATGACATATTCTTCGGGCGCGAAAGAGATTTGATTTAAACCGACTGACACCCTTACGCCTGACGCATTCCCATGCTCTACCAAAGGTGCAACTCGCTGTATCTGGTCGTCCACGTTCTTCGGTAAATTAAGGTCGTTTCGCCAATCTTCACCATTCCACGCCTTCCGATAGACGTCGGAGAACATCGCGGCGGCTTCGACGTAGGGAGCAGACCAGAACTGGACAGAATCAATGCCTGTTTCGTTGGCTAGATCGATATCTTCTTTAGAGCGTAAGCCGCCATACACCACCTCGCACTTTGGGTTAATGTCCTTGATTAACTTTATATCTGACTTGATCTGATCGTGTTCCCGCCCTCGACCAAAGGCGCCGATTTGTATCGATGGGACTCCTGATTCGACCACTGCTCGAAGCAGTCGTAAGCGATGATCGGGGGGTAACACAACGCCCGGCATCTGTTCAGTGGTGCGAACAGTGATGTCTCTTAGCGTAACCTCCGCTGGAAATGTTCCCTGGAGTACATCTGTTCTCCGGTTAAGGTGGCTGACCATCCATTTGCCCGGTTCATATGCACCAGGCTCGCGATATTTCCCCAATGCCGATTGAAAATATTCGACTTCTTCTTGTTTGAAGACTGGAATTTCGGGAATTGTGGGCATTTACTCATCTCCGAGAACAACGGTTACGTTCAAATAATGCCTGGATGTTTGTGGTTTCATCCTTTACAAAAAAACCCCGCTCAACGCTTGAACGGGGCTTAATGGTGGACCAAAATGGCTAGTTTTTGCTTAGACCAAGACCTTTAAGAATTGAGGCATTAGCGGCATATTCGGCAATGATTTTCTTTTTGAAATCATCTGACGTACTACCGATTGGAATTTCACCTCTCTTTTTAAGATAAGTGGTGACAACTTCTGCATGAGTGGCTTTGGCAAACGCTTTCTGCAGGATCGCGAGTCGATCGGCAGGCAGACCCGCAGGTCCGACCACTCCGCGAAACAATTCCGTAGCTTTATCAGCAAGTCCTAAATCACCTGCACTGGAAGTGTCGGGCAAAGCACTACTACGCTGTGCCGTCGTGACCAGTACGCATCTCGCCTTGCCAGCTTTAACGTGGCCTAGAATTGGAGGAATACTTCCACCATAGATATCCACGTGGCCGCCTAGAAAGTTTTTCAGAGTCTCCCCGGCACCACCGAAGGGCACTGCCCGAAGTTTCATGCCCAATGGTTGGAATATTCTCTCTCCAGCAAGTTGCACTGTTGCGCCGATGCCATCGTTACCATAGGTGTATTTGTTCGGATTCGCCTTGATGTGATCAACAAATTCCTGTCCAGTTTTGGCTGGAAAATCTGGTTGCACACAGAAAATTAATGGCGTACCCCCAGTAACTTGAGTGATCGGTGTTAAATCCGACGTCTTGTAGGGCACATTCATGGTGTGCGGGACGATCGTCAACGGTGCGTTCCAGACATAGGCCAGTGTGTAGCCGTCTGGCTTGACCTGCGTAAGCACAGACATTCCAATACTACCGCCCGCCCCAGGTTTGTTTACCACCACAACTTTCTGGCCTAACACTTTTTCCGCCGCCTCTGCCAATTTACGACCTGTCATGTCGGTGCCACCGCCGGGAGGCGTGGGTACGATCAGTTTAATTGGACGATCTGGAAACTCGGCTTGGGCTGTCCACGGAATCGCAGAAAGCCAAACTGCACTAACGATAAACAAAAGAGCCTTACGAATGATGCTGCCCATAACTCCCCCTAATCTATTTTTGATGATGTGTAAAAACGTTATCTCCCTACGGTTATTAAAATCACGCCAGGAGATAGGGCGTCATAATTGCAAAAAGAAACGTTAAGCACAAGTTTTTGATAGCAGTTGAGGTGATCATTTCTCTAAACGTCGTGATGATAATTGTCACCGTAAAACGGCAGTGATCCTCGCCATTTTATTGCCGATTCAATCATAGGTCATTGATTTGGTGAGTCGATGGTTCCTTGCGGCCCTGTTGATGCGCCGGCATGACCGGTTGCTCGAGGAAATTGTTTTTCCATACTCTCAATTTCGTTGAAACCGACGAGTTGATTTAATTCTTCAAAGGAAACGCAAAGGTCAGGCCGGTCAACCACCATGCCCGTGTTAAGTGATTCTTGTAAAGCCGAGATCGCGTGTTTCATCCCCATAATCGCTGCCGCGGTTAGCAATCGCGGGAAAATGACTAGTGCCACGCCCAGGTCTTCAAGTTCTTTTGCTGACATCAATGCGGTTGTGGGTCGTTGGCGAATTCCAAATCCCATGTTCACCGCCAGCGGTTTGTCCACATGTTTAATGACTGTTCGAATATCATCTTTAGTCAGTACAGCATCTGCAAACAGGAGATCTGCACCCGCCTCAGAGTAAAGGTTCAGCCGGCGTATCGCTTCATCAATATTGTGCGTCGCATAGGCATCGGTACGGGCCATGACGACAAAGTTTGGGTTTTCACGTGCGTCGGCAGCGGCACGGAGTTTTTCAGCCATTTCTTCCGCTTCGATGACAGCTTTTCCAACCATATGGCCGCAGCGTTTCGGCCAAACTTGATCTTCAATCATTAGTCCGGCTACGCCGATCCTTTCAAACGCCTGATAGGCGAAACGAACGTTGATTGCATTTCCATATCCTGTGTCTGCATCCGCTATTAATGGTAATGAACAACAATTGACTAACGGAGATGAAAACTTGAGATTGTCTTCGAGGCCCATGATTCCAACATCGGCCCATCCTAGGTGGCTTTCGCTGAGACCGGCACCGCTGATATAGCCGGCCTTAAACCCGTTCTTTTCCACCATCCGAGCGCTGAATCCGTCGAATATGCCAGGTAGCACTGCGATTTCAGGGGCTTCGATTAATGTTTTTAACTCTGTACAGAAATCCTTCATGGTATTTTCTCCGACGAAATTTTTCTAGGTATGAACTATCGACTCACTATCAAGACGGCATAAGTGTCATGACGAGTACACATCCGGTTGCGAATACATTTCCCTACCAGGATCGGGAAACCTAACATGGACTTGTTTGGACGATGCACTTCTATATAGGCAGTCGGCGTTAATGGGATGCTCGACCATAACATTATCGCCATGCTGAGTGCATAGGGTGCACGACAGTCACGGAACAACTTCACGATGCAGTCCGTAAGGTGAATTTCACTTAGTCACAATTGGCTCACACTAGCCATCACGTTGATAATGGCGTCGTTGATCCTGAGTAACAATTAATGAATGGGTGTCTGAAGCCGACGGGCAGTGGGGTCACGACATCTTTGCGATAGAGTTCCTGCGGTTTTTATTATATGGACCGTTTGGCGAGAACCCGAGATGGCAGCCGGTTTGCCAATACGCTCGCCAGAGCCGCAACGCTGGCAAGGTACAGGAATGCCCACTGAAATGATTCGACGGTGGGAGTGGCCGAATTTTGGCTGGTGATAATCGCAACGACGATGGCAACGCCGATCGCGCCAGAAAGTTGTCGAGCAGTTTGGGAGACTGCGCCCGCGACGCTGAAATGCATTGAGTGAACCTGAGAAACACCTGCGCCAGCTAGAATGGGTGGCCCTGCTCCGATACCGGTTCCAACCAGTAGAAGTCCAGGGACTAGATCAATGAGGTAATCCGGGTCGGTTTCGGCCCTCGCACGCAGCCACAGCGAACCCAGTGTGAACAGAAGCATGCCTGGAATGGCGATGGCCCGGAAGCCGAAGCGATCAGCAAGATGCCCGGAGAGATTGGATGACACAGTCGCTGCAATCGGCAACATGCTGATCGCAAGTCCCGCCTGGAGGGTGGTGTAATTGGCAATCTGGGCGAGGTATAACACCAGGGTCAGGATCATCGAGAAAAATCCGAGACCGAACACAAACGTCGCAAGGGCTGCGATACGAAACGAGGGAATAGAGAGAAGCGCTTTGGGGACGATAGGGTCGGAGTGTTTTGAGATGCGACGCGCCACAACGATGATGGACACGACCGTTGACGCGAACAGGTGGCTCCTAGGACTTGCCATGCCCGTTTGGAGATGTGAGTTGAGTGCGGTTTGGATGGACGTGTGGTCACTTTCTTCATAATGCCTAGTGCTTAGCAATGTTGACCGTGTCGGCGGTGGCGCCGGCGCCCGGTCTGATAGAGGTGGAAAAGCCCTAATGCAACTTTACTGTGAAATCATGGAGTGCTATGGCTAGACTAGAAAGCAGCCCAAATCCGATCGCGACCGCAAGAGCTGTCGAATAGGTTCCTGTTTGGTCGAATAATAAACCGGCCAGCCACGGCCCTAGAAAGCCAGCCGCTCCCCAAGCAGTAAAAATTCGTCCGTAAATGCGCGGGCTGTTCCAGATACCGAACATTTGAGTGATAGTGGCTGGATATGCTGTCACGATTGCGCCGTAGATGAAACCGATCATCCCCAAGCACAGTAGCAGTAATACAATGTTGCTCTGTAAGGCAAGAACCATTAGTGCCGTAGCGGAGATCATGGGTAGGTAGGTCAGTAGTTTTACTGACGTTACGTGATCTGCTAACCAACCGCCGGCGAAACTGCCAGCCATACCGCAGATGGAGACAATCGCAGGAGTGACCCAATGGGCGGCACTGAAACCGTGTGTCTTTGATATTTCGGCGGCGTGACCAAAGACTATGAGGCCACCAGCGACAGCTGTCCCGTAACCAACCCAAAGGAGTATGTATTGACGCAATAACACTGTGCATCTCACTTCTTCTGGGCGCGCGCCCTCGAATCTGGCATTCACCCGATGCAGAAGTTGGACACAAATGCGTCTCCCTATGAGTAGGCTTACTGATAACACCAGCATGGCCGATCTGAAGCCATCGAGTGACATTGCCCAAGTAAATATCGCAGGTGAAATGGTGCTTCCCAACGCATAACTGGCTGTGACAATTCCCATAGAAATGCCTTCACGTCCTGGATTCAATTGAGCGGCTATCTGTAATCCAAATGCATAGCCGAGTCCGTTTGCTACTCCAAATAGCAGTCCGTAACCAAGCCAGACATAGGCAAGTGCTGGCGCAAAGGCAGACATCAAAGTCCCCATTGAAGCCAAGAGGCAGGTTGCGGAAATGAGATGGGCGGCAGACCATCGGGAAAATACTCGGTGGCCAAAAAAAACCGCAAGGGTGATTGAGACGAGCGCCAGAGAGTAAGTCAGGCTGACCGATGACCTAGATGTGTGAAATGCTTCTTCCAGGGGTACAAGAAATACCGAGAATGAGTGAACAGAACCGAGCATCATTGCCACAATGGAAACGGAAAGTAATACGGCACCAGCAGGATTGCTTATGGAGAAACGCATACTCGGACGCTTGTTCTCACTATAGTGTTAATGCGTTGGTAGGATGGTGAACAAAGATAACATCGCACGTCGGTTTATCATGTGCTCTAGGATTAAACGCGAACCGGAGTTGGCTAGGATTTCGTCCCGCTACCCACACGACTCCCTGGGGGACATCGTTATCTACCCGTATTCGTCTCGCCGTTTCATTACATAAGTGCTAGTTTGGGCGTGGATCGGTTGGGGCACGCTTGCGGGCTAGGAAACGCCCGCCACCGAGTTCGCCCGAGGTATACAGTTTGACGAAGAAACTGTACGCACGATCCCATTTCTCAAAATGCGCATCACCAAATCTCGCAACCGTTTGATCCTTGAGGCTGCGGTACATGATCAGACGTTCGACTAGAATTTGCGCCCACTCTTCACTTAAATCCTCTGCTTTTTTTAACAGGCAACCGTTGGCTTCGAGCAGTACTTGGTAGCCATTGAGCGTGTCGAGTTCCAAGAACGCCATCTCTTGGCGTAGGCGTTTTCTCACAGTGGTCGTCATGCTGGTTGTTGCGAGGATGTCTGTAAATGCAATCAGCCCACCTGGTTTAAGAAGGCGGACGCACTCGGTCAGTAGCCGCGGTTTATCGGGAATGTGACAAAACGCTTCTTGGGCGATAAGCGCATCAAATTCATCACTAGGCAAGGCGCTGGAGTGTGCGTTGGCACGATAAAAAGAAACTTTCTCTTCTAGTCCGACCATCTCGGTCAATCTGACAGCACCGTCCACGCGACTTTGGTTCAGGTCGATGCCAGTGACGCAGCTGCCGTAATGATAAGCAAGGTAACGGGCAGGGCCACCCAGTCCGCAGCACACGTCTAGGATATGAGTTGATCTGCTTATATTCACTAACCGTGCGAGTGTGTCAGTTGCCGCAAGACCACCAAAATGATCTTGATCGTAGTCTTGCAGGATGCCTTGATCAACGGCGGACAGGTCGAATCCGTCTTGTACTAGTTTGTCCAGAACCTGTTTTTCACTGATCGGATGAGTATCGTAGAACTCCGTTACAAGTTCGAGGTGCGCGTTATTCGTCATGATGGGTATAGTTTAGGGGACAGATCGAGGGAACGAGTGCTGCCCAATGTTTTTTTATTCTAATTTATGGACAAGAAAGCTCCACCGAAGCGGAGCTGTTTTCGTAGTTAAATTCGCAACCTAACCAGCTCTCGACAAGCTCGGCTATAAATTCTGAGCGGTTCGCCAGTTTCCAAAATTCAATCATCAGTGGGAGCTCCTTTTATCAAGGCATAAATAAACCGGCAGATAAAGATCCCACCGGCCAGTACTGCGGCACCGATCACGATGCCGAAGACGGTTATCCAAATGACTCCCGCGACGTCCATAGGGGGCATGTTACCGCTCAGTGTCGCCAACGTCCGAATTTTTCCATTGTTACGATAAGGGACAAGGGGGCGGGGGAGAACCCTGATACCTGGAACTCGTTTGGCTCGATCGAGAGCGATCTACGGAGGGTAATAGATATGTTCACACGTGCAATCGTGCGTAAGCCTTGTGAAGCAATGATCGATGGCATCTCCACGGCTGGGCTCGGACTTCCGGACTATGAGTTGGCATGTCGTCAGCATGCCGATTACGTAACAGGACTTGAGGGTTGTGGTCTAGCCGTGACAGTACTGCCCGCTGACCTCGAATATCCTGACGGTACATTTGTCGAAGACACTGCAATTATGTTGCCGAGTGGGGTAATTTTGACCCGACCGGGTGCGATATCCCGGCGGGGTGAGGTAGAACGAATCCGGCCAACGCTTGAATCGTTATTCAACAATGTTTCGGTTATCGAATCGCCAGGAACCTTGGAAGGAGGTGACGTGTTGATGGTCGGTTCACATTTCTATATAGGTATATCAGAAAGAACCAACCACGATGGTGCGAAACAGATGATTGGAATACTGGAAAAACACGGGTTAACCGGCACTATGGTTCATCTCAAAGAGATGCTGCATCTCAAAAGTGGGGTAAGTTATCTAGAGGGAGGTAATCTTCTGGTTTATGGAGAATTCGTTGCTAACCCAAAGTTTTCAAAGTTTCCAAAACTCCGAATAGATGAGAGTGAAGCATATGCTGCCAACAGTCTGTGGGTGAATGACACCGTATTTGTTCCCCAGGGTTATCCGATGACAGCGCTTACAATTAAGTCGAAAGGTTATGTAGTGAAATTATTGGACGTCTCGGAGTTTCAGAAACTGGATGGAGGATTGAGCTGTCTCTCACTCCGGTTTTCGGGTTGATAGAAACAGTTTGTTCTGTTAGTTGGGGGCAGTGGGGCGACCAGAGCCAGTAACGACTAGTGAAAATGGTCGGGGCGAGAGGATTCGAACCTCCGTTCCCTACTTCCCGAAGACAGTTACCTACCAGAAACCCCTTAAAACCCAGGCACCGACTCCACGCACAAGGACCTGAGGGGACCGGAAGGGACCCCGGTTCAGCACATTTTCAGCACACGGCTAAAGGGGTACCCACCCCCTTTGAAATTGATACCTATATAGATGTTGTACCCACACAGCTGAGGGAAATATAGGGTTTGCATTTTCACCGGACTCATTACTAAGTTGATCAATAAGTTAGTTTAAAAAAGTAGCGGTTTAGAGTTTGCATTTCAGCGTCTCTTAAACCTTTACTAGTCAAGGTTTAACAATCTAGTAACCAAGCCATATACGGCTAATAAAAACTTTACTTCGTAGCTAGTTTATAGGATGGGACTGATGCCCCTGCACACACCTACACGCTATTCTCTGAACATCGGTAACAGTCTATAGTGACGGTATGAAAGGACTTCTTCCAATTCTCTTGCGGTTGGTGCGGCTGAGAAGTATTGCCACAACTCTTAAGTGGAGATGGGGCTTCTTGCATACGGAAATTGCGGCTCTGTTCAGAAGGAAGCCAGCATGTAGACTTTGCCTCGAAAATGGCGTATTCCCTGGACCCTGATCGGCATAGTGCGAAACGGCATGCACCACCAAAAATTACCCTCAAACTAGGACATGTCCCTAGACAAGAAAAGCCTCCCGTAAATGCGTTTCCCCGACAATGAACGGAATGGTGAAATAGAGATTTGGATGCATTAGTGTGACCTCTTTGGATAATAAAATTGCATTAGTGACTGGTGCGGCGAGTAACGGTATTGGTCGCGCTGTTGCGGTGGCGCTTGCCCGTGCGGGTGCTGACGTTGCCATCCATCACCACATGCAACATCAGCTGGCGGACGAGTTAGCTGCCGAATTGGATTCCGTTGGTCGTCGCACGATGACGTTGAATGCTGATTTGGGTGATTCAGCGCAGGCGAGAAAACTAGTCCACGATGTGGTCGATCACCTTGATGGCCTGGACATCTGCGTCGCGTGCGCTGCAACACTCGATAGGGTCCCCTTTGTTGATATTACGGACGAACAATGGAATCGGGTTCATGCCGTTAATCTCCACGGGTATTTTGCCGTTTCTCAGGAAGCTGCCCGCCATATGGTTACTCGTCAAAGTGGCCGCATCATTATGATTTCATCGATTAATCAGACGCACGCCACGCCGAATTTGGCTCACTATGTTTCGAGTAAGGGTGGTGTCATGATGTTAGCCCGTGCAATGGCGCTGGAGCTGGCCAACCAGGGGGTTACTGTCAATCTGGTTGCGCCGGGCACGATTCTCACCGACCTCAATCGGGAAAACTTTGCCGATGAGGGGTTTAAACGCCATAAGCTAAGTCTTATCCCAATGGAGAGGCTTGGCACACCCGATGATGTGGCAGCGGCAGTTCTTTATCTTGCTAGTGATGAAGCATCCTACATTACTGGCATTACCATTACAGTAGATGGAGGGTTAACTCTGATATGAATGCTGAAATTTACGCCATTTGTTATGGCCGCTCCGTCCGAACGCGTGGCGAGAGCTTTATTGGTGGCGATCCACACGACGGGCCGATGCCCATGGCATATTACGTATGGCTAATTCGGCAACAGGATCGACTGCTGGTTGTTGATACCGGGTTTGACGCGACAATTGCTACTAAACGGAATCGTAAATTCCTGATTTGTCCGGGTGCTGCGATACAACAACTCGGGTTCGATCCTCAATCGGTCGAGGATGTGGTCTTGACGCATCTGCACTACGATCACGCAGGTAATCATCATCTATTTACTGGAGCTAAATTTCATATACAGGCTGCCGAAATGGCTTATACGACGGGTCCGTGGATGACCCATCGACATCTGCGGGTCGGCTACGGCGCAGATGATGTCAAGTCAATGGTAGACCGCCTCTTCGCTGAAAAAGTAATCTTTCATGATGGCGATAGCGAGATTTCACCGGGGGTTCGGTTACATAAGATTGGCGGCCACACCGACGGACTCCAAGTGGTCTGTGTTGATACAGACCGTGGGCCGGTAATCCTCGCATCGGATGCCGCTGTGTTTTATGAGACTCTTGAAGAGGGTCGACCATTTCCGGCAGCCTTTCACGTCGGTCAAGAGTTGGCTGGTTACGAAAAACTACTCGAGTTGGCGGGCAGTGTGGACCATATAGTTCCAGGCCATGATGTCGCGGTGATGGAACGCTACCCCGAGGCGCTAGCTGGAATAGCGTGGCGGGTCGATTTACCACCTATCGGATGATTTGCGATTCAGTGATTCATTGCGGATATGTTGTGAACGCAATTGGACGCGAAATATGACCTTTGTGATCAACGAGATGCCACTTCAGATTGATAAGGATCTGCTACGAAAGTGTGAAAGTGTCGAAACGGCGACTATCGGCCATCGCCGACACACAGGGTTTGTCGATCGGGGTATTCAATCTATTTGTTATGGCGAACGCATCGCCGGAACAGCAATCACTTTGGCATTGCCGAGCATGGACTGTACGTTATTGCACCATGCAGTACAGCTTCTCCGACCGGGCGATGTACTGATTGTGGATCGGCTTGGTGATGACAAACACGCCTGCATCGGCGGTGGTCTGGCAGTAGCGATAAAGGCGACTGGTTGCGTCGGGGTTATAGTTGACGGACCTTGCACAGATTTTCCTGAAATCCAACAATGCGGTTTACCCGTGTGGTGTCGTGGTGCGTCGCCAATCACGACACGGTTATACGGGATTGGGGGTAGTTTGAATGTTCCTGTTTCCTGCGGGGGTGCAGTGGCGATGCCGGGCGATCTGGTGGTTGGAGACTTTTCAGGTGTCGTGGTAATCCCATCACACGAGGCCCTTGGTGAGATCGAATGGGCTTTGGATAAAGCCTCCAAGGAACCTGGCCTGTTGCGTGCAATACACGCTGGAGAGAAACTTGGAGAGTTGTCTGGTGCAAACCAGATTATCGCGGAAAAAGAAGCTGGCCAGACATCGAGAAACTGATGCGATCAGTTCATCTCTGGGCGGTGCGGACTTTATGATGCCGGGATGACTTTCAGGATGCCTGTGATGGGGGATTTAGCATTAACCAGCCGTCAGGAGTGTGCCGGGTTAGTGGTCTATCAATCATGACAAAACAAATGACAGAAGCCGATGTCGCATGCTATCGGGAATCGGGTTATCTCTCCCCAGTGGATATTATGTCGCCAACTGTTGCTGAACAGTTGTTTTTACAGTTTGAAGAGGCTGAAAAACGCTTTCCGGAAGCGTTAAATGCAATCTCACGAACGAACACGCACCTTACCTTCATGTGTATAGATGCCATAGCGCATAACGAAGTGATACTGGATACGGTTGAGAATTTAATTGGATCAGATTTTTACCTGCGTGAGAGTGTCATCTTCGCGAAACCACCTGAAAGTGAAGGTTTTGTCAGTTGGCACCAAGACGCTATTTATATGGGACTGACTCCACATGATTTTGTTAATGTATGGTGCGCACTGACGGAGAGTAGTGATGAAACTGGCTGCCTGCGGGTGATCCCTGGAAGTCATCTAGGTAGCTTACGCGAGCATGAAGACACATTCGCCGAGAAAAATATGCTTACTCGCGGACACCAGATCGGGGGTGTGGACCAAAAACTCGCAAGAAATATTTTATTGAAGCCAGGTCAAGCATCGTTCCATCATCCGAAGATGATCCATGGCTCGCTCCCTAATCGAAGTCCAAACCGAAGAATCGGAGTCGCGTTCTGGTACGTCGCGGCACATGTTCAACAAACAGTTGGCGAGCGTTTCATATTACCGATGCGCGGTCGGCGCCCAGACGCAGAATTTACTGTATTGAATCGACCTGAGCGAGATATGAGTGACGAGTCTGTCGCGCAACAAGCGATGGTGCGCCAAAACTATGAAAACATCATGTATAGGGGCACGGACCGGTCCCGAAGATATTAACCTTGACTCGGAGGGGAACTGTTTTTCTAACACCGATTTAGCCCAACACCAATACTGAAGAGACGGGCTTCGGGCCGCTATACTCTGCAATACCAAAACTCTGTGGGGTATAGAAAACAGCGAATGTCCGAAGTAACTGTCTATCTAGTTCACAATTGAGTGAACTGTTAGTATCCACGCGATACGTTAATCCTCTTGGTGTTCTTTGTTATCGACAATCCCTGCCGTATGAAGGCAGTTCTTTCTAACGGTGATAACGTTAAATTAACCACTTACCCACACTGATCCCGCGCGTATGTGACTGATTGTGATTGGAGTGGACACATTACGGTCACATTATGGTCACAGTGATCTAACGAGAAAGGAACTCCATATCGGCTGTTCATTTGATCCGAGATTTCAGTGGAACGATCCACTCCCCCTTTAAGGTCATTGAGGGAATCACACACACAAAGGTAGAGAAGGACTCCAGTGTGAGCCCCCTGGTGGGTAACGTTATCTACCTGTTTCCATCTCGGCCACTTCACACGGCTTCGTCGTCTTCCCTGCACATTTCTGGGAGGTTATGATGCCCGTACCGACTACAGGATAGTGCATCATGCTTGAGCGTTTTGTCGAATCGATTATCTTCTACTCACGATGGTTGCTTGCCCCAATCTATCTAGGGCTTGTCCTAGGTTTGGTGATTCTTCTTGTCAGTTTCATCTCTGAATTTTTCCATTTTTTGTCGACTTCTGGCGCCTTTGACTCGAAAGTAACTACACTATTTATCCTTGAGTTGATTGACATTGCATTGATCGCCAGCCTCGTCACCATGGTCGCTATTGCGGGATATGAAAACTTCGTCTCGAAGATCGACTTCAAAGATGACATGGAGCGTCCTGAATGGATGGGTAAGGTCGATTTTGCTGGATTGAAATTAAAAGTT
The DNA here is from genome assembly GCA_905612355.1 of uncultured Gammaproteobacteria bacterium. Classification (GTDB taxonomy): domain Bacteria; phylum Pseudomonadota; class Gammaproteobacteria; order Arenicellales; family UBA868; genus UBA11791. The sequence goes on from CAJQRU010000019.1 coordinate 80,406, forward strand.
ATTTCTGCATTGGTGGCGATTTCTAGCATTGAACTCTTGAAGGTGTTCCTAAACACAGACAGTTACCAGGAAGGAGAGATACTCTGGAGAGTGGTCATCCATTCGGTGTTTGTGTTCAGCGGGCTGATTTTTGCGCTAACTGAAAAGTTTATGCATCATAGGTAGTCCTCTACAGAACGTTGATGTTTTCCGCAATCGTTTCGTTTGTGCGCTGGTTTTAGTAATGGCACCCAAGTCGTCCACGTGGAAAAAAACAGTGGAATTACCAGAGCCAGTAACGACTAGTGAAAATGGTCGGGGTGAGAGGATCCGAACCTCCGGTCACTGCCTCCCGAAGACAGTGACCTACCAGAAAAACCTTTAAAACTCAGGCATCGACTCCACGCAAAAGGACCTGAGTGGACAGGAGAGGACAGGAAGGGACACCAGTTCAGCACATTTTCAGCACACGGCTAAAGGGGTACCCACCCCCTTTTCAAATAACGTTATATATAGATGTTGTACCCACACAGCGGAGGGGAGAATGAGGTCGTTGCGGGCGAAAAGTTTCTTAAGAAACATCGTCATCGCCTTATTCGAGACCTTTTGTATCTGTGTGGAGATACCTCGTTTTGGCGGGGCAGGCACTCTTTTTATGACCTTGAATTAGTATATTGAAGGGGCAGGGCGTTGGTAAGATAGCTACTGCTCTTTTCCCATCATTTGGCCTCTCATGTTAGAAACTTTTATTCTTTCTTTTACAGCTTTCTTCGCGACCGTAGGTCCGATAGATGTTGCTATTGTTTACGCCGCCCTGACGGGTCGAGTCACGGCAGCCGCTAAAAAATCTATGGCTATTCGCGGAGTGGCTGTTGCTGGTTTGATTCTTTTTTCTTTTGCTGTTTTTGGTCAGTTGTTGCTCGACAATCTTGGCATATCATTGGCGGCGCTACGTACAGCCGGAGGGATTCTCCTCGCCCTAATCGGCATCGACATGGTTTTCGCTCGGCACTCTGGGGGAGTCTCTACCACGGAAACTGAAGAATCCGAGGCGAGGGGGAAAAACGACATCGCGGTCTTCCCTCTTGCCACTCCGCTCATCGCAGGAGCAGGTTCTATGGGAGCCGCAATTTTATTGATGGCCGAAACCGAAGGAGATTTCTCGCTGCAACTGATGGTGCTTGGTGCATTGGCAGCCGTTTTGATCTTGACTTTAGTCGCGCTGATCGGGGCCATTAAGATTCATAGAATCATGGGTGTAGTGGGCATGAACGTGGTTAGCAGAGTGTTTGGAGTCATCTTAACGGCTCTCGCGGTGCAATTTATATTCGATGGTCTCGCCGAGAGTGGATTATTTTGAATTGACTGGTTATAAGCGTAATGCTAGAGGAGGTGGGGATCTCAATTTAACCCAAGCGTCTCATCAAATTACCTGTGCTCAGGCTCGTATAATGCATTAGCATCTTTATATAAGTTTTGCAGGTCAACGGCCCAAGTTTCTGCACATTTTCAGCACACGAAGGGATGCCCACCTCTTTTAATATGTAACTTAATACATATATCCTCTCCACACAGCAGAGGGAAAACTCAACCGTTTAAGGTTTGTTAAACAACTATACACATACTTTTATTAATCAAAACTAAATGAAAAAACTAACCGCATTTTTGCTAATGTCAGTAGTCTCGAGTATCGGATTTGCCCTTGATACACCCTTAAAACAATTATCCAAAATTTCAAAAGAGACTGAGCTAATAAAAATTCAGTCATACAACGTAAGAGATTTTTCGGCTATCAAAAGCGGGCGATATAAAAAATCACCAATCGAGGTCGATGCATTAATTGCATACCCTCAGAAGGGCGAAGGCCCATTCCCACTAGTCATGATTGCCCATGCAAGCGGCGGCCCTGATCAATTTAATAACGAATGGTTTAGATTTAATAAAGAAACGGCGTCAGGATTGTTGAAAAGAGGAATTGCAGTCATGTTTTTAGATAACTTTTCTGCAAGAGGTGCGAAACATACCTACGCAAATCAGTCCCAAGTACCGCTTTGGTCAACTTATCTTGATGCGTTTATGGCGCTTGAATACTTATCAGAAAATCTAAGGGTTAACATCAAAAAAATTGGTATTCATGGTTGGTCAAGAGGGGGAATGATCTCAATGATGGCCGCTGAAAAAAGAGTGCGAGACGCGCTCATTAGTAAAGAATTATATTTTGCTGCTGCACAACCAAGATCGCCAGACTGCTGGAGCGCGGGAATGTTTAGAAACCCTCTACCGATAAAAGAAACTAAAATCTGGATGGTTTTAGGGGGTGCTGACGACTACACACACGCAGGACCATGTGTGGGGATGGGAGAAAGAATTAAAAAAAATGGGGGAGATATAGAGGTCACTATAAAAAAAGGTTGGGGTCATGGATTTACGGCGAATTATGACCCTGAGTATGAATCAGATGCGCAAACCTTCAATGATTGCCCACCTTGGTTTATGGAAGATGACGGAAAATCAAACACAGATGCAGTTTCGTTCGGTCACTCATGTATTAAATACGGTGCGACTATCGGCGGAGATAAAGGTTTTTTTTTCAAACCTAAATTTTATAATTTTTGGAACGAAACTTTGCTGGATTTGGCAGGAACGAAAACAAATCAAGAAGAAAATCAAGAAGAAAATCATGGGCCTGATAAGTGACTGAGACTTCTCTAGTCTCGAACAACAGCGAGAGCCGTAAACATGCGATTCGGAGAAATTTGCGAACAAGACCAATACCATTTATATGTGCATAACCGTCAATGGAGGAGATGTTGGCGGCTCAGCAGACCGCGATACTGACGTACTTTTCACAGGGACTTGCCAGAAGGTCTTATTCGCCTTTTTAAGCAACACCGTGTACCTTGCCTACGCTGTCCCCAACCTCCTCACCAAATCCTCTGCTCTTAGATGCTTATAACGCATCAGGTGTCTGTACGTGTTTTTATTTCAACGTCTTAAGGGGGCAGGCATCGTTCCAGTAGAAAGCTAAATGACTTGGAAATAGGGGATGGGACCCTATAAAAAAACGAACTTCAAATTTTGACTGTGCTGTCAGTGCGATGTAACTGAGTCCTTTGCAGTTCATTCAGGGCCATTTGCGTGGAGTTGGCTCCCGAGTGATTTTCTTGGACTGCTATTTCTTAAATGTTTTAGGAGGGAAATGGTGGTCGCGACTGGGATTGAACCAGTGACCCCTGCCGTGTGAAGGCAGTCCTTTCTAACGGTGACTACGTTAAATCAACCACTTACGCAGGCCGATCCCACGCGTAAGTGACCTGAGAGGACTGGAAGGGACTGGAGTGGACACATTCCGGTCACATTATGGTCACACTGATTTAATGAGAAAGGAACTCCATATCGGCTGTTCCTTTGATCCGAGACTTCAGTGGAACGATCCACTCCCCCTTTAAGGTCATTGAGGGACTCACACACACAAAGGTAGAGAAGTACTCCAGTGTGAGACACCTGATGGGTCACGCTATTCAGTCATTTTTATCTGCCCGTTTCATACGGTTGCGAACTAGGCGTTAACAGACCACGCGGGTTCATGCCTTTCTCCCTCCCTTACGAAAACCCCTAGTCGGACGTCCCCAATGCCGATGTTTTAACACCTTTCAGTGCATCAAGTTTAGCAAGTTGTCGAAACTCGATCCCAGTTAACACGACTGCGACGACCATCAATGAAAAGACAACGACGCCACTCAAAAATAATATTGGATCAGTCATGGATCCGACCTCTTATTAGCATTAACTTGAAATAGATTCCGAAACCCAGAATGGCTGGCACCCAAATAGCAGTAAATATTCCCTCCAGACGTTGCCCATTGAACCAAAGATATCCGGAAACAAAAAATGAAATAAAAACACCTAATAACAGAAATAAATCAGCTTTCTTGAACATTAATAAATATCTCCTACTCTTCACCGTAAGCGAAAACACAAATCAAACAACCAAGAACCGCGAGACCGGCTGGAATTCTTATATTTGTCAGGATTCCACTTCCGAGTTCGAGCGGAACCAAGCCGACCAGTCCACCTATCGTGTACGACATACCAACGATAACGAATGTCCAACCAGTCCGTATGAGACCGAAGCGAATTGCCATTCGACTTTCACTATCATTTTTCACATTTAAATCATATGTTCGAACGAGTGAAGAAGATGTAAACGCTGTCGGACGGAATTCTTTTTTACTACCATCTAGGGAAGATTAAAGATTGGCTAAAATGGCGTAGTTACTTGACCAAATGGTCGGGGTGAGAGGAAACGAACCTCCGGCCCCTGCCTCTTGAAGGCAGTTCTTTCAAACGGTGACCTCGTTAAATCAACCATTTACGCACGCCGATCCCACGCGTAAGTGACCTGAGAGGACTGGAATGGACAGGAGTCGGTCACGTTTTGGTCACGCCACCCCCACCACCCCCCTTTCCAACCAAAGTCATGTCTGGATAT
>CAJQRU010000020.1 GCA_905612355.1 uncultured Gammaproteobacteria bacterium
CAGCACCCATGATCGCCGCGCTCATCGCGGCCGAGAACGAGTCACCTCCAGTCGCCACATCGCCAGTACCTTCTAGCAAACCACCTTGACCATCAGACAACAGGTCTTCTTCGTCTTCCTTCAGCAGGCCTTCACCTTCTGCGGTCGATATTAATCCTTCAGCCTGAGCGGCATCACCTTCAGCCTGAGCGGCATCACCTTCAGCCTGAGCGGCATCACCTTCAGCCTGAGCGGCATCACCTTCAGCCGGAGCGGCATCACCTTCAGCCGGAGCGGCAGGCGTCGTAGTTGGTGTAGCGTCTGTAGTGGTCGTTACAGCCGTCTGCGCGACTTGGACCGCAGCGCCCTCTACAAAAATGCTAGAGGAGTCCCCCAAGTTACTGGACTTCGAACCTTGAGGACTCATATCAGTCGTCGCCAAGGGTCATATTCCGGGTAAGTAGCAGCGAGGACACACATCATAAACTATATTAGGTTTTACTAAAACAATCAACGATCTGGCAACCATTCATTCGATAAAAACAGTTATAAATTCAGCTGATTACAGCAGTTCCCCACATCCATAGACTGGGATCTAGTCGCCGCCACCCGCAAGTACCCCTCTTACATTCAATAGCTTCAATCTGTCAGTTCACACAGTCGTAGGTCGCAAACCCATCGGGCACCGCGTCGGGTACCCAGTTCGCTTGTTTACCGAACTGTCGGCAATGGTTATCAGCAACTTTAGCCGCCTTCCACTGACCATTACAGAATAAGTCGACTGTCCTGTCTTTTGCCTTCGCACAGGCCTCTGAATGGATCACCACACCACTCAACATGACAGAGTGATCAGTGGCGCTTACAACATGATAGCCGCAGCCAGAAACAAGCAGCGTAGATAACAATACCCCTGTGGTCAGCAAGTTATTCATTTGTCACCCCAATCAAGTCGCATCATCTATAAGAAGCCGTAGGATAACCCCACTCCCGACCACTTGGCGATAGAATGTTTCAGGTAGGCTGGACATACTCAACGTTTCCCTTCAATAGGCCATTCCCATTTGAATCACAGCGACACAAAACAAGGCATCGGCGCCGCCGTTAAACGCAACGAAGATGAGCGACTTCTCAATGGTCAGGGGACTTATCTAGCGGACCTTGAAATACCAGGCACACTAGAAGCCGCTTTCATTCGAAGCCCAGTCGCCCACGCGCGCCTTGGCGCCGTTAAGGTGCCAAGCGAATATAGCCATCATGTTTTCCTCGCGGCGGATCTGGATTTCGCACACCCCATCGTAGCGGCGACCGATGACCCTCAGTTTCAGAGCACGAAGCAGTTCGCTCTTGCAAAGGACAAAGTCCGTTTTGTCGGCGAGATGATTGCCGTGTGTATTGCACCCACGCGAGCACAAGCAGAAGACATCGCGCAATCGTGCGAATTGGAGTTAGATGAACTACCCGCCCTATGGGATATGGATGTAGCCACTGCCCCGGACGCACCGCTGATACACGAACATTGGCGCGATAATGTTTATCTTAAGACCGACGTATCGTTAGGCGATTTGGAGCGTGCGCGCAAGGACGCCACTATTAGCCTTTCTAAATCACTGTCCATGGGCCGACACGGCGCTGTGCCGCTTGAATGCCGGGGCGTTCTCGCCCACCGTGACCGACGACTGAACGAACTGACGGTTTACAGTTCGACACAGTTTCCACACGTACTGCGCACCTGCATCTCCCGCGCTATCGACTTGCCCGAAAGCCAGGTTCGAGTCATCGCGCCTGATGTCGGCGGTGGCTTCGGGGCCAAAGGCAACTTCAGTCCAGAGGAACTGACTATCGCGGCACTCGCAATGAAACTTGATCAACCTATCCGGTGGATTGAAGACCGACGGGAAAATTTGATCGCCTCACCCCATGCCCGTGAACACCGCTATGACGTCACTGTGCATGCGAACAATGATGGCCTGATCCTCGGCCTTGAGGCAATGATTCGAGTAGATGCCGGCGCGTATTCAGTGTGGCCCTGGACGGCAGCGATGGAGGCCGGCATGGTCGTTGGCATCTTGCCGGGTCCGTATCACGTGCCCGCTTACGCGGCCAAATCGCAAAGTATCTGCACCAACAAAACCCCGATGGGCCCCTACCGGGGGGTCGGACGGACAGGTGCGTGCTTCGCGATGGACGTCATGATCGATGCGTTGGCGCGAGAACTGCACCTTGATCCGGCCGACGTGCGGTTGCTGAACCTGATCAAACCCGAAGATATGCCTTACCAATCGATTACCGGCAAACAATACGACAGCGGTGACTACCCGGAAGCGGCGAGACAGGCACTTGCCGCCATCGACATTGACGCCATTCGCTCACGCCAGGCCACTGGCGAGAAGGATGACCGCCTGATTGGATTTGGCATGTCCTGCTATACCGAGCAAACCGCCCACGGCACCGCCGAATGGGTCAGCCGTGGGCTACCCGTCGTCTTTGGTTACGAGCCCGCACTTGCTCGACTAACCCCTGATGGCAAGCTGATATTGCATGTCGGTATTCAGAACCACGGGCAGGGACTTGAAACCACGCTCGCCCAGGTAGCGAACGAAGAACTCGGCATTGCAGTCGCCGATGTGGTTGTCCGACACGGGGACAGCTCAGTATCACCCTATGGCATGGGTACCTTCGGCTCCCGCAGCATGACGATGGCCGGCGGCGCCGTCTCAGTGGCCTGCGGCCAACTGGCCGACAAAGTCAAACGGATCGGAGCCCACCTGCTGCAGACCACAGCCGATGCCGTCACACTATCCGACGGGCGCGTCCACACAGAAACTGCTTCGGTTGCGTTGAACGAGGTCGCAGAAGCGGCAACCCTGCACCCGGAACGATTGCCCGAGGGCGAAGAACCCGGCCTGGACATTTCTGCCGTGTATGAACCTAAACGAAGCACCGGCGCCTTCTCCTATGCCACCCACGCGTGCGTCATGGCCGTCGATCCGGGCACCGGTGAAATGGAGATCCTCGATTATGTCGTTGTCCACGATTGTGGTCGCATGGTGAACCCGATGATTGTCGAAGCCCAGGTTGTCGGGGGCGTTGCGCAAGGATTGGGCACCGCGCTTTACGAAGAAATCCCCTATGACAACAACGGCCAACCACTTTCGTCTACGTTTCTGGATTACATGATCCCTGGGTGTGCTGAAGTTCCAGATGTACGCATGCTACATATAGAAACCCCATCGCCACACACTAAGTACGGCATCAAGGGCCTGGGTGAAGGGGGCGCCATCTCACCACCCGCGGCAGTCGTCAACGCACTCAACGACGCACTCAAATCGCTCGGAGCGGACATCACACAGACCCCGGTCACACCACTGCGCGTGCTCGAGGCGATTGAATCGGGCGCTGTTTCACCATTATGAAGCCGGCGCCTTTTTCATACTATCGTGCGACATCGGTTGAAGATGCCATCACGGCGCTATCGGGCGCTGACGGCATGGCGGCCGTGCTGGCCGGTGGGCAGTCACTTGTCCCCATGCTGAACCTTCGCCTCTCACCCGTTGATCACCTGATCGATCTCAGAGCCATTGCTGCCCTATCACGCCAAGAAGAAACCCCCGAGGCCATCTGTTATGGCGCATTGACCACACACGCCGCGTTTGAAGACGGCGTCGTACCAGACGGGACGAATGGCTTAATGCGCTACGTCGCATCTCGCATCGCCTATCGGGCAGTGCGCAATCGTGGCACTCTCGGCGGCGCTCTTGCACTGGCTGACCCCGCAGCCGACTGGCTCACCACGGCGGTCGCACTCGATGCGTCTGTCACACTGACTGGCCCCGATGGCCAGCGGTGCCTGGCTATTACGGACTTTGTTGTCGGCCCCTACTACACCCAAATCGCAGAACACGAAATCATTGACAGCATCGTGGTGCCTCGTCGATCTGCTGCTGAGCGATGGGGCTACTACAAGGTAGCGCCCAAGGTAGGGGAATACGCCAAATCACTCGCGATCGCCCTGATTGATCACGAAAAAGAATCCGCGCGTTTAGTGATCGGTGCCTGGAGTGATGCCCCACTCGTGCTGGAGGCTAGCGCGAGTGCGTTTCTTGAGGGGGCTAAGAAAAATGATCTGGCAGTGATCGTACAGAATGAACTGGACTTAAAGATGCCCTCCTTATCACCCGCTGAACGAAGACTCCACACCTCGAGCGCCGTGCGCGCAGCCGAGCAAGCCAGATCATGAAACAATCAGTCTCTTTAACTGTCAACGGTCGTCCTGTCGAGACGACGGTCGAGTCTCGCCTCAGCCTTGCGGATTTTCTACGCCTGGAACTTCGCCTTACTGCGACCCATCTGGGCTGCGAGCACGGCGTGTGTGGCGCGTGCACCGTCTTGATAGATGGTGAACCGGCACGCTCTTGTATCGCCCTGACGGTGTCGCTTGGTGGCGCCCAAATTACCACCCTTGAGGGATTAGCTGACGATCCAGCAATGCAAATCATTAAACAGGCATTTCACGACAAGCATGGCCTTCAGTGTGGCTTCTGTACACCGGGCATGTTAATCAGCACGCGCGACCTCCTTAAACGCACACCGAAACCCAGCGCGGACGCCGTGCGTGAAGGGTTGAGCGGTAACCTGTGCCGATGCACAGGTTACCAGGGCATCGTGCGTGCTGTACTCAAGGCGGCCGAGGACCTAGCGGCGGCGTAACGACCTCTCGGTACGCCTGTCATGCAATCAACCATTCTCGGTGGCGCGATGCTGCCGCACGCTCCCCAATTTTTTACCCTGCCCGACACTGAAGACAAAAAGACAGTCGCCCGAGTACAGCAAACTGCCGCTGACATCGGCGAGCAACTACGGGCACTACAACCTGATCTTTGGATCATTTTTTCAAACGACCATGCCGAACAGTTTTTTCACCAGATTGCGCCAGCCTTCACCTTACACGTTGGCGGTGAAGCCAACGGAGAATTCGCAGGACACACATTTCACTGGGACGTACCCGGCGCCATCGGCCTGGAATTGGTACGTCGTCTTTATCGCCTGGGATTCGACCCCGCGTTTACCAGTACGGCCAAAATCGACTATGCGATCGGTATTCCATTGACTCATCTGGGCCACAAGGGATCGGTGCTCCCGATCTTCGTCAACGCCTACCTGCCACCGCAACCCACCATGGAACGTTGCTATGCCTTCGGACAGGCTATTGCGCAAAGCCTCACCGCCATGGGCTTGCGGACCATTGTGCTCGCCAGTGGTGGTATGTCGCACTATCCCGGCACCGATCGTTATTCGCAGCCCGCGCTCGAGTGGGACAAAAGCGCGCTCGCCCGACTTGAGGATGGCAATCTGAAATCGCTATTAGGTTATGACGAGGCAGAGTTGGACGACACCGGCAACATCGAACTGCGCTGTTGGGCCTGTGCTGCCGGCGCGCTGGGGCAACGCAAGCCCGACATCGTGGCACTCGAACCCAGCTGGCACCACAATTACGCCTCGCTGGGTTGGTTCACACCTGCCCAACCGGTGAGCGATTTTCACTATCCCAGCATTCGCCCTGAGCTGGTCACCCTGACCACTGCACTCCATCAAATCGCACACGATGTCCATCACAGAAGCACATTTATCGCGAACCGCCGGGCTTTTGCAGACTCATTCTTGCTCGATGAAAACCACGCTGAACTCCTAGTAAAACTGGACGTGCCGGCACTGGTCACGCTCGGGGTGCACCCGCTGATCCCCTTTCTGGCCAATATGCAGGTGCAACGACAACAAGCAGGAGAGGCTCACTCCTAATCACAAGACCCAGTTGAAACGGTAACCAGTGCAATGGAAAACCTGATGGCCCCGCGCGGCACACTGCCCTACTGACCGGCGCGTTGAGCCCAATACACGACGATGAAAATTAACAACCAATTCATCATTGAACACTCCCCGACCATAGTGTGGGCTGGGTTGTCCGACATCTACACCGTTGCGGAGTGTCTTCCCGGCGCCTCGGTTACCGATGCACTGCCGAACAATCGCTACCGTGGACATTTCGCCGTCAAACTCGGTCCGCTGGCTGCCACTTTCGAAGGCGAACTTGAAATCGAACATGATCTAAACGCTCAGTCGGCAACGGTGTCAGGTAAAGGCACCGACACACGATCAAGTTCTCGGGCTCAGGCCAGCTTGCATTACCAACTCGAGCCAACAGATGCCGGCCATACCAAAGTAAGTATCACGACCGATTTCACACTTGCCGGTGCTTTGGCACAGTTTGGGAAAGCCGCCGTTATCCAGCAAGTCGCAAACCGCATCACTGTGGAATTTGTCGCCGCGTTCGAACAGCGTCTCTCGCACCATCGGGCTAAGACAGATACGCCTTCCGTCGATTCCCCCAGTCAGGAATTCGTATCAACCGATCCGCCCGCACTCAACGCCGGCCACCTCTTACTCTCCGTGTGCCGAGATCTAATCCGACGCTGGTGGACGAAGTTATTCCACCGTCCTTGATAGGCAAAACATCAGGCCCCACTTTAGATGTCCGCGGTTATTTCTCCTGCGCCATGACATCCACCGCGCGATCCGGATAAATCACCTGGTCCGATAACCGATACATCTGATTTATGTCTTCGAGTGATCGGTATTGCACCGCCGTCCCCTTGATAGCGGCCAACTGTTCCGCCAGGATCACCCGCTTTACCTCTGCAGTAAATGCAGTCAGGCGGTGGTAAGCCTCGGAGATCGTTCGACCGATCGTCGTGACTCCATGCCCGATCATGACCAGACAATTGGTGCCGCCAATAAAGGGACCAATCAATTGTGCATCTTGCTCGACGTCAATGTGCGCAGAAAGATAATACGGGGGTTTGCCATGAACAAATGGGAAGTCAAGCGACAAGACGCCGACCTCGCTAAACCCGCCAGAGGAAAACAATGCAATGGTATCGTTATCATGTACATGAATGACGGCGTTCGCATCAGGACGCAGCCGAAGAATTTCACGGTTAAGATTGTGGCCCACACTGGTCATCTCCGAGCCGAACAGAATGTCAGCCGTCGGGATGTCAGTAATAACAATATCCTCCATGCCCATTTCTTCGAGCGACACTCCGGCCGGTTTGGTGTAAGTCACACCATGTGGATGCCCGTCAGACGGGACACGGATCGCCATGTTGCCAAGCGTATTGTGAATATACCCTCGGTTAGCAACAAGACCCGCATAACGAAGGAATGTCTGGCCTACGCCTGCATCAAAAGTGATGTCCTGTGTCACCGCGTCCTCATCCCCATTTCTGCGTCACCAATACGCATTATCAGTTACTCGTGCCTGTACAAACAACACTTGGGAGTAACCGACAAATCTGTACAATGAGAGAATCACCGAAGTCCCCGTTTAGGAACCCCTGATGACCCGTAATCAATTTTCCGATGGCTGCGCATTTGTTAATGGGGACTACGTCCCTATCGCCGCGGCCGCGATCCCAATATTGGATATGGGTTTCTTGCGTTCCGACGTCACCTACGATGTTGTGGGGGTCTGGAATGGACAATTTTTTCGATTGGAAGATCACCTGAACCGCTTCGAGAAATCTTGGAATCGCTTACATATGTCGCCAGACATCAGCCGTGAAGGCATTCGCAATGCGCTTATTGAGTGCGTACGTCGGGCGGGACTACAGCACGCTTCCGTCAATATGATCATGACGCGTGGCATCAGCGAAAAGGGTAACCGTGACCCGCGACTCTTTAAAAACCGATTCTATGCATTTGCAATCCCCTACGTTTGGCTGGCAGGTGTTGATCAACAAGCGCAAGGCGTTCACCTCGTGATAGCCCGACAAACCATCCGCACACCGACACGCGCTTTTGACCCAGCGGTTAAGAATTTCCAATGGGGCGATCTAACCCAAGGCATCTACGAAGCTTATGAACGCGACGGCTACACGGTCGTTTTACCCGATGCTGACGGTAATATTACAGAAGGACCTGGTTTTAATGTGTTTGCGATAAAAGATCAGGCGTTACGCACACCGGCCAGCGGCGTACTGCAGGGCATCACCCGCCAGACCGTACTAGATTTGGCCGATGAACAGGGACTTAGCGCAAACGCTTCCCTATTGAGCGCTGATGAACTGCGCGCAGCTGATGAAATTTTCCTGTCGAGTACCGCAGGCGGCGTGATTCCAGTAACCACGGTTGATGGACAGCCAGTGGGAAACGGCAACCCAGGTGTAATCACCGAGAAACTTCGCAAACGGTACTGGGAAGCCCATGACGAAGAACGCTGGACGACATCGATCGACTATTGAGCGCGTCCGTATACTCTTGGTGCCACAAAAAAATAACGAAACTCGGTTTCTTTCACTGGCGCCAAGCGGGACCCCGCGCCAGTCACCAACAGATCAATCCAGTGATGTCCGGGAAAACGTTTTGTTCCTTTTGCAAGACAGACTGTGTCAGTCAACAAGCAGACCACTGCGATACCGTGCTCATCAATTCCGGCAGGCTCAACCCACGGACTCTTTTTAAAGTTCAGGTGCTGCAACACGGAAGGATGATCGAGCGAATGAAACGCAATACTGTCTGGTGCCACCAGCCCGCCGGCGACCAAACGCAGCGGTGCGCCGTACGCTGTGTGCCATGACTTTGTGATCGTTCCTGCCAATTCCTTTCCCGGAAAGGAATTGGCCTCATTTGTAATCCAACCCAAACCATGCGCAGTTAATATGGCTATCGGAAGCAGCATGACCCAGACAAAGGCGGCCGCTACCACTCTTCGACAATGCACGACCGACAGACGGGTCGGGCACTGAAAAACCAACAGTAGGCCAACCATCCCCAGGACCGGCCCACCCCATCGACTGGATATGTCCACGCCAAGCAACAGGCCGGGTACAGTGGTAGCCACTAAAGGAAACAAAGTCACCATATAAATCAAAGCATGAGAACCCTGCCAGGAAACGCTTTTGAATAAGTGATACCAGCGATGAGATGATTGATCATCGCGTGTGGCTAACACGAACACGATAAATGCCGGCAGTGCGTAAACCAACTGTGCTAGAAAAAATTTTACTGGGGGCCAACGCCAGGCGAGCGATGAGAAATTAAAATAATCACCAATGTGTTCAATGGTGCCAACTTTGTTCAAGATCACATGTTGCGCATGCAAAGCCATGACAACCAGAAATAATGTCACTGCAACATAGGGGCCTCGCGTGCGCCAGGTTGCTCTGCCCCGCGCCGTCAGCACAAAAACCAACCCGATCGCGACCAGCAATGTGACGGAGTAGTACTTGCATAACATCGATGCCATGGCCAGCAGACTGAGCCCAACCCAATCCGAAAGACGCTGTCGATGCAGTGCGAAGTAAGCAAACAATGTGGTCAACGCCCACAGCGAAATCAACAACGCACTGTGGTTGAATCGTTGACTCAGAAAACTGTAGTAGGGAATAAATTCGAGCAAACACACAGCAGCCAATGCTACTCGAGCGCTGAAGAATTGCCTTGCCAAGAACCAGATAGCAGTCAACGCGAGCGCGATGTTCACCTGTGACAGCACGACGTAGGACAGGTTGTTGATGCCGAAAATCTTCAAGAACCCAGCCACCACCCAGGGGACGAGTGGTGGATGTAACGGATAGGACCACTGCCATTCCTGCCCCCAAGCAAAATGCATCATGCTGTCGCTGTCTAACTCATGACGTGTCAGCCCGGGAACTAACGACCACATCACGACGTGCAATGCAATAAACAAGAAAAACGTGTGGCCCGCGTACTCATCGCTGACCGCACGCTGACAAATCATCTGAATCGACTTATCCATAACCAGTGTCAGCAATCAGTAGAAGGACGCATCATTCAAGTGGTCGTTACATCAGATTAGGCCGGCGGCCGTTATACGCAATGGAATGAATCCAGCATTCATCCGTCACACTACCGCGCCCAACTCACCGCGGCTTTCATGAGGCCTCTTTTTTACGCGCGCTGCGCGTATGCACCACCAGCGCACTCATTAGCAGAGCACCACCAATGAAGGTGCTACGAGTCGGCACCTCACCGACACCAATCCAGGTCCACAAAGGGGCAAGCATGGGTTCAGCCAATGCATAAAGCGTCAGCTCGACCGCCGGCACCGTCTGTGCCGCCGCGATGAAAAGCAATCCACCGATACCGATCTGACAAACACCCAACATCACGCACAGCAAAAGATCTTGGACAGGGATCAACAATCCAGACTGCATAGTCGTACTCATGAGCAAGCCGACAAGCGCACCCACAACACCGGCATAAACGATTGCCGGCGTCATGTCTCGGGTTCTGCCCAAACGCAAGGCCACCGCATAACAACCAAAAAAAGACACTCCCAATAATGCCACCAGATCGCCAACCCAACCCGCGGTGTGCCAGTTGCCTCCCACCATCACCGTAATACCGACAATCGCGATAATGATGGCCAACCAAGTGCCCCAACGCGTCCGCTCGCCCAACACATAATGCCCGATCACAGCAGCAACAAGGGGTCCGGAAGCCATCAGTAACGTGGCGTTAGCGACCGTGGTGTGGGTAAGCGCAAAAATATTGCAAATCATTGCCAAACCAACGAAGGCACCTGCCAGCCCCGCTTTCCAACCCGCTAATTGAAAAACACTACCCACTCTCCCGCGGTAGCGGATTAACAAAACTATGATCGCGAATAGGGCCAGGCTACCGCTGCGATAAAAATTGATCTGCCAATGATTTGCAGACTCCATCAATCGCACTGTCACGCCAGAGATACTCCAGAATACCGGCGCCAACAGGGCGAATAGATAGTGCCGCTGCATAAGAGGGAAATCGGAAATCTAGCTCTCTAGTCGCCGCTAATTATCAACATCACGCAATAAAAGAGTAAAAAAGAAATGGTGAGGTTCCAGGAGATAGCCACCATATTGGCCTTACAAAAAGCCACTAAACGATCAATTTTTTCTTTCATTGAAGAACACTCCCACCGTCAACAGACCACGACCCATGGGCTACTCAGTGGACCCGTTGGTAACCCATGCGGCTCATTGCGATATTCCCGTTTCATCACCCGGCAACCAAACCTCAGTGTGGCGTGCCTCGTCACTTCTAACCTGCCATCGACCAAGCGCTACTTTGTGCAGAAACCCCTCAACAGCCGCATTAAATTTCGCTGGTTCCTCCGAATTCACCGCATGACCCGTCTTAGAAAAGATCTCTAATCCGGCGAATGGCAGCGTGCGCTTCAGATATAAATTCATTTCCAAGGTCGGCTCATCCTCATCGCCAACCACTAACAAAGTAGGCACCTCAAGCAACCGCAGTGATTCTTCGAGATCGAGAACGCTCGGTCGCTTGGCCTGCACCTCGCGCACTGACCTTGACAGCCCCTCAGCCGAGTGCTCGGCAAGTCGCTCTGCCCATTCTCGCCAACCGCGGGGATCCTTGTCTTTGAACTGCACCCGATAAGCGCTACTCGCATAATCACCAGCGACAGCAGGCATCCCTTCTTTTTCCAACCTTTCAGCAAAGCGCTCTGCCTGGGCTGGCCAAATCTCAGCCACATCGCGTGCAGACCCATGACCACAACCTGCCACTACAAGGGATCGAGCCATCGCGGCGTGCCGGATTCCAAAATGGAGCGCAGTGTAGGCTCCCATAGATAACCCGACTACATGCGCACGCTCAATTTCCAGGTGCCGGAGCAACGCAGCCAAGTCATCTGCAGCGCGCTCCTGAGAGTAGTCACTAGGCATCGAGGGAATATCCGATGGCGCATAACCGCGCGCGTCGAAACTGATGCATCGATACAACCGGCCAAAATAACGCATTTGCGGCTCCCAAATGCGCGAATCACCAGTCATCTCATGCGCAAAGACCAGCGCAGTACCACTACCCACTTCCTGATAGTGTAGTTTGACTCCATCTTCACTGACAGCAAATGGCATGATCGCTCCCTTCTGATAAAACAGCACCTAAAGACTACCCCAAAAATCCCGCGTCCAATGGCTAAGGATACCAGTCTGGACCCCTGCCCCGCCGACAGGATGAGCCCAAGTACACAGCGTGGGTTAGTGAATCAATGGCGGGCCGGTCCAATTCACCAGTAGACTCACTCGTATACTACCAACCTTCGTTTGCGCCGCCCGCCCCTGCGCTTGGACCACCAGCAATGGAGACCACCATGGACTATGTCCACCCTTTACAGCCTGAGCCCATGACCGATACAACCTTCGCAGCATTCGGGGAACTGTGGCAGGCACAGCATAGGCCGTCCGACACGCGAATTCTCGCTGCCACCGACTATCAACACGATGGACAGTCAACGGTCGGTGTGATCTGGCAACCGCAGGGCTCACTCCAGTTCACGCAACTTGAGCGCCATTTCGGTGTGACCCAGAGCTTCGTTCAACTCTCAGGTGCACCCGCGGTGGTGTGCGCGGCGCCGCCCACGGATCTGGATGATCCCCTGGCCATTCCCGTGCCCGCCGATGTGCGGGCATTCCTCATTGATCCAGGTATTGGGTATTCGTTCAAGCGCGGTACCTGGCACTCGCTTAACCGACACATACTGAAACCACCTGGCGCTACGTTTATCATTTTGAACTCGTCACCCAACCCAACGCAGTTGGTGGACTACCATTCAGGCACTGCGTCCATGTCAACCGACCTGGATATAGATCCTTCACCGACTGCGCTCCAATACCCACTCGAATCCCGTGTCATGTTTGAGATTCGACCATAAAGAAACACTTTTCCCTGAAACTCCGTTGTCCTAATGACCGTGACGTCGAAACAGCTTGGCATCATTGCGGATGATCTTTCAGGCGCAATCGAATGTGCTGCAGTGTGCCGGAGAATGGGCCATCAATCGGTCGTTTTACCGAGCATTCCTGAATCGAATCAGCCCGGACAAGCTCACGCCAGCGTTATCGTTGTCGTCACCGATAGTCGGCATCTGCCATCGATAACGGCCAGTCACTGCCTGGATGCTGCAGCCCGCTGGCTAATGCGTCAGGGTATCTATTCGTTTTATAAGAAAACTGACTCGGCAGCTCGAGGGCCGCTTGCCGCTGAACTCGCCGCGCTGGCTCGAGTTGAACCGACTTGTGCCGTCTATTTTGTGCCAGCCTTTCCGCGCTTGGGACGCACCGTGACGGATGGGATTCTTTACATCAATGGCGTACCCGTTGCCGAGACTGCCTTCGCGAAAGATCCCCGCTCGCCCATCCATACCAGTTCGCTACTTACCTTGCTCCGCCAACAGACCGATGTACCCGTAACTCAGGCATGCGGGAAAAGGGAAGCGTCTGCCACACTGGTGCTCTGTGATGGCACGACCGATGACGATGTCCGTACATCCGTTGATACCGCTCAACGCCGCGGCGCGCGCCTCGCGGGTCCAGCGGGCGCTCTGGAGGCACTTCTGCCACACCTTGCTCTTGACGTGAGCGAACCCCTGGAAACCCGGGTAGACCGAAGTTCCGTATTAATCGTGGCTGGCAGTTGTCACCCCGTCACTCAAGCCCAGATTAACCATGCAGAATCTGCTGGGGCCTGCGTTATCCATCTGGTTCCACCTTGCTCCATGGAAAACCACCCGCTGCCCGATTCATCTAACACCTTCATCACGATGACACAGGACGCTTGGCGTCAACACCGACCCGTCATCCTATGTACCGCCCGCCGTCCTGTCGACGTCGATGTCGCCCTCGCTGCCGCGCGTCAACAGGGCCTTGATATCCATGTGTATACCGAGCAGATCACACAATACCTCGTCGCCACGGCCACACGCCTTCTCCATACTCTCCACCCAAGCTTGATCACGGTGTGCGGCGGAGCGACGAGCCAGGGCATGATTGATGCCCTGGGGATTAACCGATTGACCTTGCTGCGGGAGATCGAACCGGGAATAGGTCTTTGCCGAACACACACTGGCCACATGCTGGCCATCAAGAACGGCGCATTTGGTAGAGTAGATGCGTTGACCAACCATTTTTCCCCCGCACCACCGGACTGATAACAGGACGCTAAATCGATGCCATTTGGAATTACCATGGGCGACGCCTCTGGGGTCGGACCCGAAATTCTCCTTCGCGCTTACCATGCGAATCTATTGGCTAACGATGTCTTCGCTTACGGTGACGCCGCGATCCTTGCCGCTGGCGCCAAACTGCTCGAATTAGACATTTCGCTTAATGTGATTCAACAGCCCAGCGAACTCATACCCGGTACGCTCAACGTACTTGATCTTGATTGCCTGACCTCAGAGGATCTGACGCCGGGAAAAGTCAATCGAAAAGCGGGCGCCGCGGCGAGAAACTATGTGCTCCGGGCGACGGCCGATGCCCTCGCCGGAAAAATCAGCGCCATGATTACCTTGCCAATGAATAAGGAGGCCACTCGCCTGTCTGACCCCACTTTCTGTGGACACACCGAGTTAATCGCTGCTGCTTGCGACACAGACAACTTCACCCTAATGCTGGCGACACCCGAAGTGGTGTGCACGCATGTCAGCACACATGTGTCGATGGAAGAGAGCATCGCCCGTTGCAAAACCGATCGAGTGCTGAACGTCATCACCTTAACCCATGACACACTTCAGCGGTTTATCCCCAATCCACGTATCGCGGTTTGTGGCCTCAATGCCCATGCGGGAGAAAACGGTCTGTTCGGGATGCAGGATCTGGAAGAAATTAAACCTGCCGTTGATCAAGCAAGAATAAACGGCATTGATGCTGAAGGCCCCTTACCGGGCGACACTACTTTTTATCTCGCTGTACACCAAGATCGCTATGACGCGATCGTTTGCCAATATCATGATCAAGGTCACGCGCCTATGAAACTGCTGGCATTCGAATCTGGCGTTAATGTAACCGCGGGCCTGCCAATCATTCGTACGTCAGTCGATCATGGCACTGCCTTTGACATTGCCTGGCAGGGCAAAGCCTTTACCGATGGACTGACACACGCAATAGATTACGCTCGAAAATTGGCCAGTGATTAGCGCGCATCATTGATGACCTTACTTGACTCTTCCAACTCTGCCCAGCGCTCCACTACCGCTTCCAGTTCGGCTTCGGTAACCTGCAGCCGATCCAACACCGGTCGGGTCATGTCGTACGGGTGATCGTAAAACGCGGGCGCAGCGACTTCTTTCCGCAGCGCCTCGACCTCCCCTTCCAGGCGACTAATCGTCCCGGGTAATTTGTCGAGTTCCCGCTGAAGTTTGTAAGTGAGTCGGGACTTAGCGGTCTGCCGACCCGCTCCCGACACAGTCACCGACGGCTCATTGACCTTAGTTCCCTGTCCATCGACGGCCGCTAAGGATCGACCGTGCCTCAACCAATCCCGATAACCACCGACATACTCGCGGACTCTTCCGTCTTGCTCAAAGACAACAATGCTGGTCACCACGTTGTCTAGAAATTCACGGTCATGACTGACCACAATCAGGGTGCCGCTGTAATCCAACAAACGATCCTCTAACACCTCAAGTGTCTCGACGTCCAAATCGTTAGTCGGTTCATCCAGCACTAGGAGGTTACTCGGCTGAGTAAATAAATGCGCCAAGATCACTCGATTACGCTCACCACCGGACAGTGCACCAACGGGTGTCATCGCTCGCTTCGCTGTGAACAGGAATCCCCGAAGATACCCAATGACGTGACGCCGATTGCCGCTCAATTCGATATAGTCTTTGCCCTCACCGACCACTTCGGCCACTGTTTTTTTCGGATCAAGCGAGCGACGGTGCTGATCAAAATAGCCAACCTCAATATTAACGCCCCACTTGATGCTGCCTGATTGGGGCTGCAATTCACCTGTCAGTATTCTTAATAACGTGCTTTTTCCGACGCCGTTGTTACCCACCACGCCAATCCGATCCCCGCGCAGAATGCGCATAGAAAAATCGTCCACCAGGCGGGTATCGCCATAGCCGTAACAAACGCGGCGCGCTTCGACGATTTTCTTACCGGAACGCTCTGACTCCTCAATATGGATCCGCACTTTTCCGTCCGGAACAATCCTCGCCGCCCGTTCACGTCGCATATCGACCAACGAACGCACTCGCCCCTCATTGCGACGGCGTCTGGCTTTAATACCCTGACGAATCCACGTCTCCTCTTCCGCCAGTTTCTTATCAAACTCCGAGTTGCTGCGCTGTTCCTCACTCAAAGATTGTTCCTTATCAAGCAAGTAACGGCGGTAATCTCCTGGCCAACTTCTCAATTTTCCACGATCAATTTCAACTATGCGTGTAGCGACATTCTGGAGAAACGAACGATCATGGGTAATAAACAAAAGTGCACCCATGAAATTGTTCAAACGGCGTTCCAACCATTCGATAGTGTCCAGATCGAGGTGGTTCGTCGGTTCATCCAGCAATAACAAATCAGGTCGCGACACCAGTGCCCGTGCCAGACAGACTCTACGACACCATCCGCCTGATAATTCGCTCAGTAATCGATCAGTGGGCAGATCCAACTCAGAACAAACGGTGTTGACTTGTTGCTCTACGTTCCAGCCCCCGTGGGTTTCGATCTGATCCTGCAACAACTGGAGTTCTCGTAACCCCGCCGCATCAAGTGCCTGCTGAGAGAGTTCACTGTATTCCCGGCATAACGACTGAATGGTATCGAGGCCGCCAGCAACAAATTCTGTAACCTGTTGATTAAGATCCCGAGGCAATGCCTGCTCAAGCTGACTGATGCCGATTACACTTGGCATATTGATGTCCCCACTGTCAGGCTCCACCTCGCCGGTGACCAAGCGAAGCATCGATGTTTTACCGGCACCGTTCCGCCCGATGAGACAGACCCGCTCGCCCGCATCAATCATGAAATTCGCCTCGCGTAACAACGCGTGCGCGCCAAACTTTAAGCTGACGGCATCAAATCGAATTAATGGCATGACCTATTCCAAAGTAAACTGGGGTTACTAGCCCCAAACAGTCGGGGGGGCGAAAGATAATCGATTCCGCTTATTATTGCCGAAAAAAGGATCCATCCAATGACTTACCGAGCCAACTCGATCGCCGCCCGCGATATTGCGAGCGTCATCCATCCGCAAACGAACCTGCAGCAGCATCGAACAGCGGGGCCGGAAATGACCCAACGTGGGGAAGGCGTTTGCATCTATGACGACGACGGTCGTGAGTATATTGATGCGACATCAGGCCTGTGGTGTGCCAGCTTGGGTTTTTCCACCAAGCGCCTGGCAAAAGTGGCTTACGACCAGATGTGCGAATTGAGTTATTACCATCTCTACCGACACCGCAGCCACGAACCGGCAATTGAACTGGCCGAACGACTGTTGGCCATCGCTCCTGTTCCCATGTCAAAAGTGCTATTCCAATGTTCTGGTTCGGAGGCCAACGATGTAGCTATCAAACTCGTCTGGTATTACCACAACGCCATTGGCAAACCAGAGAAACGCAAGATCATCTCTCGTCACATGGGTTATCACGGCAGCACCGTCGCTTCGGCCAGTCTAAGTGGGAAACCCGACATGCACGCGGATTTTAATTTACCTCTCGATGGATTTCTTCATACCGACTGGCCACATTTTTACCGACATTCCGAACCTGGCGAAAGCGAGATCGAGTACTCGTCGAGACTGGCTCAACGGTTGGAGTCACTGATCATCTCCGAAGGTCCTGAAACAATCGCTGCATTCTTTGCTGAGCCGGTAATGGGCGCAGCGGGTGGCGTCGTTCCTCCCGACGGATACTTTGAAAAAATTCAATCAGTGCTGCGAAAATATGACATTCTTTTTGTAGTCGACGAAGTCGTATGTGGATACGGTCGAACCGGCCGGATGTGGGGAAGCGAAACCTATAACATCCAGCCAGACATTCTCACAACAGCAAAGGCGCTGTCCGCCGCTGCACTGCCGATCTCGGCTGTTATGGTGAATGACAAGATCTATCAGGCCATGTTGGATGAGAGCGACAAATTGGGCAGTTTCGCACACGGATTCACCTATGCTGGACACCCCGTTAGTGCAGCGGTCGCTGTTGAAACTCTTAAAATCTACGAAGAAATAAATGTCGTTAAGCTAGCCCAAGAGAACGGAGAAATTCTATCCCAAGCACTCATGCCAGCGAAGGATCACCCGCTGGTCGGCGATGTCAGTCAGGTGGGACTGCTTGCGGGCATTGAGTTGGTTTGCGATAAAGCGACACGCAAACTATTCGGACCCGAGGTCGGCATCGGCGCACGCGTCGTTGCCGCATCCCAACGCCACGGCCTGATACACCGCGGCATGGGTGACCGAGTCGCGTTTGCCCCGCCTTTCATCATCAATGAGGCCGAGATTCAGAGTATCGGAAAACGCTTCATCCAGGCACTGGACGATGTCTGGGCTGAAATCAGATCGCATTAACAGACTCTCGAGTTGCTCGCAGTATCTGCCAACGGCGTGTTGTCGTTCGAATGCCGGCCCGCGATGACCATCGCGCCTACGCCATGAAAAGCATCGTTCATGTTGATTGAATTATTGCCTCTGTTGATGTTTTTTACGCTGATGGCCCTGGTTTTCACCAGCTACCCGATCGGTTTTGTCCTGGCCGGCGTTGCGATACTATTTGGTTTGATCGGCTCACTGGCTGGCGTATTTTCCCTCGTTGAATTTTTTCTCTTCACGAGCCGAATCTGGTTTATCGCAGACAATCTGCAGATCATCGCTGTACCACTTTTCGTTTTCATGGGCGTGATGCTGGAACGCGCTGAGATCGCGAAGGATTTGTTGGAGACGCTGCAAATCTTATTACGCCGGGTTCCCGGTGGCATGGCCATGGCAGTGACGGTGATGGGTACTGTATTTGCAGCTATTACGGGCATCATCGGCGCTACCGTTGTCGTCATGACCCTGATTGCGCTTCCGCCGATGTTAAAGGCAGGTTATCGCCCTGAACTGGCGTTGGGAACCATTGCCGCCTCTTCCACCCTGGGCATTCTGATTCCACCGAGCATCCTGTTGGTTTTCCTGGCCGAATTACTGCCTATGTCCATTGGCACCCTGTTCGCTGCTGCACTTTATCCCGGCCTGCTTCTTTCCGTGCTTTACCTTGTCTATATCGGAATCTATAGCTTCGCCGTGCCCGCAGCGGTGCCCTCGCTAACTCCAACGACAACCACCATGAGCGCCACACAAATCATGGCGATTATTGTTCGCGGCGTGTTGCCGCCTGTGGCTTTAATTGGAATGGTCATGGGATCGATCCTCACAGGGTTTGTCACCATCACTGAGTCGGCAGCTGTTGGTGCCGCCGGCGCACTCTTACTCTCTGCCACCCGCGGAAAACTCACCTGGCACAACCTGCAAGAAAGTTTGCATCGCAGTGCAATGATGATCGGTATGATCTTTTTCCTGTTTATTGGTGCGACCTGCTTTTCCTACGTATTTCGGGTTCTCGGTGGTGATGATCTCATTTTGGCGCTGGTCAATAACAGCGGTGTCGGCAGTTGGGGTGTTTTGCTCATCGCCATCGGCCTGATTTTTGTGATGGGCTTCTTCTTCGATGTGCTAGAAATCCTACTCGTGGTCGTCCCGGTATTTGCACCGCTGGTCGCCAGCCTCGATTTCGGCAATCATCTCTCACAAGGTGACATTGTCTACTGGTTTGCGATTCTCGTCGCCATCACGCTACAAACATCGTTTCTGACACCGCCGATGGGGCTTGCGCTGTTCTACATCAAGGGTGTTGCGCCGAAAACGGTCTCGATGAATCAAATCTACCGGGGTATCATTCCGTTCGTGATGCTTCAAATGCTATGCGTCGCTCTCGTTATGATCTGGCCGCAAATCGCAATGTGGTTACCGCATCAATTATTCGACTGACGCATGACCATGCCCGCAAACACCGTTCGAGCATCCTCCCTATGCGCCCGTCTGCTGTGGTTGGCGAACACCCTTGAACGCCCTGTCGTATGGCTGGGGCGGGCAGGCAGCTGGCTGATCTTACCCATGATCGGTGTGATCCTGTTCGACGCGGTGTGTCGACGCTTCCTGCGCAAACTGCCATTCGTGATCGACAATGGCCTTTACACCATCATGAATTCGCCCGTGCTGCAGGACTCAGAATGGCATCTTCACACAATCCTCTTTTGCACTTCGATGGCCTACGCCTATATCTATAACGCACATGTCCGATTGGACTTGTTTCGTCCCCGCTTTAGCGTCAATGGTCGATTGTGGATCGAAACACTGGGAGGTCTGATACTGTTGATTCCATTCCTTGCCTTAATGATCTATCACAGCTGGTCGTTTTTCCAAATGGCCTGGGACACAAACGAAGGAACCTCCGTCCTGATCGGCATCGGTCATCGATGGTTCATTAAGTTTTTCCTTGTGGTTGCCTTTGTATTGATGTTGACTTCTGCGCTTTCGATCGTCATTCGGCTCATCATCCGACTTTATGGACCGACCGACCTTCATGATGCAACACAACTGAAAAAAATTACTGAACCAACCCATTCGGCTTTCAGCTAAGAGTCGCATTCCCGTGGTGTTAAACTCAAGCCGATGAACGCTCCTTTTTCTCGCCAAATTATCGACACACTCAAGGACAAGCAGGTGACTTTCTTCACCTCTGTTCCGTGCAAGTTGCTGGCCAACATGATCACCCTGCTTGAGCAGGACACCGCAGTGGCCTATCACCCCGCGACGCGAGAAGATGAGGGGCTGGGTATGTGTGCCGGTGCCAGCCTGGCTGGAAAAACTACCTGCATACTGATGCAGGATTCAGGCCTTGGCACCATCATCAATGCCCTGGCTGCGCTCGTACAGTTCTATCAGTTACCGATCGTCATGCTAATGAGTTACCGCGGTTCCCCGGGAGAACCGGTACCCGCACAGGCTCCGATGGGCATGCTGACACCGGAACTCCTTAAACTCATGCAGATTCCGATGCTGCACTGCCACGAAGCCAAAGACCTGAATGAGATCGCATCTTACGTAGACTTTGCTCGAGTCAAACAAGGCCCAGTGGTTATCCTCCTTGATTTTCATCTGATGTCCGGCGATCAATGAAACGCTACGCACTGTTAAAAACACTCGTGCCCGTCATGCGCGACTCACTGGTGATATGCAATATCGGGATTCCCTCGCAAGAACTCTTCGCTATAGAGGACAGAGACAATCATTTCTATATGCTCGGCAGCATGGGCCTATGCACCTCAATCGCACTCGGTCTTTCCCTTAACACGACCAAGAATGTTATCGCCCTCGAAGGCGATGGCAGTATGTTGATGAACCTGAGCACCTTAGCGACCATCGGCAACCGGGGCCCCAATAACCTCTTTGCCGTGATCATTGACAATGGCAGTTACGGATCGACAGGCGACCAGGCTAGTTACACCAGCGCAGCGACATCGCTTGCTGGCATTGCTCGCGCGGCGGGTTGTGAACGCGTTGTCGAGTGCGATGGGGACGCCGCGGCGAAGCACCTCGAAAGGGCACTCAACGAGGGTCAATCGACCCTTATTATCGCCAAAGTAGAGTCTGGTAATGAGCCTGTACCCGTCGTACCGTTGCATCCTGTCGTTTTACGAGAGCGGTTCAGGATCTGCGTCTCTCACTGACAGGAACCACGGGCTGTGGCTCCCCAAACTAACAACGCCCTACCCCTGCAGGTTGCAATCATTGGGGGCGGACCTGCAGGGTTTTATACCGCTCAGGCGTTGTTTCGAGCGCGCCCAGACATTCAAGTTGATCTTTACGAACGCCTGCCCTCTCCTTTTGGCCTGGTTCGTAGCGGTGTCGCTCCCGACCATCAGAAACTTAAACGTCCAATCCGGTTGTACGAACAAATTGCCCATCACACGAATTTTAATCTGATGGCGAACGTCACCGTTGGGGTAGACCTGCCAATCGCTGCGCTCAGTCAGTGCTATCACGCGGTCGTATTGGCTAACGGTACTGAAAGCGGGCGACTGATGAATATTCCCGGCGAACACCTCAGTGGCTGTCATAGCGCCACTACCTTCGTTGGCTGGTACAACGGCCATCCTGACTTCCGCGACCATGTGTTCGACCTATCACATGAAAACGCCATCATCGTTGGTCAGGGAAACGTCGCCATCGACGTTTGCCGTATCCTCACAAAGACGGTAGAAGAACTTCGCCACACAGATATCGCTGAACACGCGCTCGACGCCTTGGCCGAAAGCCGTATCCGGCAAGTCTATCTTGTAGGACGCCGTGGCCCGGTGCAGGCCAAGTTCACTTATCAAGAGCTCAAAGAACTGACCGAGCTTTCAGCGTGTGCCCTCGAAACCCCCGCAGAGGAACTGATACTCAATCCAGCCAGCGAGGCTGAACTCGCCAAAAGCGATGGCGCTACCCGTGGCCGAGTGCGCAATTACGAGACACTAAAAACGGTCGCGATCGAATCTCTCTCCACCAAACCGCGCCGGTGCACTCTGCGCTTTTTTCTGAGCCCCATTAAACTAATGGGTGACCAACGCCTGCAACAAGTCATATTTGAACGTAACTGCCTGACTGGTACCGTCGGCCAACAAGCGGCACTGGGTACCGGCGAGTACGAAACTATTGAGTGCGGATTTCTGCTCAGCAGCATTGGTTACCAAGGCACGCCCATGACGGGTGTGCCTTTTGACTCCGCTCAAGGAATTATCCCCAATCAGCAGGGACGTGTACTCGACAATGACAACCCCGTCCCGGGACTTTATGCGGTCGGCTGGGTCAAACGCGGACCAACGGGTCTGATCGGCACCAACAAGGCCGACGCAAAAGAAACGGTCACGGCGCTGTTATCAGATCTTAGCAATCACACCCAATCAATCCGGACGGGACTTGCGGGCATACTGCCCCTGCTCAAACAACAATCGATCAAGGTGGTTCAATTTTCTGATTGGCAGAAAATCGACCAAATCGAAATAGAGCGTGGTCTGGTCAAAGCCAAACCGCGGGAAAAGTTCACCCGGGTAGCGGACATGCTGTCGGTTGTGGCCGCTGAATCAAATAACCCATGAAGGTTACTGTGGGGTAGTCTCGGCAGACTGGCTGAAGCCCCGATCCTGATAAGCCTTCCACGCAGCCTTCAGCTCTTCGATACTGACTGGGTCGAGATCATGCTGTGGCAATCGATCAGCATCCCAGTGCCCATAACGATCAACACCACGTATCATCGTTGCCCGGCGACGACCCAGAGTCGATCGAGTATGCGCGGGAATGTAAAAATAGGCCAAGCCAATGCGGGCACGGTCACTACCATTACCCAGTGACCCATGGACCGTACGTTCCTGGTGTATTGAGATTTGACCTGCTTCGAGTTCAAGATCAATAGCGTCGCTCTCATTTAACCCTCTGATCGTTTGACCGCGGGCAAGCAAATTCTCAGGATCATAAGTTTCATCGTGTTTCAGATCCGGGCCTCGGTGGGTACCAGGGATAACCCGCAGGCATCCATTTTCTCGCCGACTTTCCGTCAACGCGACCCACACAGTCACCTCTTCGTGCGGATCTAGGCCGTAGTAAGCGCTGTCCTGGTGCCATGAAACGAAACGGGAGTCATGCGCTTTTTTTGAAAACAACGATGCGCCAAAGAGAAGAATATCGGGTCCAATTAATGATTCGACCGCATCGATTAACGTCGGATGACGGCCCAGTTCCACCATCCACGGTGCAGCGATATGTGCCTTGATCTTAAAATACTTCTGCGGCTCAACACCCAAACGCTCCTCGTAGTCGGCAAGCCTTGCAGCATAGTCGCTGGCTTCCACCGCGGGGATCCCTGCCAGAGGACAAAGGTATCCATACTGCTCAAAATGACGAACCTGTTCTGTACTCAATGAGCCGGTCATCGCGTAGCCAGTTTTATTTCACAACACGCAACATGATACGGCAACCGTCAGGCGCTCGTGACAACATCCGCAGGGTAACCCGCGCGTTGAGCAGCATCAGCCCGCCGATGCCTTTCGAGACTGCCAATGTGATCCCGCACCTCACTAAACACACGATGGTGCCGTCCTGCATAGTTGCCCTAACTGCTTAGGACAAGCTTGGATGTCGCTCGACGATAGCGCTTTCACTAGACTGATAAACCATCACGTTCGCAAGCTTGAATCGCTTTCAAATGGTGCACGTTAGGCAACTTGCTCTCCTCGTACACTAGTATCAGAGCGTTGATATCAGGACAACCTGACCTCAGGCCATCTCCGCCATTATTGCAACACCCTTGACCCGTTGGTGCACCCTGACACAATACGCCAGTCTACTATCCAACGACCAACTCGTTTAGCACTAAAACTATGATCATGCACAACACGTTGCGCGACAAGTTCGCCTCGGGGCAGCCGACGTTAGGCACCCATTTCCTATCCTGCGATCCCGACATGCCAGAAATCATCGGCGATTCCGGGTTTTTTGATTACGGCGAATATTGCGCCGAATATTCCACTTTCGATATGCAATTGCTGTACCACTTTGCCAGATCCGGCCAATGTGCCAACTTACCCCTGATGATCAAACTTGACCAGAAAGGTCAGGGCTTTTGGGCGCAGGCTGCTCTCGGTGCAGGATTCAAAGCGATCCTGTTCACCGATATCCGTAGTGAAAGTGACGTAGAAACGTGCTACCAGACGATCCGCCCGGACATGCCAGCACACGGCGGGCTGGTGGGGGTCAAACTTCGCCGCCCCGCCCTCGGTGGATACGATGCGACCGGTTATCTCGATGACCTTAAGTCCGTATTGTTTCTGATCATGATCGAAAAAGACATTGCAGTGGATAACCTTGATGCGATACTGAGCAAAGCCAAAGCATGTGGCGCGGATATGACGCAGTGGGGCCCATCGGACTTCGGTTTTTCTCGCGGCCAACCCGACTTGGAGAATGGCACAGAGATTCGGGCCTTCGAGGAACTGGTCATACGCAAATCTATCGAGTACGGCGTGCCGCCACGAATTGAAATAGGCAACGTGGAAGCAGCGCAACGATACATTGATCTGGGAGTGAGGCACTTCTGCATCGGCTGGGATCGCTTCATCTATCAGGCCAACCTGGCACACCTGGGTGAGGGCATGCAGAAATTGCTCTCAACACTGTAATCCGCTGTGCCTGCTGGCACGGCGGATTCTCCCAATTCAACTGAGAAAAACTGAATCGATCCGGTTGCCCCACCCCGTAAACATCACCAGAGCCTGTGGCATCATCGGCTACGCGCGCGCCCCACTTCTCCCCGGGCCATAAACTCTCGGGCGCCCGCGTTAAGCCAAGGCTGGCTGACAGTAAAAAAGAAACGCACCCCCAACGCAGCATAGCGCTCAACGGTGTCGTTGGTCGCGAGCGTACCCGCAGCATGACCGGCTCCGACAATGCGCGAGATGGCGTCGTCTATTTTCTCCTGCACCTCTGGGTGCTGCATATCCGATATATGCCCCATGGAAGCCGCAAAATCTCCTGGAGCGACAAAAAATACGTCGATGCCCTCAACGCTGATAATTTCATCCAAGTTTTCCCACGCCACAATATCTTCGATCAATACAACCAGTAACGTCTCGTCGTTGGCTTTGAGAAAAAAATCGGGCACACCATAGCTTTGCCTGCTCGGAAAAATACCGCGTCGACCCAACGGTGCGAATCGCCCACCGGCCACGACATTCTCCGCCTCCTCCCGCGTATTGACGTGCGGCACCACCACGCCTTGCGCACCCCGATCAAGCGTCCGGTAGATCAATCCCTGGTCATTGGAAACAATTCGAGCAACCGAGGTCATACCCCAGATATCACATGCCCGCGTCAGATTCCCTAACTCACCAGCATCCACACCGCCGTGTTCCCCTTCTAACCAGATTCCATCCACACCACTGGGTCCGAAAGCATCGATATCATCCGGATGACTCGGTCCACTCACAACAACAACGTTTTCATTATTGGCAAGTTTCCGCTTAACGCGGTTAGGCCTTAATTCCATAATCAGCACTCCTATAATTTAACAATATGAGTTATTTACTGCCTGTTCGCGCATCACGCAGATACCCGAACAGTGCTTGCGATTTACATAAAGGCAGCCATTGATTGATTTATTTAGCTACGGCCCTCCCGGTACAACATAAAGGTTCCACTAACAACAATGATTCCTGCACCAACAACGGTCCATAGATCGAGCGACTCTGAAAAAATAAAGAACCCAAAAAGACTCGCCCAAATTAGGCGAGTAAAATCAAGCGGAAAGATTGTCATGGCATCAGCCAACTTTAAACCCTGGACCATACATAGATGCCCCAGCGTCGCTAACGAGCCGAGCGACAGCAACCACAGCCATTCCTGGATAGTAGGCCAGGTCCAGACGGTAAGGGCAAACGGTAATGACAAGATACTGAGCTGTATACCCACCCAAGCGACAATAGATACGGCGGAATCCGTGCGGCCAAGCTGCTTGACAATGACGACACTACAACCCCAACACATGGCCGAAAAAAGCACCCACAACAACCCTACATCGATATCACCGAAACCTGGCCTAAGTATCACGAGGACTCCGACAAATCCAAACACAACAGCTATTCCCCGGGCAATTGTCATTCGCTCTCGAAGAAAAATCATTGCGGCCATTGAACCAAAGATGGCATTGGTAAAACTAAGTGCGGTCGCTTCAGCAAGAGGTACCATGCTCAGGCCATAAAACCAGGACAACATTGCGGAAATACTGATAAGACCTCGGACCATCTGCAGGCGTGGCTGGTGGGTTCGCAAAGACTCCACCCCACTGCGCAATAAAAGAGGAACAATCACGATGAAACCGAAGAGACTGCGAAAAAACGCGAGTTCAAACGGATGAATACTAGGACTCAGGTAACGGACAACCGCGTGCATGGCACTGAGTGCGCCGGCGGCTGTAACGACCAGCATTGCCACCCGGATCCCAGTAGGTAAACGAACCCATTGATCAAAGCCATGCTGAAAAACTCGCCGTACCTGCGCCATGTCTCCCCACACACATTGATTAGCATTGCCCCAGAGAGCCTTGGCTATTGAGCGCGACCCTCTCTTGGTCTTGACCAAGGCACCTTGCAACTTTCTTTAGACACCATTTGCATTGAAGCGATAAACGATTATTTCGTCACAACGCCTAGTATTCCCGTTCCCTGCCCACTTGTGTTGCCATCGTTTCGTCCCGTAAATAACCATCTAGATTCCGAAAGAAAACCTCAACAATATGTTTTGGGAAATTTGGCGGATCGTTGGTAACACAGTGTGGAATGATCAGTAGATTGGGAGTAGCCCACAGGCGCGGATTCCACGCCACTTGATCTGGATTCTCCACATCCATTATGGCACCTCCCAATCGTCCCGTTTCCAGGGCATCAATTAATGCATCTTCGTCGACAATCGAATGCCGTCCAAAATTTACTAAACCAGCGCCTTGTTTCATATTTGAAAACTCTTCGCTACCAAACATTCCCCGTGCATCACGAGTCAGGGGGGCCGAGATTAAAACAAAGTCTCCTCTTGGTAGGACATCGTTCAGATGCTCGACTCCAAATGTTTCATCGATCGAGGCATGACACTTGTCACTCGGACGCACACCAATCACATGCATCCCAAGCGCTTGACATCGATCGGCTGCTGCCCCACCGATGCCCCCGGCACCAATCAAGACAACCGTCTTACCTCCAATTGGACTGCTATAG
The DNA here is from genome assembly GCA_905612355.1 of uncultured Gammaproteobacteria bacterium. Taxonomy (GTDB): domain Bacteria; phylum Pseudomonadota; class Gammaproteobacteria; order Arenicellales; family UBA868; genus UBA11791. The sequence continues at coordinate 27,633 of CAJQRU010000020.1, forward strand.
ATCGACTGAAAACGCTGTTGGTTTTGATTCGTAATAAATTGCAAGACGTGGTTATTCAGCATCATTAACGCGGTCGCCATAAACTCACCCGCTTTAACGGCGTGTGCACCGGCTGACGTGGTTAAAGAAACGTTTTCTGGCAACCAGTCCAGAGGCAAACACTGATCCAGACCTGAGCCCATAAGATGTATCCATCTTAGTTTTGGAGCCACTTTTTTGATCTCATACCTAGGAAACTCCCACCCCACTAGAATTTCAGTTTCTTCTATAAAGGAACTGTACTTTTCTAGGTCATAGTCATAAGTAATCTCAAGTCTATCCGTGAGTTGGCTATACTGTTTTGCGCCAGCCTCAAAGACCTTAGGGGTGATGTTAAAAACCTCCCCTAAAGATCTCAGATTCGCCACCAAGACTTTCCATTTTTTTCTTATTCATCTACCCCTCCGATTGGGTTGTCACTAGCAAAGCGTCGTAGGACATTTCCCGTGATGCGCGACACGTTGTTTACACGAGTATTGTGGGAGAGGCAACTGCACCAGCTTATCGAACTAACAGAGAAGACCGCACCCCCGCAAGGACCTTCGAAATAGACCATGTCTGACCGTACTAATGAGTTTTGGCTTCCGCCAGTGTTAGGAGATGAAACCAACTGATCTTCTATTGCTAACTGGTAGCGATCACTGAAACCATCAGCAGTAGCCAATAGTAATGCGTGTTGCGGAGTACCAAGGAGGGTATCAGCTCGATCGATTTCAAAACCCGCCGCACCATGCTCGAGCACCAAAGCTGGGAAGTCGCCAATTGACTCATCTGCCCCGATACCGTCGAAAATGAAGTTAACTCGAGGATCGAAACTAGCCTCAAGTCGGCGGTAAGGTCGATTGCGACCACCACCTTGTGACGTGAAACCGACTCCCACCATCTTCTGCGGCGTGCGACCACGATTTCTCCACAAACCGCCCAGCTCTCCTGTGGTCGAGTGATAATACTCGCCAGGAGGCGCCTCCCAGACTCTGGTCCCTCCCCAGCGACGAACCTCCGCGATATGCGCATCCTTCGAATCTAGTGTCGTCACCCAATAGAAGCCGTTGCCACCAAGATACATCAACCGACCCCCACGACTTTGGTACGTCTCCATGCCATGCAGCATTGGTTCAGTCCAGTATTCGGGATGCGATCCCGTTAGGATCACTTGATAAGGCTCTAATGCACTACATCCCTCTCTGTGCAAGTCATCATCACTAATGACGTCATAGTCAAACTGCTCGCTATCAAGCCAGTCGAGAAGATGCAGATCTGCATTCAGGTGGCGGGGAGAAAATGCCGCGAGCGATCGAGATGGCATGACATAACCCGGTCTGAAATTAAGGATCGGGCGCCACCTTGAGCTGTAACACACACCACTACCGTCGCTGTGCAAATCGTAGCAACTTAGCAATCCTTGCTCTCGCATATAAGCATCCTGAGGCGTTACATCGTCACTTTCTTGCAAATCCAAGGACGCACGAATTGGGTCAATAAATCGCTGATTGGCATAGACTAGATAACTGAGTGTCGGCGCAAGAAAAGCGATACGGGCACGCGGTCTCGCCGGAGTAACAACGAACGGAACATAGTCCTCGTCGTCGCCAGCAGTCAGATGGATCGCATAAATACCGCTCTTACAATCTTGTGGAACAGTCCACTCGAATGCGACATTCCACCCAGCATCTTCCAAATCATCATCATGAAAATAAATTGCACCGTATTGAGATGGGTCAGCCTTAAAATCAGACACTTCACCAGTCCAGTTATGGCCGGTCACCGCCCGACTAGGAAGGTTAATTGCCTGACCATGAAGCTGACACGGTCCTACATCGTGAATGTTTGACTCCGCGACATCCAATGATAAATCCCAATTCGCGACCAGTGCGGCGGACTCCACACTTTGGTCGGGTGGGAGAGGTTTTGCGAATATTTTCGGATTATCAATTTTTCCATTGAAGTGACACGTAGGTCTGCCTGTCGGCCCCAATTCGTGGCCAGAAGATGCCATCAAAAATGAACTCGATTCTCTGCAAACCAATCGTAATGGCACAACGCAACTTACCGACGCTTCCTTACCAGGCATTGGCCATTTGGAAGCAAGACGACGGTGCACTGTGGCTTTCCCAGAAACACCGTCATAGCTCGCCGTCACAAAATACCAGTGATCAGGCAGCAACGGCACCGCAGTTGAGATTTTATGGATCCTTATGCCATCTCCAAGCCATAACGCAATCGACGAGTCTTCATCGACAAAGAGTCCGTAACCGTATGTACCAGAAAAACAAGTGAGTAATCCTTGAATCCCCTTACCCGGTGTCGTCGGATAAATCCACGCCTGTAGCGTGAAACCATCAGATAACGCCAACAAATTGTCAGCAGGCACCTGAACGTAAGAACCTGTATAGATGCTCTGCTCGTGTCCAGGATATTCACCTGCAAACGATGACTCTATTGAATCGGTCTTGAAACCTGGGCCGGTGGGATTCGTGTCCGTGTGCCTCAGACGCACAAGCGCTGCGTGATAGGTTGATGAGCGACTGCTGACCATAAAACGCATGGTCCGACCCGGCTTGACGCTGAAATGATCACTGTAACCAACAATATTCATGGAAAATCCATCAAAATAACCAAGCCGCAGACAACACTGAAACTATTGCGCCCCAGCGGGCACCCATCCCTCTAAACCGCATACATTTTCATCAACGGCATTCTATTTAAGCACGCGCCTATCCATTTGCACCTGGTTGTCTCGTGATTAGACAGGTGATCCATCATTACAAAATCGGTTTCGCCCTAACACTCAAGTAACAACGACGCGCTTTTCTTCATGCATGGCCCAAGCAGCCAAGCCAATAAGCGTGATCAAAATTAAAATGCCGCCCTGTAACGTCGATTGAGAAGGCACCTCGCCCAACACCAACCAAACCCACAAAGGCGCTAATAGTGCTTCGATACGTTGAATGAGACTGACCTCAGGTGCCGTGATGTATCGGGGCCCTAGGGTCATAAGCGCCTGAGCGATCGGCAAAATAAGAAGCCCAAGAAGCAGCAATAGACTCCAGTCATTCATCGTCAAGAGGGAGAGCTGGGCTTTGGGGAATGCCATGATTGCAACCAACACACAACTCCAGGCTAAGGCCGGCAACATACTGATTTCCGGGTGTTTTCGGATAACTACAAATATCGCTGAAATGCCAAGAGCTCCTAACAACGCTGCACAGTCGCCCGCAAGGCCACCCGACTTAAGAGATCCAGAAAAAATGATGGTTAATCCAATCATGATGATAAATGCCGCCACCCACGTCCGCGTTGCAATCAGTTCCCCCAAAAAAACGCGACTCAGTATGGCGCCAAATAACGGACCCACACCACAGATAACAAATGTATTAGCAACCGTTGTATTCATGACCGCAAAAACAAAGAGCGTTGTCGACAGTGCAAACATGACGGCGATAAACCATTCCGCCCTAGTCAACTGATACAACTGCTTTATACCCTTAGCGCGATGTAGCACGAGACTCAAAACAATTAGTGTGAGACATGCAAGTCCACAGCGAGCAAACAACAACGTAAAAGGATCACCCCCAACCATTCTAAGGATCAAGCTATCCGGGCTGATCAATACGATACCCGCAGTAGTAACTAACACACCCTTACGTCGATTAAGCTGACCCACTCGTAAAAAATGCTCTGCTGACTCTAATCCATGGACTCATTCATAGCGTCACCATGTCAGATTACTGACCACCCAAAAGAGAACCATAACCCGTATAACCGACAGTCCCCCCTGCCAGCCTAATCGCTTGCCAGAGCGTTACCGCATTTGCAGTCAGTACGGGTTGGCCCGTACGACGTTCCATCTCCTCGACAAGGCTCAAGGTTGGTAATGCCGTGTCGGGCACAAGAATCGCATCAACCGATGTCTGGCTTACTTCGACAACTCTTTCAATCACCATTTCACCATCCATGACTGCCGAATCCCAACCTGACGGCGCATCCAACCAATCAAGAAATGCCACTTCGATATCAAACTCTTTCAGAAAGGCGACAAAAGCCCGCGCAGCGGGCTCAGGGTAAGGCGCCAATACGCCCACTCGTCGAAAACCCAACTGGGTTATCGCGGCTGCGAATGCCAGTGACGTACTTCCGGCGGGTACCCCAGTGGCTTCCCGCAGGGCGGTAACCTGTTCTTCAGCCCCTTGCCTACCCACAACAAAACTTCCGCTGGTACAAGCCCAGAACACCGCATCGGGACGCAAACAAACGCTGCGCTTTGCTGCATCGGTGATCCAATCAATCCTCGCCGTCTCCAACAGTGCCTCGATATCGTGGTCACTCCCCTCACCTGTGTCACCGACGCGCGAACATGCCAGGAAAATCTTAATCTGATCACCAGTTGCCTCAGCAAACTGGTAATACTCTTGCTCGGCTCCCCCACCTGGCCAAACAAACACAAGTCTCAACGCATCCATAAATTACGAGCCTCCATGGGTTGGTAACATTTTCAACCCAACATAAGAAAAGGTTATGAGCTAGCTCACGCAGACATCTTATTTCTTTTATGTGTTTTTTTTGAATCAACGTAAGCTAGTATAACGATGAGAAACAATAGCAGATATCTAGACAACGCAATTACCGCTCTGCCGTGCGTCCCTATGTCCTCCGATCTATAACCACTTTCTTTTGAAGGTCTTAACTCATGCCAAACTCTAAGATCCCTGCAATCGCCGGGGGAGTTATGTCTCTTAATAGAGTCATCGATCCTTTGCGAATGTTCGTTCGTGCGCACGGTGCATACCTCTATGATGATCAGGGCACAAAGTACATTGATTACCATGCGGCTTTTGGTCCCTACCTGTTGGGGCACGGCGATGAAGACGTCGATAACGCAGTCAAAGACATGTTGGATAGTGGTGCTTCTCTGATAGGGGCTGGCATTACCCCTTGGGAGAGTGAGATAGCTGAGTTGATCGTTGACTGTGTACCAGGCCTCGAACAAATTCAGTTAACTAATAGTGGCACAGAAGCTGTCATGTATGCGCTTCGTCTAGCTCGCGCTGCGACCGGCCGCGATGATGTTCTGCTTATGCAAGGCAGTTATAACGGCGGCACGGACTACGTTAGTTTTAACTTAATGGACCCACACGATCTACTCAAAGACCACGAACCCGGGTCCTCCTACCCCTTACGCCCCATCACCGCCGGTATACCGAATGCCGTCCATGACACCGTACACGTTGTTGAATTCAATGACTTACCCGCGGTAGAACAAGTCCTAGCCAACCATGAGATTGCCGCACTGATACTCGAACCTATCCTGCAAAATATTGGCATCGTTAAACCCGATCCGGGTTATCTCGAAGGCCTGAGAAAACTCTGTGATCAACATGGTACGGTCCTCATTTTTGACGAGGTTAAAACTGGATTTCGACACGCATTAGGGGGATACCAGAGTCTTGTCAACGTCACCCCTGACTTAAGCATATTTGGAAAAGCTATTGCGAACGGCTATCCCATGGGCGTTGTCGGGGGGAAAGAATCGGTGATGCGCTACTGTGTTGAAAAAGACCCTTCACGACGGGTAATGGTCGCCGGTACCTATAACGGCCATCCAATGGTGGCCGCCGCCGCCATCGCCACGTTAAAGAAACTGCGGGCACGCGAATCTGAGATCTATACCTCACTTGAAACACTGGGAGAAAGGATGCAGTTAGGTCTGGAAGAAATCTTTCGCTCACGCAATTACCCAACAACTATCGTGCGCCAAGGCTCCGCATTCGTCGTCTATTTTATGGACCATGCACCGCGAAGCTGGCACGACATTGCGACACACAATGACTCAACTCAAGACGTCGCCTATCGAAAAGCTTTAATTGAGGATGGCATATTTCACTTTCCTGTCACCACTAAACAGGGGAGTATTTCATTCGCCCACTCGGCGACCGACATAGACGAAACACTGGAAATAACTCAACACATACTCAATCGTATTGGCAGTGCGTGATAAGCGCTATTAACGCCCACGACCGTGAGCCATTGATACGGGGATTAATTGTCGATCATTCTCATCACGCCCCGATGTCACTGGCCGTCCATTGGGACGGGGGTCTGATGCCTTAGCCAATAAACGCTAAGCGCTCGACACTAACTAAAATTGGCTAGCGATGCCTGTGATCTCGATGCCAAATCGGCATCGGCTAGGTGGAACCAACGTGTCAAAACAGGTATGGCTACCAAAACACACGACTCCTAGATGGTTTCTCACCAGCGACCCATCACACACTCTGGTGTGCCTGGAGAAAGTAGATGATCTCCGTGATGGAAAACAACCACAGCGACGCAACTACATCTGCCGAAATTGCTTTCTTGGCAATTCCAGACGAGCTGGCTATTAGACTGCTTCTATATACATACGTTCCCCCAAGAACCCATTCTTCCACACATCAATACATGCCTTAGCAAATTCCTCCATGTCATCGATCGAGGTTGCCGTAGCAAAGATATTGCCTGGGTTTGCACCCGACGGTCCGTATAGGTTATTACCACGATCATAAAAATAAGCGACGTCAACAATTCTTCGCGGGTTATCAGGTGAATAAACATCTTTGGGTAAGAGCCCTGGAGGATGAAACAAATACATCAGATCTCCGGGCGCCGGATACATACATTGCCATTCTCCAGGTGGGTCTTCTCCAAACACCTCGACCACCGGCAGAAGCACATAGATTTCGTGGTTTGCATATTTTGCATGCCACATGTCTTCTTCAAGTGGCAACGCCGCACTGACCAGCTCACATGTCTTCGGTGAGTTGTCCCAACGAAGCTTGAGTTTAACGCTCGCACCATTTCTACGTATGCCCACACGAATATGTTCAATACGACTAGTCACCTGTCTCTCCTATTATCCAAATCAAAACGGACACAGCTTAGCAGTTTCGGACCACTCGATCATTACTATTAGGGAAAATTAAACTGAATAACCCAACGTGATGTAGTGAAACGGATAGGGTCCATTGAAGATACAAGTTAAGATGAAAGCTACCGAAAAATTAGTGCTGGATTAAAAACGATGACAACACCGCGCGAAGTATTTTTTGAACCATTGGAATATGAGAGGCGAGTTATTCAACTGCAGAACGCACTTGTTGCGAGCGACATTGACTTGCTTGTGACCTGTGCACCCGGCAACATTTGTTATTTAAATGGATATGTATCGATGAATGTCCTCGATATCATGTTCGCGGCGGTACCGGCCCACGGGAAACCTGTTTTTTATCTTTGGCAATTCGAGCGTGGGCGCGCTGAATCCACTGTGACCGGCATGGAAACGGTGTGTTGGGATACAGGGATAGATCCAATTGAATTTCTGGTGAACGATCTCACACACCGAGGATATAAGAAGGGTCGTATTGGCATTGATACCGGCAGTACACACACATCGTTCGATACGGTACAACAACTGCTAAGCCACCTGGAAGGCCAACCTACCAAAGGTGTCGTGGAGAAGCTGCGCCTCGTGAAATCCGCCGCGGAACAACAGTATGTCCGAGAAGCCGCCGCGATAACCGATGCCGGCGTTAAAGCCGCCATTACCGCTATAGATATTGGTAAAGACGATCATGAAATCGGACAAGCCGCTGGATCGGCTCTTCTCGATAATAAAAGTGAATTTCTTTCGCTAGAGCCAATTATTTGCGTCGGCTGGCGCTCAGGTGCACCCCATAGCCCAAGAGGTGGTACACAGGTGGAACCGGGTGATCCTGTGTTCATTGAATTATCCGGGGTACGTGCGCGTTATCACAGCCCGCTCATGAGAACAGTCAGCGCGGGACCCCCGCAAGCTGGGCTACAGGAACTGGCCGATTATTCCAACGCGTGTGTTGAAAAAATCATCGACACAATTGTTCCTGGAATACCCGCTTGTGATGTTGCAATAGCTGCAAGAGAAGTACTCACGCCTATTCGAGACAAGATTGCGTTTCACGATCTATATGCCTATCCGGTTGGGATTGGGTTCCCCCCGAATTGGATAGAGAATCCGGCGTTTTATCTATCCGTTCACAACCAGGCGCGTATCGAGGCTGGTATGGTCTTTCACCTGCCCCTGACCTTGAGGATACTCGGAGAGTATGGCGCCGGCTTTAGCGAAACGTTAATTGTGACGGAAAATGGAGCGGAAACGTTGAGTACGTTACCGCGCTCATTACACAGAAGTGACTTCTTATCGTAAACCGATTTGGCTAACAGAGCCCAGCCTAAAGGTGAAAGCGCAATAATCAGGAGATGGTGATCTATTCGACACGCATTATTTTAACGAGCCAACCGTCTCCCTCCATAGTCTGCCAACGCCGAAATCGCGAGGCCATTCGACGCGAGCTAGTAGACATGCATGCCATACGGTCGCCTGATTTGCAGTCACCACCGGTTTACCGAGTGCTTTTTCAAGAATATCGATTGCATCGATCGTCACAAGGTTGGTGCACGAAATCACTAAACCTTCCGCATCAGAGGTGTCCGCGGCAATACCCAACCGGACCACTTCATCGATAGACACATCGGCAATACCATCAACGAGGCCCATAGGGCAGACACGACTCACTCCAACATCGGCCTCCTCGAGAAACTCACCCAACTTAATGCTTACTTCTTCAACGTACGGCGCAAGGACAGCAACCTTGGTAATCTCCATGGCACGACAAGCTGCCAGAATAGCTCCTGAGGTCGTCGTGGCAACGGAACCGGATGCGCGTTCGATGCGTTGACGTAGATCAGCTTCGCCGCTGAGACCTCGAATAAAACTTGCAGAAGTACACGCGAAGGCGACCACGCTCGGGTTAATGAGGTTGAAGCTGTTTGCACACACCTCCACAGAACCGTCGTCTACGAGCGCTTCCATTCCAGTCAAGTTGACCTCGCCCTGAGCCTGCGGTTGACGGGTGAAATGTAATGACACGTTCTTCGGCGCAAAACTCCAGAATTCACGGTCCAAAGCACCATCACCCGGATAAATGATTCCTATCCGAAACTCAGTCATCCCGAGGGCTCTGTTTCATTTCTCGCATCACAAAAACGGCACTGCAGTATGCCAAATAAGTACGCAATCTTGAACAGCCGATTGTACAAATTCCACTTCATCCAGACGGGGCGACCCAGTGCTTAAGCGAGCAGCGTTGGGGCCGGCTTAAACTGATCCCAGGCGCCGCTCAAGCGCCTTGGTAGCTAAAGCCGCTGGAACACTAAAGAACTGCATAGTGTTTTTACGCTTTATTTGCAACGTTTTTTATCACTGCGTTAAATAGTGCGTTAAACACCAAACTATCCATTTCCCTTTGTTTTCCAATCGTTAGCGTTAACACAACGTAAGTAAGAATTCTTACGTTTTTATGTAAACGCTTAAAACGAGAGCTTTAATACTCTCGTTTTTTTATGTATGTATGTACGTAAACTAACTACGTTGCATTTGTACTAACTGCTGTTGTTGCTTCTGTAGTCTTGCTCGTGTTTTGCTTATCTGCTCTCGCTTCTTCCGCTCCTTCGCAAGTTTGTCGTATCTATCTGCTGTTCGCTGAATTGTTGTAGTGTCTGCCGAAATAATCTCTACAATTTCCATTAGTTGCTCCCACTACTATTTAACAAATACGTAAGCACTGCTTTGTAGTTTCCTGCAAGTTTTGCAACCATTAACGCTTCCTTAAACTCATCCATCTCAAACCCATTCTTAACAACAATCTCCCATAAACGCTTGCGCTGCTTCTTCGCTTCGTCAGTCGGAATCATAATGGTATATTCGTGTCGCAACTCAGCACATAGGTTCAACGCTTTCCCTTTTTCTTTTAATACGCGTTCCGCAGTGTCAGCAGTTAAGTCGTGTATGTAAAACCCATTTATTAACCCTAGCCAACCATCGGCTGACGCAAACCACATTACGTCAATTTGTATCCTCTCTTCGCAATCCAGCAAATCATTAAATGCCCCTCCTATACATAACATTGACGCTGCCGTTATGGATTCGTCGCAGTGTTCTTCGTTAAGTTTTATAGCATCAACGACTGCATTGGCTCGCGGAGCGTGCACTGCATCGGCGGCATCGTAATAAGCGGTAGTTTTCGATATGCCTGTATCGGCGAAACCTGACCGCGAACGATGCGCGCCAAAAGTTCAACAGCCTCGCAACCCCTTTCGTTCATATCGATGTGCGGATAAGTATCGAAGCCGATGATCACATCGGCTAAGCGGGCCATCTGTTCCGTAATGTTTGCGTGCAAATCGAGAGTAACAACAATGGGCATATCGCGACCGACAAGCTTGCGAACGGCATCAATGAACGCACCCTCCGCGTCCTGGTAGTCCTCGGTCACCATCGCCCCGTGCAGGTCGAGGAGCATGCCGTCTACCGGTAAAACGTTTTCAAGACGTTCTAAAAACCAGCCCAGAATCGTATCGAATGCCTGCTGAACGACCACGCCTGCAGGGCACGCCATTGCAGTCAATAGGGGTATCAGCTCTAAGCCGGCAGCTTGCGCTGCGTCAATGTAACCACCGTGAATAGAGCCCGTTCCGGCGTATCGTCTGATGATGGCATTTCCGCCCTCCAACTGGGGTCCCAATTGGCTGTCGCGAATGAAGTCTGCCAGGGTCGTCGGCGTCGTGGAGAATGTGTTGGTTTCGTGCTGAATACCTCCACTGGCGATGCGCATGGTTACCTACTTGAGAGTCAGTGCAGTTCGTATAGGATTGTATTGTATATCAGCCCTCCCAATGAATTTGGAGTTACAGAGAGTTGCACCCCAGTAACGGCAAGATACAGTCAGTTAGTTTGGGAACTTAATGGCACTACTTTTGTGGGCTTCCGTCTGTAATACTGTGGAGTTGTTGTTGTTGATGCATGACCTAATCTTTCTGAGGGAGTCTGTAAGTCACCTTGATCCCCAACACAATTTCTAATTGACCTTTCTGCGAATTGTTTATCTTCTAGTTGCTCAGAAAGAGCTAGATACCCATCTGAATCGGAAAGCGACTTTTTTGAAACAGCTCTAAGTCGTTTATTTTTTAATAAGATCTGTATGATGTTGCATACGGGTGTGTGGGGTGCCTATATCACTCCTCCGGTATATCATCTCTCGTTAGTTTCCCTTTCCCCCACAATCTTACCGCAATAATTAGAATCGATTTGAGGCTAATATCACGAGACAGCGCCTTAGAAACATCCGAAGAGGTATCGGAGAGAATAGAGTTGGGATTGGCTCCACTATGTAGCATCTGAAGAACCTTTCCGTGGTCTCTTGCCACAACGGCGTTTTTAAACATGACTGAATTTTGAAGAGGTCGATCTTGGCACCACCAGTGAAACGGATTTACAGATCTAATTGTACGAAGTAAGCTATGTTCGCTGGGTCCGTTACGAACAATGCATCGATTCCTGCCTTTTCCATTCGGGCTCGAGTTCTCTCCGTTCGTTGCTTGAACTCTCTACGGCTAAATCGTAGTTTCACTGCTGTTCTTCCATTTTCATGCCAATTTTTCGCAATAGTTCTTATTGCGGCGTCGAACTGGCTGTTGTGGATACTTGAATGCTGTCGTATTTACGTGTGACCAAACTGTATCGGAATTCTAAAGGAGGGATTATCCTAGTATTGAATTGGCTGTATCAAATCAGTCATTCAAATGGCAAAGCTACAAGAACTCCCTGCTTCGGTGAATAAAACGGGAGCTCAGCCTATGTAAGCTTTCCGCGACCTAGAACCCGCCAGGTAAGCTCGACCTGCTCGTGTCTAACACCGACCATTTCATCGTGCAGGCAGACAGTGGTATCGCCGTATCCGACGATCCACTCTAACTTGTCACCAACCTTGATCGTATGATTTGGTTCCGCCAACTGAATGATACCGTGTTCAGCAGAGAGACTTACTGAGGCAATATCGCTCACCCCTTCCAGACGCGGCTGAGCAATATCGACACTCAGTGCTTTGCGGCCTGCATCGACGATGATTCGATCTGCAACCGGTCTGCTGGTCACGGTGGACACTACAGTCAAGGCAAACGGGTGGTCGATTCCCCAACTCTCGTAAAGCATATCAGAAAATATTCCGCCACCTGCCTGAATTTCCGTAATACCGGGAATACCTGCCGTGAACTTGAACGTACCCGTACCTCCGCAACTGACAATCTCGACCGGTAAACCGGCATTACGGCACAGGTCAGCAGTCGCAACCAATTTTCCGACTGCCTCATCACAACATGATTGACGCTTGTCAGGAGGCAGGCCGAGGCAGTGTGCTTCCCATGCCATTAGTCCGACAAACCGAAGCCCGGGGAGATCGTCGAGCGCTTTTGCAAGGTTCAGGGCACGTTCGCCTGGCGGCACGCCTGCACGATCCATACCGTTGTCGACCTCAACAACGACCCGAAGCCGTTGGTCCCTCGAATTTGCAGCCTGGGAGAGTTGCTCGCCATTTACCAGGCTATCAACTGCCACGATGACATCGGCGACATCCAACAGCTTGGCAAGCCTGCTTGCTTTTTGTTCCCCCACGACCTGATTTGCGATGAGGATGTCTCTGATACCTCCCTGCGCCATCACCTCGGCTTCACTCAGTTTCGCGCAAGTGATGCCAATTGCACCTGCTGCGAGTTGAAGGTGTGCAAGCTCCGGAATCTTCTGTCCTTTGGTATGGGGGCGCCAGTTAACGCCTTTGGTGCGAAAGAACTGCGCCATGCGTGCAATATTCTGTTCGAGCAAATCCAAATCCACGACCAACGACGGGGTATCGAGGTCCCACTTTGTTGCTGCTGAGATGTTTGTCATAAGTGTTTTACCTTAAGTAGGTTGAGACGCGCATGCAACTGCCCATGGACCCATGTGATGAGCCCCTAGCTGTGGCCTGGATGGGGCGCAGAGGAATCCTCCCCCGGAGACCAGCTGGTATCTCGTTCGAAGGGAAACATCGGGCGACGACGGTGGTGAAAGTCGAAGCGGGTCAGGTCGGCGCAGGTCGATCCGGGGGTGTTCACCCGGATATGGTGGGGACAGACCTCACGATAGGCGGCGATCGGTGCGTTGACACCTTTCGCCACTAGGACCCGGAACCGGTCGGGCACGACCGCGCAGCTCGTTAGCTGCTGCTTCAGTGAAGTAATATTTTTAAAGAATAACAGTTTCAAAAAGTTAGATCGCCAAATACTCTTGGTCTCGCACACCTTAAAACCTGACGTGTGGTGGTGGTCACGTTGTAGTTCAAACTCAGACTGTTCCCCGCCAAATCCGATAACATCTTAACAGCCTTTTTCCTCACTTTATCGGAGAAAGGAAGCGAGGCGTTCTTCACCAGTGAAGTAGACAGTTGGATCAAGGGTGAAGGCAGGGGAAACCTGATGACATCCTTCAAATGAGGATTTGAGAAAGACACTAACTCGACGAGAGTGGGTCAGAGGGTAGGAAAAGAGTTGTTGGAAGATTTTTTACCCATAGCGCGGTGGGCGCACTTCAGTTCGCACGCCCACCGCCTTCGTGGAAGTTTATTCCGAAACTTGAGGTTCGTCGTTAGGTGCAGTCCTACTTGAACCACTTATTATGCCAGGACTTTTTCTTACCGGAGGTTTCCGAACGTTCCATCCAAATATTCACAAACTGCTGGAAGTGATATTCGCCTGGCGCAATCGCGTAGGAGTAGCCCTGAGGATTCACCGGTTCATCACCCAGTGTGCGCAGCTTCATCGCTGGGTTCGCTTCAATAAACATTCTCATCGTGGTTGAGTCGGTGAATACCGCATCAGCTCGTTTGCTCGCCACTTCTAGGAAAATTGTCGCCAATTTGTCTGAGACCAATGCTTTTACCTCAGCATTCACGAAGAAGACTCGAGCAAACGCCTCGTCAGCCGTTCCTGAGAGCACAGAAATTACTTTTCCAGCTTGATCCAAATCGGCATAAGTTTTCATATTGGAACTTTCAGACACAGCAATTTGTTGGGTATCAAAGCCCCAGGCATCGGCAAACAATACTACCTGTGCCCGTGCCGCAGTTCGAAAGAGACCCACCATTCCGATATCACACTTATCCGCTAGCAGGCTAGGTATTACGGTTGCCCACGTGGAATCGACGTGCACTAGCTTTACACCAATGTTCTCTGCCAAATCTTCTCCAGCATCGACGTTATAGCCTGTCCAATTGCCGGTCTTCGGATCCTTGTAATTCATTGGCAGTGCTTCCGCGTGGCAAATACGCAGCGCGCCATTGGATTTTATTTCTTGAATCTTACTATCTCCGGCCTGGGCAGAAGGTCCACCCAGCATTGCAAACAAACATAATGCCCCGACAAAAGTTTTCATCCATTTCATGATAGTTTTCTCCTTAAGTAGATGTCTTTCGACATGGCCTGCAGTTGGAAATCTAGCAAAATACATTGCTAAAAGTCCATCTCCTAATTTTCCTGGATACTATTCCGTAGCCCACTGATTTAAACCTAGATAACAGGAGCCAACTGTTCTACTGGCCAGTACGACGCACGAGGGCTATTTCGCTTCGTCTCGAATATAAGCTAAATGGAAGAATAATAAGAAAATAGAGTAGAGCAATGGCACTAAGAAACTCGACATAACGGAAAGTCTGGGCCCCTAACGTACTCGCCTGGTAAACAAGTTCGGTAATTCCAATTGCCGATAGCAAGCTGGACGCTTTTATCAATTCAGTAAGAAAGTTAACAAAAGCCGGCATCATTCGTCGTATCGCCTGCGGAAGAATTACAAATCTCCAGACTGGAATTTTGGGGAGACCTAAAGCCAAGGCGCCTTCAATCTGCTCTCGTGGAACGGCCAATATTCCAGCACGAAAAATCTCTGCCAGAAAAGCACCCGAATAAAGCGATAACGCCAGAATACCGCAAGTCTCTGCGGATAGCCTGAGATCGAACAGTAACGGCAAGCACGAATAGACCCAGAAGATAAGAACCATCTCGGGTATGGTACGAAAGAAATCGATAAAATTCGTAGCGAGTCGATATTCAATACCTCTTTCCATCAACTTTCCAAGACAGGCAATCAACCCAATTATTACTCCGAAACCTAGGGACACTGTTGAGATTATGACGGTCATCCAAAGACCCTCGAGCAACACGGGAAAGAAGCGTATTAGAGTATGTAAATCAAATTCCATGGCAGTTATCGCTCGCCTTCCCGCAAATGACGTTCAAGCCGTAAAGTTCCACGACTCATTAGATAGCCAACAATGCAATACATGCAAGCAGCTACAGTTAGTACCTCGATCGGTTTAAAAGTAAAGTTACTGATCCTTGTTGACACAGTCATCAATTCGCTAATAGAAAGAATTGATAGGATTGACGTTGCTTTGAACAGACTAATCGCGAGATTTGCCAGTGGCGGAATAATGATTCTTAGAGCTTGTGGCAGGACAATTTCAGTCCACCGTGGCCGCAGCGGAAGACCCAAAGCAAGGGCTGCCTCCCATTGACCACGCGGAACTGCTCCGATTCCTGCTCGCACGATTTCCGAGAAATAGGCACTCGATTGAAGCCCCATGGCGATGAGTCCACTCTGAAACGCAGTAGTGGTAAAACCCGTTAAGATAGGTAGGGCGAAGTGAACCCAAATTAACATGACCAGGATCGGTGTGTTACGAAAGATTTCTACGTAGATAACTACAATCCAACGTAAGATTGGAAGCGAAGACTGGCTAACGATTGCGAGTAATGTTCCAACTACCAATCCTATCGCCGTAGCAATGAATGCGATCATTAAGCTCATGCCAAGAGCCCAAACCATAACCTCGCGATATTCCCACACCGTCGAGAACTCGAGGGCACGCACAAGATCCCAGTTAAGATGGTAGATAACAATTGCCGCCAGAACGGCTAATCCTATCCAAAATACCAGTTTGGCCTTCATCTTCATCTTTAATAGAAAGCTCTCAATTTCCCTTATCAATGACGCCAAAACAACGCTGCGACCTTTGCCTCCTCGGATAATTCAACTGAAGTTTACATTACAGGTTAGGGTTGCCACGATCACCCTTCCAATTTGTTCATGTACTCCGTTCGGATTTATAACCAATATGGAGTTTTAGCCAGTTGAGAAAAGTGACCAATCTGAACGATTTCTTGGTACAAGAAAAGCAACCGCAGCACATACGCTACAGCAGACAAGAGTAATGTTGTTGCGTTGCAGAATTGAGGACTGATTGCCGTCCCAATGCTCGTGACTCTAAGGACTGGCGCTCAAGTTCTGATTTAAACGACGATTCCGGTGGAGCTGGAGAGACTATCACAAAGCCGTTCAGGGTTCTGCCTATCCTGATTGTGCCTGACTGAGAACCATACCCGTGAATTTAGTGCGGTACTGTCAGTATTTGTGGCATCTGAGAACTGGGCTTGTTAAGTCGAAGATGACTGATTTGGGATGCATACTTTGATGAAGTAATCAATTAGTAGTTAGTGGAATTAGCCAAGAGTCTGGGAACAGCTAGGCCTGGCGCTTTCTAGTGAGCAGAGAAACCACTGAACAAACTTAATCAAGAATCATTTCCATTTTATTCAGAGAATTAGGAAATTTAATGACGACACAAACTGGTTTGCCGATGAGTTGGTCAGAATGGTTTGCACTTGATGCTATCGATCTCGCCGATCTAATTCGCAAAGGAAAAATTACACCTAATGAAGTAGTTGCACAGGCCACGGCGGGCGTGCAACGGGTGGACAGTGAACTGGAGGGCGTCCTAGAGCTTTTCGAGGATGTACGCCAAAATGCAGATTCCAATAACCCAAATCGGTCAGGCACTCTCTACGGCGTGCCAATATTTCTCAAAGATCTTGGCTCGCGAATGGCTCAACGTGCCCAAGAATCGGGATCTCGCCTATTACGCGGCAATATCTCGGATGTTACCGACCCATTGATTAACAACTATTTACGAGCGGGATTAATCCCATTCGGGCGATCAACTACACCCGAATTTGGGATGACATTCGATACGTCGACTAACTACCTTGGTACAGTTAAGGTGACACGAAATCCATGGAATCCGGAACACACGCCGGGTGGTTCATCAGGAGGATCCGCCGCCCTCGTTGCAGCCGGAGTCACACCCATCAGTATGGCGTCGGATGGAGGAGGTTCCACTCGAATTCCCGCCTCATACTGTGGGCTCGTAGGACTCAAGGCATCGAGGGGCCGTATATCAATGCCTCTGAACCAGAGCGAGTACACCTGGCGAATTGCTGTGGAAGGCGTGGTGACCCGAACCGTGCGTGATAGTGCAGCTGTGCTCGATTATCTCCATACCAAACCAGCGGGAGGCACGTTTTATCCAATGGCCTCACCACAGGGTTCTTATCTTGAATCGCTAACTACACCACCCCAACAGATGAAGATTGCGTTGTCAACTGGACGTTGGGGTCGAGACGTGGAGTGTGATGATGCAGTAGTAGACAGAATCCTTGCGGTTGCCCACGTCCTTGAGGGTCTTGGACATAACGTACAAGAGATTGAAGATGACGAACTGTGTGACTGGGAATTGATGTGGAATACTTACATCACTCAATGGATTTGTGGCCGCGTAATGTACTTGCCGGTCGCACAATTACATGGTGTGAATCCAACCGAGATGGAGGGAATGCTCTCCCCTATGGTCTTTCGACATTTCGATAAGGCACAGTCTTACACGACCCTCGACCTACTACAGGCCATGGCTGGTAATAACACCATAACCCGATCATTTAGTAGTTTTTTCGAAAACTGGGATATTTTGTTGTGTCCAACCCACGCAATTCGGGTGCCGGTTGCTAACGGCCCATACAGCTTGTTGCGTGACGAGCCACTTGAATCTTGGCTTTCAAGAATGGTCGATGCCTGTCGCTATACGATGCCTGGTAACGAAGCAGGTTTGCCCGGTATTTCCATACCCACAGGTGTAGACGATGATGGGTTGCCGGTCGGCGCAATGCTCTATGCGGGACAAGGGCGTGAGGACTTGGTTTTAAGACTTGCAGCTGCCATCGAGGTAGCAAAGCCAGAATGGTTCGCGCAAATGCCACTGATTAATGTCGACCGTACGTGATAGTTGAGTTTTGGAAAATTACCCAAGATGCCTTCTCTTGAGTTATTATTTCCGCACATGTTTAGCACACACTTGGTCAACTCCTCTTCTGACCTTGAATATCGCCCATAATTCTGAGCAACCTGCAGGTGGGCTAAACCTCGTTGAGGTATTGGTCTACGCCAATCCGGCGTCATCGCAGTTGAATTTATTGTAAGAACCCGCCACAAATGTAATGAAACAACATCGAATTGGACTGAATAAATCATGACTGAACCGAGAGAAATATTCTTTGATGCGATCGAATATCAGCAGCGAATAGATAAAGTTCGAGAGGAAATGGTCAAGGCTGGAGTGGATCTGCTAATCATGACTAACCCAGCCCATGTCTGTTACCTGGTCGGCCACTTCACACAGGCTGTACACGATCTCATGTTTCTCGCATTGCCTATGGAGGGAACACCGTTTCTTCAGTTGCCACAGTTTGAACATCCCCGCTACCACGTTAGTGGAGTCGGTGCTGAGGTAGTTAGCAGCTGGAATCTTGGCACAAACCCTGCCGATGCCGTTGTCCGGGAAATTGAGAGACGAGGGCTGCGATCGGGATCAACTGCTGTCGAGGTAAGTGGCAGTTACACCCCCTTTACCGTTATAGCCCAACTGCTCGACGGGCTTGACGCTAAACCGCTACAAAACTTGGTAGATGAAATAAGGCTGGTCAAGTCTTCCTCGGAACTTACCTACTTGCGAGAGGCAGCACGGATAACCGATGCAGGGGCACAAGCCGCGCTTGATTCTTTTCGCGAAGGCGCTGTCGATCATGATGTTGCGGCGTCTTCATTGGCTGCACTGGTTTCGTCAGGATCTGAAGCGCTAACAATAGATCCGTTTATTTGTTTTGGCTGGCGAACTGCTGCCCCACACACAAATCGAGGAGGTGACGTTGCTCAAGCCGAAGATCCGCTTTTTATTGAACTCGGCGCATCAAGAGCCCGATACACCGCACCTTTGATGCGATCAGCTGTTGCGACTCGAACTACTACAGCTCTCACCGAACTTGCTGACGTGTCCGACGAAATAATAACAGCCGTCTGCGATACAACCAAAGCGGGAGTGCCTGTAGCTGAAGTTGCCGCCGCTGGCTGTAAAGTAATTAAGCCGATTCTGTCTAGAGTCCTCTGGCATCATACTTACGGCTATTCGGTTGGCTTGAGTTTTGCACCCTCTTGGGCAGACTGTTCACATTTTTTAATCAATGAAAAGAATAAAGGTGTGTTGGAAACCGGTATGGTTTTTCATCTTCCAACGCAGATACGAGTTGATCGTCAATACGGTGCGGGATTCAGCGAGACCATCATTGTCACTGACAATGGCTGTGAAATACTCAGCCAACTACCCCGTCAATTAGTCGTGCGGTAAAGTCGGCTGACTACCGCTCAGGAGAACACCTGCATCGGATGCTTGGCAATCATATCCGAGTAG
The DNA here is from genome assembly GCA_905612355.1 of uncultured Gammaproteobacteria bacterium. Lineage (GTDB taxonomy): Bacteria > Pseudomonadota > Gammaproteobacteria > Arenicellales > UBA868 > UBA11791. Next base: position 47,183 of record CAJQRU010000020.1, read on the forward strand.
TTTGAGACTGTGCCACAACGTGGCTTGGTTGCCAGCGATGACGGGGCGACCAATTTGAGCTTCCAGATTCGGGATCAGTGCGATTGCGCTGATGGCTGTATCGGGAATCAGCATTGGGTGTGCTCGATTTGGAAGCGCGTGATCAAACTGGATGACGGTGCTCTGAATATCTAAGTCATTGGATTCTGTTTCATCGATACAGTCCAGCGACAACATTGCCGCGACATGGACTCCGGCATCATCAAGAAATTGTAGAAACCTGTGGGATAGTTCTGCAGGATACGGGCTGACAACGTCAACGGTATCAGCACCTAAAGTCCTAACCGCTTCAAGCATTGCCAGAGACGTGCTCGTTGCCGGCAGACCGGTGGCCTTGCTCAGCGCGCTAACTTGGTTCTCCGACCATGTCAGCCCACCTACAAAACTTGCACAGGTACAAGGCCAGGATAATGCTTCACAACCCATCTCGGCGAGCTTTTCTGCAGCCTGTACCAAGACGTCTTCCAAAGCTGTCTCATAAGCCGATTCGATCGTGTGTAGACCTTTACTACCACCATGAGCCTCTACAGTTCGAGTCTGGATGTTTGGGTATCCGAACAATTCGAACCATTTATCGTACTGTAGTGTTTCAGGTTCGCTGATCTCATTGTCGTGGGTAAATGGGAGAATGCCGGGAATAATTAATCCTAGCCGACGCTCCTCCGATAAATTATCTGTCATCCTTATCTTTCTCTTTATTCCTGGTGTGGCCAACGGCAAAGCTTGTATAGCAATTGATCGGTGGATTCAAGTTTAGGAATGTCCTCAGAAACTTCGAAATGCAAGTTTGGAACTTGGTCAAACCGCCTGTGACAACCAGGCATCAATCTGGTTCTATGTACATAGTTTCACCAGCGGCCCCAGAAAACCAGACATCGCGGCAGGCCTCTGCAAATTCCTCCAGTTCTTCGAAGGATGTTCCTGTAGCAAACAGGGTAGTTGGGCTGATCCCGTAAGGACTGATTAGCGTATTTCCCCGCTCATAAAAAAAAGCGAAGTCAAGAATTAGGCCTTCCTCATTCACCGGCATTTCTTGATTCGAGAGAGTGTTGCCGCCAGAAAAACCACCCGTTTGAAGTGAACTAACGGGTGCGAACAAGAGGTCGCCCGGGCCAGGGTACAAGCAGGTCCATTCCTGTGGAGGAGTCGGTTCCGGAAGTGGCACTAGGTTATAAATTTCGTTGTTAGCATATTTTGCGTGATAAACCTGACTTTCGACAGGAAGCATTGTCGTCACAGCCGCGCACGTTCTTGGGGAACAATCCCACCGCATACGGAGTCGCGTACTGCTTCCATGATTGCGAAGACCCAGGCGAATGAACTTTAGTTCTTTCGTATCCATATTTTCTGTCCTTAATTAATGCTGTTAATCCAGCAGGTAGAACTTAAATTTATTAGATTACCTGAACCGAGCATCGTAATGATAGGGTTGCGTTAGTAGTCGAGCCAGTGAGCCGCGAGAGCTTTCCAGATGAAACAGATGTCTGGACCGGGTGTGATCATAGAAGCTATATCTGCCCCGCAATGGCACCCTCTTTGCAATGGATTGGCTCTGGAATCGATAGGAATGATATCCCGACACTTGCCCGGTGTTGTTAAATATGGAGGCGACCTAGAAGCCCAGAGTGCAATGCTTGTCGCATTCTGCTTGGCCGGCATCACTTTCGTTACGTTAGAACGATAGTGCTTATTCGTTGTATCAGTAGACGCATGGCCTAAAAGAAACGCCACATAATGTCCATCGGGTCAGCGCCATCCGTTTCCGGGTCCGTCAGGGCCCGGCAGCCCGAAGACCTGCCGATCGTCGGCCTCGCGCTGCGCGAGGAAAAGAAACTGGTCGACAAGATCACCAAAGGCGCCAAGATGCACAACTAGGTAGTAAGACGGTGGACCTAATCCCACCAAATGAAGAAGAACAGCCACAAAGGAATAACGAGCCAGATGGCCCACTTCCTGCCCCACAACCATTTCCAAAGTTTCTTTACCAAGGCGATAGCAGTAACAGCAGAAAGGTCAGGACTAGAAACCTAATAAAGCGGTTCATACCTAGCCGCGGTGTCGCAATTCTCAGGCTTTGTTGCCCAAGTGTTGATCAACGAGCCGCTGTAGGAGTGGAACGAAATGTGAGAAAGGGTACGTTTCTCCGCCCTCGCGTTTACCTGAGTCATCCAGGTGGCGAACCTGTATGATCTGTTTCAGATTCGGGTTTTTCTCGAATGCTTTGACTTCATCATTGCTCATTGGGCCGCCCTGCAGATTTAAGGAGTGGACGGATGCCGGTGACAATCGATCAATGTATTTTGGCCTGGTCGCGCACAGGTAGCGTTTGGCGGCGACGTCCGTTACCGGAGCTATGATCTCGAACTTGCCGGGATCGCTTGATTTAGACACCGCGTCTACGGCGCTTCCCAACGGGGAGAGTAATACGTCCGCGCGCCCTGTACTAATCAGTTGCATTCCGTTTTGAATATTACCCTCCCACAGGACTAATTTATCTCGAGGAATTCCCGCGCCCTTTGCCGCAATGTGTTCAAAGGAACCTGGGGCTGTTGCGGCAGTCGCCGTTGGGTGATTCTTCAGTTCAGCGAAACTGGTTATTGATAATGGATTGCTTTTGAGCTTCACAAATGCTTCGGCGTCACACAAAATAGGTTCAGAAAAAATAATTGCCTTGCACCGCTTAGGATTAATGAATAGCCCGCCGGAGACCATGTCATAACGACGTGCCTGTAATCCCGGTATCATCGCACCCCAATCGATTAGAACACCTCTAAACTCAACGATCCCTGATTCTGCCAGCACAGCCTCAACGACTTCAGGTAACACGCCAACCATCTCCCCATTTGATTTCAACTCAGCGTAGGGCAATTCCTGATTCACTGCCGTTTTCACATATCCTTGTTTCTTTATCCGATCGAGTGAACCGTCAGCCATAACAGGTTGCATCCCTGTCGCCGCAAGAACTAGAAACCCAACCGCCGTGCCAATAACTTTATGCGACCACTTCATCGTTAACCTCCTTCCGTTGTAAAAATAAACCATTAGAACCTCACCAAATTTTTTCACTCTAACAAGCAACCTATCACTACCTGAAGACAGCCTACAAACTAATACCGGCTGCCACAATTTTCTTCAAGAAGGCCTGGGTTCGCTCCTGTTTGGGATTCCTGAAGATCTCGCCTGGTGGACCTTCTTCCACAATCTGACCACCATCAAAAAATAAAACTCGATCAGCAATCTCGTGTGCAAAATGCATCTCATGGGTAACAAATAACATGGTCATATCGGTCTCCTCTGCGAGTTGGCGCAGGACAATCTGCACTTCTTCCACCAACTCAGGGTCGAGAGCCGAAGTGACCTCATCGAAAAGCATAATCTTTGGACTCATATTGAGAGCGCGGGCGATCGCCACGCGCTGCTTCTGACCTCCCGATAACTGTGCCGGGTACTGGTCGACCTTATCTGTCAGTCCCACCATCTCGATAAGCTCAAGCGCGCGTTTTCTTGATTCTTCCTTCGGTATGCCCAAAGCGAGCATTGGTGGGTCAGCCACGTTGCGTATCACAGTCAAGTGCGGAAAAAGATTGAACTGCTGAAAGACCATTCCAATTGAGCGACGCATCTCCCGAAGATGGGATTCACTGGCCGGCTGCAGGCTACCGTTACTCTCTTCATGCCAGAGCTGCCTGCCTTCGACTTGTACAGTGCCGCCCTGAATATTTTCCAGTGTCATAAGAATTCGCAGGATCGTCGTCTTGCCAGAACCGCTTGGACCGATAAGCGCAATTCGCTCTTGCGGCTGGACGGTAAGTGACAAGTCTTTAAGAACCTCAAGCGCACCAAAGCTCTTACAGACTCCATCGAATCGAATGATCGGCTCCGTCATAAGACAATCACCATCTAATTTTCAGTTGATCACTGATCCGACGGAAGCCGTGCCGGTCACAAATCGATAAAGACACATTTCTTCATGAACTGAGGATCACAACACAGCACTGGAAAGGACAAGGTTCATCTTAAAGCAGACAACCATGCTCTCGTCAGTGTAATCACTCGGCCCAAATCAATGTTAGTGGAAAGTGGTCAAATCTAAACTACATGATTAATATCTGTAACAATCTTAAAACCATTAAACATCTGTCAAGCCCACACGGGAACCAAACCCACTGACTGTGACACGATGTAAAAACGCAAGTACAGGTACAAGCGACCGATGAAAATGAAATTTAGCCGCCGAGAGTTCACGCTGCGAACCGATAAAGTACGCGCTCGAATGGATAAAGCAGGTATTGATGTGTTGTTGGTTACTGATCCGGCAAACATGAATTATCTAACGGGCTACGACGGCTGGTCATTCTATGTCCACCAGATGGTTGCTTTGAGTTTGGATGAATCGGAGCCCGTCTGGATTGGTAGGCCAATGGACGGGAATGGAGCCCGTGTCACCACTTATCTTAAAGAAGAAAACATCCTTGATTACCCGGATTATTACGTACAATCAGAACATCATCACCCCATGCATCGTGTGGCAGAGATCGCTAAAAGCCGGGGCTGGCACAAAAAGCGGATTGGGGTCGAGATGGAGGCGTATTATTTTACAGCCGGCGCCTTTGCAGCCCTTCGACAAAAATTGCCTAGGACGCGATTCAAGGACGCCCGCCACCTGGTCAATTGGGTTCGCATCATCAAGTCACGAAAAGAACTTGAATACATGACAGAGGCAGCTCGCATACTGGAACGCATGATGCGAGTTGCCATAAAAAATGTGCGGCCAGGAATTCGCCAATGTGATGCGGCAGCTGAGATTTGGCGCGCTGGCGTCGCCGGCACCCGACAATTTGGTGGAGATTATCCCAGCATCCCCCCCATGCTACCTACAGGCGCAGGGCTCGCCGCACCTCATTTAACATGGTCAGATGAAAAGTTTCAGCGTGGCGAAGGCACAGCGCTCGAATTCGCCGGCGTGAGACATCGATACCAATGTCCAATGGCTCGAACCGTGTTTTTAGGCCAGCCACCCAAGAAAATGCGTGACTCAGCCAAAGTTGTCCTAGAGGGACTCCAATCAGCGCTCGACGCAATGACACCAGGCACGACGGCTGAAGAAGTCGAGGCCGCATGGCGACGTGTCATCAGTCGTCACGGCATCACCAAAGATTCGCGCATTGGGTATTCAACGGGACTGAACTATCCACCTGACTGGGGCGAGCAGACCATCAGTTTACGTGCGGGCGATAAAACAGTGCTTCAGGAAAACATGACCTTGCACTGCGTACCGGCCATCGCGATGGATGGCTGGGCTATCGAACTTAGTGAGTGTGTCAAAGTGACCAACAAGGGCGGGAGACCATTGTGTAACTTTCCCAGGAAGTTATTTGTCAAACGCTAATATTTCGTGGATCAACGACTCCGGTAAAACGTCTCTCATCATCAGGTTTTCCATGATGCCGCGGGCTCAAAAGGAAACATGGGCCGCCGACGAAATTGATAATCAAACCCACTGAGATCCGATGACGTGACACCCGGCGTATTGACGCGTATAAAGTGAGAACACAACGATGCGTAGGCCGCCAACGGTGAATTAACACCTTTGGCTACAAGGACCTCGAAACCCTGTGGATCTAGATCACAGCAAGCGAACTGGCCCAGGCTCCAAGGTACGATGCGCTTCGACGTCAACATCACCGTTAAGCCAGACGCGATCGTTACCACCGCCGACTTCCCTTGATCGAAATTCACGATGCCGCCATGGCGAGCCTCGTCCTCGCTAAATTGTCCCTCATACAACCCCTCTACCCGGATGCGTGCCACCAAAGGGTCACCGTGTAAAGCGTCTGTAGCACCACCCATCGAGAGCGTCAGTTCCGCTCCAACCCCTGCTTCATCCGCCACAGAGACCGCTACGGGATCAAACAAACAAATGAATGCTTTCGGAATGCTGCAGCGAACCAATGCGTGCGCAAGATGCGTTGAATCGGCCGGCGAACCGCCCCCCACATTGTCACCCATATCTAACAGGCACACTCGACCTTGCAAAGGTTTAATCTCATTCAAACAACTGTCAATGTCGGCCGCCGTTGCAGTGAACTGGGTGCGCTCACTCCACATTGCATCAGATAATTCAGTGGCGATAGCCGCAGCAAGACTCTCGTCCTGGTCAGTGACAGCAATCACTGCACTACCCATCTCAGCGACATCCGCATAAGGAAAGCCCTGCAGAATGCTGATCGACAAAACACCCGATCTGCCACGCAAAGTGTCAGCCACATGATAGAGCTCAAGGCAAGGAGATTCGGCTGTCGCCTGGCGTTCAATATTCATAACAAATGGAGGAAACACTGCCCGTTGCACCGGTGTGACTTCCCCCTTCAGAGATCGTGACATCAGTATCGCCGCTTCCCTGCCTCGCTCAAACTGATCCACATGGGGATTGGACCGATACGCAATTAACGCATCTGTCGCATCAACCATCATCGGCGACAAATTCGCATGCAAATCGAGGGTCCCAATGATGGGAATCAATGACCCCACCTCAGCCCGCAACCGCGCTAACCAATGCCCATCGACATCGGGATATGAACTACTGACCGTGGCCCCGTGTGGCGCCACGAGGTAACCATCTAAGGGACCGGCAAGCGCTACCTGCTGAAACATGCGTGACATCAATTCAGAAAATGTCGCAGCGTCCATAGCACCGTAAGGTAAAGCACGCGCAGCGAACAATGGAACTGCGCTAAGCCCCTGTTGTGCAAGGCCTGCTAGGAAGCCCCCCACTTCGTGGTGAGCACCACTTAATGCTGTCCGCACCGACTCACCCTCAAGCAATAAGTCGTCCGCGAAATGTTGGACGGTCGTACTCCCAGAAACAAAAGTGTTCGATTCCTGGAGAAGGGACAAAATGCCGACCCGCATGATCACCTCGCTTGCCTAATCAGAGAATGCCATGTTCAACGAACATATTCTCCAGAGTCTCTCCGCCAGCCAATTTCTCGCGCACAACATTCTCCTCTCGCACCTTGGCCATCGACTGCGAAAGCACTTCTCGAACCGCGTCCTTGGGAACAATGAGCACACCGTCCAAATCCCCAAAGACTAAGTCGCCGCTATGGACAGGCACTCCGTTGATCTCACCGGGCACATCGAACCAGGTCATCTTCCCTCGATACTTAGTATCGACCGGGCTAAGGAAACCCGAATACACAGTGAACCCCATCTCCTGGATAAGTCGTGCATCCCTTACACCACCATCGGTAAGGCAACCGGCTGATTTCAGGTACGTAGCGCGTGTCGACAACAGTTCTCCCCACGGAGCGATACGAGTATTTCCGTGACAGACCAAGACCGGAATTTCATCTTCCTTCAGGCTATCTATCAGTCGAAGCTCCTGCTCGTAAACCTTCACATCGACGTCATCATGATAGATAGGCGAATACAGGCCAACCCGCGCCCACCCGCACAACACAGTACTGGGATCAAGAGGTCGAATCCCTGGCTTTAACACCTGATTACGGTAGCCCAGACTGTCGAGGGTATCGGAGATTACGGCACTGTAAAGCGTTGATCGAGCCATTGCTAAATCGATCGTTACAAGGCTCATGCGATCTCCACGATCATTTCAACTTCAACAGGGATATCCCCAGGAAGTGACCCCATACCGACCGCAGAACGCGCCGCACGACCTGAATCCCCAAATGCTTCAACCATGAGGTCGGAGAACCCATTGATCACTGTTGGATGATTTGCAAAAGAGGGATCCGCGTTAACCATTCCGAGCACCTTAACTACCTGCTTCACACGATCAAGATCACCAATCTCTGCTTTTAACGAGGCCAAACAACCCAACCCTACCAATTGCGCTGCCGCATACGCGTCTTCTTCCGAACAAACACTCGGAACTCGTCCTACCACGTAGGTTCCGTCGTGCCGGCGCGGCCCGTGACCTGACACATAAACCAGGTTACCAACCGTCTTCGCCACAACATAGTTTCCCAACGGGGTTGGTACCGTAGGCAGTGTGAGGGACATGGCGGACAATCGTTCTTCAACTTTGGACATTACACCTCCTATTGAGTTTACTCATCGCAACCGATTGCTTTCACAAACCGACGCGTTTCCTTAACCAAAAGCTAGTCATTAAATCTGACATATTCATTAACGATGGTAAACCGTTATAACAAAAGGGAATTGAGCAAGCGCTACTGTGTACAACACCCGTAAACGTCCGGCAGCTCAGTCTTTTACTCAGACCGCTACGGCTTTTCCCTCATCCTGGCGCCAGCGCGAGAGAAGATCAGCACGGACCCGATCCACCTCATCAAGATGTTGTTGCTTGATATGACCATAGCCCCGTATGCCATCGGGTAACGAAGCGATTTCTGTCGCCAACGCATGGTTATCATGGTGTAACTCTCGTGACAACTCATCGACAATAGTCTCGTAATCGATAATACGTTGGCGCTCGGCGCGCCTTTCTGAGGTGTAACCGAATGGGTCGAACGCGGTACCGCGTAACCATCGCAACCGGGCAAGCGTTTTCATGACACGCAACATCCATGAACCGTAGGCGCGCTTTTCCGGTAATCCCGTATAAGGATCACGGCGTGAAAACAATGGCGGTGCTAAATAAACCTCGAGGCGAAAAGGTCCTTCAAACGCCTGGGACACTCTCTTCATGAAATCACCGTCACTATAAAGTCGGGCAACCTCGTACTCGTCTTTGTACGCCATGAGTTTGTAGCCGTACCGTGCAACAGCCGAACCAAAACCCGCAAAACCACCAGCCAGCGCACCCTCGGCCTGGCACGCACGTTCGACCAGTCTGCGGTAACGTGCTGCATAGCCCAGATCCTGGTAAAGCGTCAAATCGTTCGCCCGGGCATCGATCAACTCATTGAGTGTTTCAGGCTGCTGAGCCAAAGATGATGCTTCACCATGGGCCACGGCCGTCACCGCCTTGAGATCAACTGCCGCTCGCCGGCCCCATCGAAACGTCTCTATATTGCTCTCCACTGCGATTCCGTTTAACTCAATCGCCCGCTCAATCCCTATCGACGACACAGGCACCAAGCCTCGCTGATAGGCATAACCCAACATGAACATATTGGTTGCGATGCCATCACCCATTAACCGGGTAGCAATCGCCGTTGCATCAAGAAAGGTCAGACGCCGTGATCCGGCAGCGCCCAAAAGACGTTGGTTAAGGTCCTCTCGCGGATACTTCAGGTCCGGACTACGCGTAAAGTGCCCCGTAATGGCTTCGTGAGTATTAATGATCAGTTGGCTGCGATCGGATGAAACCGACTGCAAAGCAAA
>CAJQRU010000021.1 GCA_905612355.1 uncultured Gammaproteobacteria bacterium
TGAGCACAACTCACCGCTCCTCCAGATCGACTGCATGCGACGGCGACCAAGCTATCGAATGTCACGACGTTTTGAGATGTGGCGAGTCGAGGGTGTTCAAAAAACGCCGGAAAGTGTGGTGGCCAGGGGTGGAATCGAACCATTGAGAAGGAGGTTTTCAGTCCTCTCGCCTACCACTCTTAATCGCATAAAACCTAGTATAAACCAAGCATCCTGGCCGTACACTTGGACAGCACTAGACACCTGCTAGCGACGTTTTGGCGACGGCGGCAATCAGTCGTTATGTGGCTACTGTAGGGACGGGGTGCTGATAAAATGCCAGTTATGTTCCGCGCTGCCAACTTATATTGTCGGTAAAAGAGTCGGCTTCACGCAGAGGATTTGATGTTTGAGATACCAAAACAATATCGATAGTGAATGAATAATTTTCTAAGACCGCATAAGCTCACTTTTGCAGGGCTCATCGTTTGTGTTCTCTTCCTCTATTCACCATCAGTAGAGTTCGACTTCCTCAATATTGATGACGCTGGCTACATCCTGCTTAATCCCATGATCGCTGGCGGTTTCTCTTGGGATAGCGTGCTTTGGGCACTTTCCTCGGTTCACTTCGGGCAATGGATGCCTACCACCATGTTGTCATTCATGCTTGATGCTGAACTTTTTGGACTAGACAGTGCAAGTGGTTGGCATCTGATCAACGTGCTCATACATGCTGTCAATTGCATGTTGTTAACGACGGCGTTACGTGGTTTCTCAATGCCAGCTTGGCAGCGGTTGACAGTAACGGCCCTGTTTGCTCTGCACCCAATGCATGTCGAGGTTGTGGCATGGGTGGTCGAGCGAAAGGAGTTGCTAGCCATGACCTTTGGCCTGATGAGTTGGATCGCGTTCCAACGCTGGCGCCAACGCGGCGAGTTCACCGTATATTTATTATGTTGCCTAGCTTTTCTAGCGAGCCTTGCTAGTAAATCGATGTGGGTAACTTGGCCATTGATATTGTGGCTTATTGATTGGTCTACTAACGACTTTCGTTGGAGGTCCTTGGCTAGCAGTCTATTTGACAAACTGCCATTGTTTGTAATGTCGGCAGCAATTTCACTGGTGACCCTATTTAAATTGGCACCTTGGGTGTTGCTGGGGGGCGATCGACCGTTTATAGCCAATGCAGTCATAGCTGTCCCAGGCGCTTATGGTTACTACGTGAAAAAAAGTTTCTGGCCTTTTGATCTGTCTACCCACATGGAGCTGTGGCCAGGGTCACCGGTATTGCAGGATACGTTAGTTGGCGTATTGCTACTGATTGCAGGAACGTCGGTTGCCATTTACGGATTCAGGCGCCATCGATTAGTGCTTGTTGGATGGCTTTGGTTCTTGATCACGCTTATCCCGGTGTCCGGGGTGGCCGGAACCGGTCACGAGTGGGTTGCAAATCGATTTAGCTACCTCCCCCACATTGGTTTGTTTGTAAGCGTCACAATACTGCTCGGCGAATTATTTAGGCTACGGCCGAAATTTGTCCGCGTGGGGAGCGTATTAATAACTATGTCACTGGTAGGGTTGGCATGGGGTTCCAGTGCACAACTACAGCATTGGAGAGATACTGAACATTATTATGAAAGAACTATCGATGTAACGGGTGGCGGTCCCATAACCCATCTTTATTTTGGACATTATCTTTCGTTAATCAAACGTCCGGGGGAAGCCCTGACGCATTACGAAGAAGCCAATCGACTTGCCTCTGTTCACGGTTACCGAGTTCCTGCCGCACTCGAATCTTCAGCATACATCGCGCTACTCCTAGATGACACAGAGCTAGCCAAAGAACGTACTGCCCTGCTCCTTGAGTCGGGTTTGACGAAGCCGAACTTGCAGCTTCAACTAGATTGGGTGTTGAGTTGAGAGCATCGGGTGAACATGAACTTGCACGCGAAGTATTCACCCAACTCTTGAAACATTACGAAAAACAGGAGGTTGACTGGTCAACAAGGGCCCGACTAGGCCTCATCGCCTCTGGCATTGACCTGGGGCAAGCGAAAAAAGCAGATCAGCAACTAGGCGTTTATATGTCAACGATGCCGCGATTCAGAAGTGAGGTTTGCGCTATGCTTGAAGAGAAAAACGGTGCCACGGTTGGACAACAGGACCTATCTTTGGTTTTTTTTGTGTTCGACTCCGAGCCGTTACGCGGCACCTTGATCGATTATTGCGGCTAAGGCGTGTTGCTGATGCTGATGCTGATGCTGATGCTAACTTTCCAGAGACGCCTTGGGTGTTCACTCATACCAAACCCCGATACTTTGGTGAGCGCATTAAATCGGTGCGTAGGGTTTGGGAAACCGCTGTGCAAAGAGCGGAAATTGAATGGTGTACTCCGCATTGTCTGCGGCATACAGGCATCACCGAAGCAGTACATGCTAAGGATGCAGATGTAGTGGACATCTCAAGGTTGGTCGGTCACAAGAGCTTGAAGACAACAATTGGATACATCCACGTCGCAGGCGAGCGACTACATAAGTCGGTAGCGAAAATGCCAAACATCGGTACGGTTTAGCCGCAAACTTTAGGTGCGTTTTAGTTTTTGAGAGCAGGGGAAGTTGAAAAAATGGCGGAAAGCGTGGTGGCCAGGGGTGGAATCGAACCACCGACACGGGGATTTTCAGTCCCCTGCTCTACCGACTGAGCTACCTGGCCGCTACCGAAGCACGCGCAGTGGATTAGAAAGCACGCAAGTTCATTCGTCAAGACAGCGCCAAAGAGGAACGATTGGCGATGCTATAGTTCGAGCACGCTGACATCGAAGGCATACCCATGAAGTTCTGCAGTGACTGCGGCGCAGAAGTCGACTTTCGCATCCCCGAAGGTGATAACCGACCTCGTTACTTATGTGATGACTGTGGCGCAATCCACTACCAGAACCCCCGTATCGTGGCGGGGTGCATTCCTGAGTGGGACTCACGCATTCTCCTCTGTCGTCGAGCGATCGAACCCCGTTATGGACTGTGGACCCTCCCCGCCGGCTTCATGGAAAACGGGGAAACAGTAGAAGCCGCCGCCAGCCGAGAGACTGAGGAAGAGGCCTGCGCTAAAGTCAAACTCGACGGACTCTATTGCATCTGCAGCATTCCCCACCAGCATCAGGTGTACATGATTTTCCGCGGCCAGGTGATCAACGGCCATTTCGAACCGGGTCCTGAAAGCCTCGAGACAGCACTCTTCTCAGAAGCAGACATCCCATGGAAGGAACTCGCCTTTCCTGTCGTTGAACGCACCTTGCGTCGCTACTTCAAAGATCGATTGACCGACCGTTTTGATACTTATCTGGACACTATCTCGCGGCCTAACAAGCGCCCGTTGTAATCACCCACACGGGCACATCAACTGGCTTGACGCAGTAACGTCACTAAGCCCGTCAGATCAGCCACCTCTGCGTCGGGGTGGTGCGCCTGCACCCACGGTTCGCCCTGCCGATTCATCCAGATCGATCGGATCCCGGCTCCGATAGCCCCCTGGATATCATCGATCGGATGATCCCCCACATGAACCACTGAAGAAGGTTCCACATTGATCGTATTACACGCGAGTTCGAAGATACCTGCCAGTGGTTTTCGGCAACCCGCCTCCTCGGCACGTACTTGGGCTGAGAAAAATTCACCGATACCCACACGCTCGATATCTGCATTGCCGTTGGTTACCACGACCAGTTTAAAGTGATGCCTCAAACGCTCCAAGGCCGGTATCACATCCGGATACAGGGCCACGCGGTTACGGTAGTCCAGAAACAAATCCGTCAGGACAGCAGCCGCCTGCGGGTCATAATCGAAATCTGACAACAGCGACTCAAATGCCAAACGCCTTGAAGTCGTCAGATCATGTGCGAGATCAGGCCGTGACGCATACACCTGGCTACGAACTTTGCGAATCGCCTCTAGATCCATTGCATCGGTCAGTCTCGGAAAATTCTCCTGCAGATAGGCGTAAATCTTCCGTTCCGCACGAAGGATGACCGGAGCCACCGCCCACAAAGTGTCATCAAGATCAAAGAAAACCGCTTCGACGTTAGTGATCACCCAGATGCCATCGCATCTGTCTCCAAACAGGCAGATAGTTTTGTAAGCCCGATGTCCGTCGGGCATGAAAGATGAACACGTATCACTCGTCGATCAAGACCGGCCAGTACGCGGTAATCCCCTTCTGCCTGAGCCAGGTTGAGTTGGCTAAACCCAAACGCCTCACCGGGAATGGCGATATCTGAGTCTGCCGAAACCGTAATGATCAAAAACACACCGGTGGCCGGGCCCCCTTTGTGCAGTTGGCCCGTCGAGTGCAGATAGCGTGGACCCAGATTCACCGTCACCGGAGCCCTCACCCTTGAGCGTACCCGAGTAGCCAGCGCTGCCATGGCCGCTTCGTGTTGGGGCGTCGCCGGCAGGTAAGGCAATAAGGCCACGTAGTCGCCCGGTTGTACGGCGGCGAGGAAACCTATCAGTGACGAGGCCAACGCACCTGTATCGGCCGACCCGGCACGTCGACCATCAACTCTTATTCCCGCTTCATCGATCAGCGTAACCCAAGGCGTCGTGTCGGTCTCGAGTTGCCCTTGCAACAGCGCTGTGGTTGTGTTCTTGCTCACAGTGACGTCCGGCTCATCAAAAGGATTAATGCCCAGCAACGACCCCGCCACGGCCGTGGCAAATTCCCACCTAAAAAATTCACCGGCTAACGACTCCGTACTGGTTAGGCTATGGTAGTCAATCGGATGCCCGGCCTCTTTTATCGCCTGACAACGCTGCGCCAGATCAACATCACAAGCCAGACCAACGGCAACAAATATCCGATCAGCCCCATACGCATCGAGCGGCACCCGTGCGTCAGCAACAGGTACGATACCAACACCACGCTTACCCGTGCTCTCGGCAATCAATTGTTCGATCCATACGGACAACGGGGTCAATGCCGGCGACAGCAGAACACTTAATTTATCCCGGCCGCGTCCAGCCCAGTGGCCTAAAAAAAGACCAAGCTCCAAAGCGCTGTTATCCTCACCCGCCTCAAAGAGATGGGCATCAGCAAGCGCCGTTTCAGCCCCGTCACAAAGACTGCTGAGATTAAGCCCCAGCAACGCCGCTGGCACCATACCGAAGAAAGTCAACGCCGAATAGCGCCCACCGATATCGCCGGGATTGATAAAGCAGTGACGAAACCCTTCGTCAGCCGCTCGCCGAGCAAGCGGCGTATCCGCATCGGTGATGACAACAAAGTGATTCCCAGCCTCGGCGCCGACCTTTTGGCGCAACGCTTCGAGGAAGGTCGCTAGGAAAACGTTAGCCTCTAACGTGGTGCCTGATTTAGATGCCACGAGAAAAAGCGTGCTTTCAAAGTGCTCCGACTCAAGCACCGCACGAACCGCATCGGGATGCGTGTTATCCAGCACCGTCAGCGCCAAACCGCCCGGGCCTCGCCCGAAGATCCGGGCCATCACCTCAGCCGCGAGGCTGGAACCGCCCATGCCGAGCACTACAGCCCGATCAAACCCTGCCGCTCGAATTTCATCAGCCCAACTGACCAGTCCATTGATCTTGGATCGAAACCAGACGGGCGCGTCCAACCAGCCCAGGCGATTTGCTATAGCCGCCTGCTCATCAGCCTCCCCGGCCCACAACGACACGTCACGTGACCATAGGCGCTGGCCAATCTTCGATGGTGTTTTGTCACCCTTCATCGTACGCTGACTGGTTTAGCGAGAGGCACGCGGTGACCGGATCATGCTACGCCGGCTCCGCTGTGGTCGGTAGCCTCAGTCGATGCCGGGCCCTGCCGCACGAACCTCATCGCTTACATCGTCCGCGTACTGGACAAAATTATCGGCAAACTGCTGAGCCAGTTTACGCGCCTGGATGTCGTAAGCATCCTTGTCATTCCAAGTGTTCCTCGGCTCAAGCACCTCTTCGGGCACCCCCGGGCAACGCACCGGAATTTCAAGACCGAAGATTGGGTCCGTGGTCGTCGCCACCTCATCGAGCTGGCCATCCAGCACTGCGTTGACGATTGCCCGAGTGTGGTTGATTGCCATTCGCTCACCCACACCATATGGCCCGCCGGTCCAACCGGTATTAACAAACCATGCGTTCACGCCGTAACGTTCCATCTTTTGACCGAGCAATTCGGCATAACGACGCGGATGCAACGGCATGAACGGACCACCATAGCACGGTGAAAACGTCGGTGAGGGTTCAGTCACCCCTTTTTCCGTTCCCGCCACCTTGGCCGTATAGCCATTAATAAAGTGATACATCGCCTGCGCCTTGGTCAACCGCGCGACCGGCGGCAAGACACCAAACGCATCACAGGTGAGAAAAACAATATTGGCCGGATGCCCGCCTCGACCTTCAGGACTGGCATTGGGAATTTGCTCAATGGGATAAGACCCACGAGTGTTCTCCGTCAGAGAACCGTCAAAGAGATCAATGTTCCGAGTGTCCTCGTCAACCACAACGTTTTCGAGAATCGTACCGAAGGTACGGGTGGTTGCATAAATCTCAGGCTCCTGTTCCGCCGACAGATTAATGACCTTGGCATAACAACCCCCTTCAAAATTAAAAATACCATTGTCACTCCAACCATGTTCATCGTCTCCGATCAATGTACGCGAGGCATCAGCTGACAAAGTTGTCTTGCCAGTGCCCGACAGACCGAAAAA
>CAJQRU010000022.1 GCA_905612355.1 uncultured Gammaproteobacteria bacterium
TGTTGGTATCGGGAATGCTCTGAGATCAGCTACCAGTGATGCAGCGGAACTGCTTCGCATGGAAGGCGCAATAGGTACGTTGACACTCGGTGCCTGTGCGGATCTTCTTGTCGTTGATCAGGATCCGTTGGAGAGCCCTGATACCTTGGAGAATTTACAACAGCACTTGGGTCACGTGATGATCGACGGCAAGATTGTTTTCGAAAGAAAAAATTGACGACTAACCGGTGTGCTTAAGGACGGCATAGTCAGCGCTTGGTAGGGTGACTTTCATTCACCGATTGCATAGAAAGTTTTTGCCGATTCGATACTGATCTTGCCATCGCGCAGGTCGCGGTGGACCGCACTTTTGTCACGTTCGCGGGGATCACCAAACCCTCCTGCACCGGGGGTTTCCACCCGAACACAGCCGCCTTTGGGCACTTCAATAGTGCACTTGGATGGCAGGTCACGATGTTCGCCTTCAGGATCGAAAATGAATCGGGCACAGGACCCTTCGGCTCCGCCCATCAGTCCCCAGGGGGCGAATTTTCTCCCATCTGATAGCACTGTCCATGAGCATTCGGCATAAGGAAATTCAAAGTCGCGGCGAATAGCCATGCCGCCGCGGTAGCGCCCTGCACCGCAGCTGTCGGTAATGAGTTCATAACGCTTGATGCGAATGGGGTAATGCAGTTCGACCTCCTCGATCGGTGCATTTTCGGTATTCTGGAGATTGGTTTGAACGCCGTCGGGCCCATCTTTGGTTGGCCGCGCACCGTTGCCTCCCCCGATGGTTTCCATATAGCAGTAGTATTCCCCGCGGCGGGGATCAGGACCACCGAAACCAATGTTGACTATGCAGCCTTTGCCCGCTGCCGGGATCTGATCCGGCAGTACGGAGTGCAGTGAGCGGAAGATCAACTCGGTCATACGCGAGACCAACTCCCAGCCGCCAACGACAGCGGCCGGTCGAAGCGCGGTGCAAACTAGGCCATCTGGGCCGTCAACGTGAATCCGGTTGAGAAAGCCATCGTTAACGGGGATGCCGTCGTCAACCAGGCATCGGGCCACAAAAGCAATGGCACATTTTGCCATTGGTCTAACACAGTTGATTGGACTCAATCTCTGAGCGGATGAGCCCGAAGGATCGAGGTGCACATGCCCGTCTTTGATCGTGACTTTGACTTTAAGTAGTACGGGTTCGTCCGAAAAGCCGTCGTCGTCTCGGTAACCTTCGGTTTCGTAGATCCCTTCTGGCAGTGATCGAAAAGCACGTTCAGTCCAGCGGTCAGTATAGTTAATTAACTCATCAAAAAATGCACGTAATACAGCGGCTGAATATTTTTTATGCAACGTGGTCATGCGTCGAATGCCGACAACGTTGGCAGACATTTGTGCCCGCAGGTCACCGTTTGTTTCCCGGGGTGCGCGCAGGTTTGCGAGAATAAGCTTCAAGATGTTGTCATCTATGGCCCCGCGTCTCGCGATGCGCGTCGGCGGTAGAATGATGCCTTCCTGGCAGAGTTCTTTGTTCACACCAAGACTCGCTGGTGAGGAACCGCCAACGTCAACGTGGTGGGCCATGTTGGCGACGTAGCCGATACGCTCGCCATCAATCTCAACCGGACTAATGATGGTTATGTCGTTGAGATGACTGGCTCCTCGGTGTGGATCATTAACCACGATGGCATCGCCCGCATCCAGGTTGTCAGCGCCAAATTCTCGGATCGATACGGGTGTGATAGTCGACATAGCGACCAGGTGTGCGGGCTGTGCAAATGACTGTGCTACGCAACGTAGTTTGGCATCGAAAAAAGCGCACGAGAAATCAGCGCGAGTTTTGATGTTGGTAGAGAATGCCGCTCGTCGTACGGTGACTGCCATCTCCTCAGTTAAATTGACTACTGCGTTGCGTATTACCTCAAAAGTGACGGGGTCCATTCCCGAACTTAGGGGGGAGGTATTGTCGGTATTGCTGGTCATGGATAACGGTCTCGGTTGGTGTTACATCGCAAGTCAGTTAGGGTCGAGAAGAATAATGAGGTTGCCGGTCTCCTCGACTTCAACGCGTGTGTCGGGAGGGACCACTATGGTCGTGTCCATTTGCTCTATGATGGCAGGCCCGGAAAAGGTATCCCCCGAGCGAAGTTGGTCTCGGTCGTAAAGGGCGACGTCTATCATGCCGCGAGTCTCAGCGAAATAGACGGCACGGGTGCCTTTAATGGCGCGCATCGGAGAATCTGTTGCTTTATCCAACTGCCGCAAAACAGGGCGATCGACGGCGCCGATGCCAACCACTCGAAGATTAACAATTTGTGTGGCCTCTTGTTCGTTGGCAAAACCGTATATGTTGGCATGGCGCACATGAAAGTTACGGGCCAGCTCGTCCCGTGTTTGTTGATCAATGGTTTTTGGTACCGGGACTCGTAATTGATAAGACTGTCCGACGTAGCACATGCCGACTTCACGGGTGATCGTAATGTCTGTCTCATCGACATTCTGTTCCCGAAGCAAAGTACGGGTAGATGATTCA
>CAJQRU010000023.1 GCA_905612355.1 uncultured Gammaproteobacteria bacterium
GGACCTAAGCACAATGTCTTCATCACCGATCAGGGTAATTTTCGCGTCCAGGTGTTCTCTCAGAGTGGCACATTCCTCAGTGAGTTTGGTACCAAAGGTAGAGGCAACGGAATGTTTTTAAAGCCCACCTATGTGGCGGCCGACAGCAAGGGTAATGTATATGTCACGGACTGGGAGCGGCGCGATATTCAGAAGTTTGTGCCGGAGATCGTGCCTCCTCGCCCGGGCACCCCTTATAAGTGGTCCCTGACCTTTGGTGGTAAAGAAACCAAAGACTACGAGCAGGGCCGTTTTTACAAGAAGGCGGATGGCTATGGGCCCAACGGCATAGCGGTCAACAGCAAAGATCAGATCCACGTGTCGGATTCGGGTAACTGCCGCGTACAGGTGTTTGATAGCGAGGGCAACTTTAAACACCAGATTCCCAGTGCGCCGTATACCCCGGACTTAGATCTCACCGGCGTAAGAGCGCAGAAAGCGTATTTGGAGAAGGCATTTGCCCGGAATTACAACCAAACGAACTACATTAAGAGTGGCTGCGCTTACGACCGCGACGGTAAATCGAGGGCCCACCCTCATAGCTACGAGGTGAAAAACCTCGGTAAAACAGCGTGGCCCCCTGCGGGATACTTTCCTAAGTGTCCGGGCGGTACGGGACCATGGAGCAAGAACTATGCGTCGGTCATTGCGGCCACCGCAACTTCTAAGTGTGGCTTCGCGTCTCCTTGGGGTAATGCCGAGCTTATGTACATTCCCGCGCGGGATTCGACGGCCCCACTTTTGGACCCGTCCCAAAAGTGCAAGGATAAGAGTGGTGTTTTTTACGACAACCCCACTGAGTATTGGACTGAGTCTTTAACTGCGTATGTAAAGTCGGGATTAAGGAACCACAGCCGCAACTACGCGCGGGGCACGGCTGGGGCTTCCCCTATACCGCCCGGCAACTACTCCTGGCGTTTTTCGGAGGAACACATCGCCGCGGTTTTTCCTGTCGCTGCAGCTGCGGGTGCGGGTGCCAGTGCCGCGACGGGCCCGGTTGACGTGTGTAACAACTTAGAGGTTAAGGGTGATGGCAAGGTGGTCACCCAATATGACGCAGCCGTCAACTTTCGGGGTCAACATCCCGTTGCCTGGGGGGCTTGTACGAACGAAGACGGGCATAGTTGCCGGGACAAGGCGCGTTCTGCCCAGCCAGAGTACCCCGCATCCAAGTGGCCCGGTCCCGGCGCCATTGCGATCGGTAAGGACGATGCGCTTTTTGTGGTCGATGGCCCGGCAATAGGCACAAAAGAGGTCAAGCTGAAACATGCCGCGGGGGGGTGGGGCGTGAAGCACAGACGGCCAACCCAAATGATGATCAAGCAGTTCTCAGCGGCTGGCGAATTCCTGGGCACGGTGGCAGCCGCGGGCGGGAGAAACCCGGACCTGCCGGCGCTCGCGATTCGGCGTCCCAAATCGAGTACAGGGGATGCTGAGTTCGGCACAGTCACAATGAACACCAATTTTAAAAAGGATGTAATGGGTCGTGTTTTCAACGTGACGCAGAAGTTGACCGCGAACAAGGACGAAGCACTTAAAGCCGTAACGACCGGCATGGCTCCGAATAGTATCGACGGGATGGGCGGCTGGCCTTTTGGTGTGACACCCTGGGGGCTCCAGGGTTATCGGGACAGCGTCTCAGGTGGGTGGAAGGGGAGGGGGGCTCATAAGTACTCCGTGCAGGTTTCACTTGACCGCGGCGGGGATTTATTCGGCCTGCATCAACTCGCAACCTCTGGCGGTCCAACGCCCAGGTATGGGACGGGTACTGGCAAAGCCCCTGGCTGGCGCACGGACGAAGACGTCGCGCGCATCGTTGTCTGGTATGGCGGTCGGCCGGCGGGCAACGAATCGGCCAACGTCGATGAAGTGATTACCGAATTACAGAACAACGACGTCACGGTCATTGCGGTTAACACGACTGGACATTCGCTCCACAGCGCTATGGGCTTCGCGGGAGGCATTAGTACTGGACGGGGGACAGGGCTTGATTGCCCCGAACTCAACCGAGTGACGCTTAAAGCGGCACCCATGTTGGGCACCGATTTGAAGCCTAGTGACTTCGTGGGCATTCCAGTCTGGAGTGAAGGCCAGAAACGTGTACCGAGCACCCTATCCGAGGGGCAAAAGCGCGCTTTCGCGCCACTTATTAAGGCCCGCTGCAAGGCCGGCGGACCGACGGGTCTTCTTTGTGAAGATGGTTGCTGGTTTAGTCAAGATGGCGAGGGGCAGGCGACGCGCATCATTGATGCCACGGGCGGTGCCTATCAGCATCTCTCGATCCGTGAGGGGGTCCTTGAAAAGCCAAAAGGCATGCCCCTTACCCCGGAAGTTGTTGCGAAGTGCGATTCATTCTTGCGATTATCACGTACAGATTGCAAAGAAGCCCTACGCAGCACAGGCCGTTACGTAGGCTACAAGCGCCTGAAAAGTGGCATGGGTAACTATGAACCGACGGTCAAGTTCATCCTAGATCAGTTCAGCCCACCGCCGATGGCAGGGTCATCGGTACCGGTGACGGTAAGTAATGATCGCAAGACGCTGTATGTCGCAAAGTTTAATGATGGAAAGGCAACAGGAGACATTGAAGCGTGGGCGCTGAGTGGGGCCTATATTCCAACGTCGATCAAATGGAGTTCTGCGAAGCAACTCGATGCCCGCTCGAGCCTGGCATCCACGCGTAATGCGCTAACCTATAGCGAGGGCCGTGGAGTCAGAATGGAGTGGGACCGCTTGGGCGATAATGAGAAATACGACTTTCTTTCGGGTCGAAACGAAGAGTCGCAAGGCCAGGCGCGTTTAAAGTTTCTGCTGGGTGATCGAAGTAAAGAGGGCGGTGAGTTTCATCAGCGCTCGAGCGCGCTCGGCCCGATTGCGCGCTCGGCCCCGGTGTATGTGGGTAAACCGAATCAGACCTGGTTAGCGAGTGCCGGTGTGAGTGCTTACGCCGCCTTTAAAAAGAAAGCCGCTAAGCGCGATGCGATGGTTTATGTAGGCAGTAATGGCGGGGCTTTACACGGCTTTGATGCGGTGACTGGAGAAGAGAGGCTCGCTTATTACCCAGGGGT
>CAJQRU010000024.1 GCA_905612355.1 uncultured Gammaproteobacteria bacterium
GTCGCAAGGCCCAATGTACGGGTCGCCTGGGCGGCGAGCGCTATCACAACATAGGGATCCTCTTTTGTCTCCTCTACCACTAGACCATCGTATCCAAGCGCCTCCACTTCTCTCGCGCCAGCACCAATCGTACCAATATCCATGGGCTTATCCGCCGCCCGGACTCCAGGGTCGAGTTTCCCCAAAGGCAGCAGTGTCTCGATTTTCATGGTGGGTCAGTCCTCTTGGCCATCTTTAGTTAATCGTATTGTCATTGGGACGACATCATTTTTCTCAACCGATTGTCAATGTTAGTTCAAAGCCCTTATCCAGGGAGAATCCTGTGGGAAAACTGTCCCTTCGTCCCGCTCCATCAGATTAATGTCACGCTAGGTGGCAGCGACGCACGAGGTCTAGTTGGCTGCCTGCCTTGTGCTGTGCACAACCCGCGCTAACCGGGGAAACAGCCGTTGGAACGATCGTTTACAAAGGAAGTACAAGACCTGCAGCTTGGTGATGGCGAGATCTTCCCTGGCGAAGGTATTCTAGCGATCACCAAGGCACTGCTGCAGGCAGGGTATCGTATGTCGGCGGGTACCAGGGCGCACCCGTTTCTCACCTGATGGATGTCTTGGGTGGCGCACATGAGATTCTCGATGATCTGGGCGTGCACTTTGAGACCTGTGCCAATGAGGCGACGGCAGCGGCCATGCTGGGTGCGTCCATTAACTATCCTTTGCCTGGCGCGGCAGTGTGGAAATCGGTTGTTGACACCAACGTGGCACCCGATGCCTTGTCTAACCTTGGGTCGGCTGGCGTTAAGGGCGGTGCGATGATTGGGCTTGGCGAAGACTACGGAGAAAGCGCGAGCATCCTCCAGGAGCGCTCCCATGCCTTTGCCATGAAATCACAATTGTGGCTCTTTGCTCCCCGGCCACATTTACCAACAGTAGTCGATCTGGTGGAAAAAGCATTCGATTTTTCCGCAGCATCTAACACCCCGGTTATGATTGAATGCCGTATCCGCGCTTGTCACATGCACGGTCGGTTCGTTGCCAGAGATAATCGTAGGCCCGAATTCTCTCGTCGCCGAGTACTGGAGGAACTAGATTTTGACCACCTACTCGAACGCATTGTCACTCCCGCACTCGCCGGCCCCCTGGAACCGGTCACGGCAACCGCGTGGCTTAAGGATGGCTGTGCCGCAGCCCTTGCTGATGACCAGGGTAAGGGCCTCGACGCCATCCTCGATCAGGGCCCGCCGACCCGCACCTTCACAGCCAGTCAATCACCCGCTGCTGCGACCCCTCCCGTCACCGCCTGAATTTTCTCAAGCGACACCGGCTGACCTTCGAATGAGATTGGCAGGTCATAACTCCAGATGTCGACATCATAGCCTGCTTCCCTTAACTGCTCGCTGCGAATCGATAGGTGACGTTGTAAGCTTGGCTGTGTGCGATAAGCACCAGTCAACACATAGTCAAACAACGACTGCATATGAAAGGTTCGAAACGCGGCTGCCGCCCGCACAATTTCTGTTCCGTTTGGATCAAACAGTACGACTGTCGGAAAATAGTTGATGTCCAGTTTTTTCGCCCAACGAGCGGCCGTCGTCGTTGCCCCCGACGGAGTAATCACAGGCGTCTGAGCTGCAGCATCAAGCAACACGTTATCGAATCGTTTAACCAATTGATGAGTCAACGGCTGACGCATTACCTGACGATGAAGAATGTCACACTGACTGCATGCGGCACGTTCAAAAAACACCGCCAGTGGCCGGGAGGCGTTACCGATATGACTGTTAAGGCGATACGGTGGTTGCATAAACCATTCCTCCACTTCGCTCTTCGCCAATGTTTCGTCACCTCGATTGTTCATGAGGTAATCGTGAAAACTCCCTTCGTTTTCACGCTGAAGATAAACGTACTCCATCGCCTTCAGGAAGTCGGCCGGTGGATGATAACCATCGAGCCGCAATACAATCTGGCCACTTTCATCAAAAAACAGCAAGGTCGGCGTAAACTGAACCTGTAACGCTGCAGCCAATGTTTTTTCAGAAAACGTCTGCCCATCGACACGGACCACCTCGCGATCACCCCACATGTTGATTGCAATAAGGTCAAAATGAGCACGTACCGTCTGCGCGATATCAGGATGCGCTAAGTTGTCCGTCACCAACTGGTTGCAGTAAGGGCAGCCGCGTTGCCAAAAGTAAAGCAGCAGACGCCTGCCTTCGGCACTCGCTTCAGCAATATCTTCCCTGAAATCAAGGAAGCTTTCCTTGAACCAACTCGGATGCGGTGTTTCGGTCGCACCGTGAAACTCACCAGGTCGCGTTTCTGAAGTGCTGATCGGAGAAATCAATAAAAGAAACGCCAGCACAAGAAAAACAACTGCGTTCGATCTGGAGCGGGCAGTCATCCCATTTAAATAACGACTAGTTTTCATTCTTATTAGGGTGTCACCAACTGATATAAGAGAAACCACGGGTCTGCAAATCAATCAAGGCTTCGACACCGATCGGTACTGCTTCGACAAAACTGAATAGGTCTTTTGACGACCAGCCCAAACTTTTCATCGTATTCCCGCACGCTCTAAAGTGGACGCCATAATCGGCAAGAGATTGTACTTTTTCTTTAATCTCCTGCTCTACCGGTCTAGCGGGTGATCGTCCCAAAATGTGCAACCCTGGTCCGATTGCAATAACAACAATTTCTATGTCATCACCGTGTTTGCGAATCAATTCGCTAATTGAGAACAAAACGCTTCGATGATAGGTCGCATCAGAACGATTGAACTGGTACACCACTTGATAGGTCGTGGACTGCCCGAAGTGGGCCTCCGTATGGTGCGCGACGGCCGGGCTCACGCACCCCACACTCACTGCGAGCACGATAGACAAACCCGCCGCAAGCCGTCGCAAACGGCGCCCCCACGACTCGACGTCAGGGCCGAATGTAGGCAAATCCCTGCCCCTGAAGGCGCGCGATCTCAGCCACCCCACTGGCGACGATATCCTGTTCATCAACATCATAGAGATCATTGGCAGGATCTACCTTCTTTCCCCGCAAGGTATTGGCACACACCAGAAAACGCACGCCCCGATCTTTCAGCGCTGCGATCGTCGCCGTCAACTCATCCGTCGCGTAGCCAACTCTAAACAACGTGTTGGCCGCCATGTCTGGCTCCAACAACAGCGTCAAACCGTTGCCATGTAAAATAACTCTAAGATCTAGTTTCTCTTCGCCGACGGCATTAAGATGATTCTGTATGTAACGCAAGGTTTGTTGCTGCGCCTGTGCATCATCAAAATTTACATGGTAAATCACCTTCTGTGATGTACCATCGTCAGCCAACGCTAGCGCATGCCAACCGGCCACAATATACAAAAGCAACATTGGCAATAAATAATTCTTGGACCTGAACATTTGTTCGTGCGTACCTATGTCTTGTTCCCTGTCCCCTGCAGACTTACAGTTTAACCAACGCAAATAAGTGCGGGTACAGTGTAACCGTAGCCGTTTCGGCACAACAGTCGACATGCATGCCCTACCTTCACCGTGATAAATGACCACCTATGTCCATAATCAACGAAACCATTAACCTGCTTGAAAACCGGGCCAGTATCCGCCGCTTCTCCGAGGCATCAGTCGAACCCCATCTAATTAATGCGGTTTTGCATGCCGCTTTTCGCGCGCCAACCTCCTCTAACATTCAAGCCTATAGCGTTATCGTCGTACGGGATCACGACACCAAAGCCTCACTTTCAGCCGTTACCGGAAATCAGCAACACGTGCTGAATGCACCGGTCTTCCTTGCGTTTTGCGCGGACCTGACACGAATTGAATACGCCACGAATAAGAAC
Organism: uncultured Gammaproteobacteria bacterium; assembly: GCA_905612355.1. Lineage (GTDB taxonomy): Bacteria > Pseudomonadota > Gammaproteobacteria > Arenicellales > UBA868 > UBA11791. The sequence goes on from CAJQRU010000024.1 coordinate 3,845, forward strand.
GGGCACAACATGGAGGACAACAACCTTGAGATCGGGCTGGTATCGAGCCTCGATGCGGCGCTGGTTGGAATGTCCGCTTATCTTGCAGCCGAATCGATTGGCCTGCGCGGCGTGATGATCGGTGCTGTCCGCAACAACGCACTTGAAACGGCTCGTATTCTTGGCCTACCCCACCGGGTCTACTGTGTCTACGGTATGTGCCTCGGCTGGCCCTCAGAAAGTCCCCCACAGAAACCGCGTATGGCATTCAACACGATGGTGCACGGGGAACGATACGGAATCACATTGGATGGTGACCCCATCGAGCACTCAGTGGAGTCATATGACACCCAGCTGGCACAACACTACCGGGGGATGGGGAAAACCACGACCGACGACTCGTGGAGCCACGATATGGACCAGAAATTCGTGCCACAATTGCGTGATCAGTTGCGTGAGGAACTGAAAACCCTCGGTTTCGATTTTCGCTAGGAGGTCTACAATATTACGCAGTCACCCTATTTCCTGGGCCATATTAACTGAGCATTTCGCCCGCTCACCTGGTTGCCGTCTCGTCAGCGACTTCACCACCGAAATCCGTCTCCGTGGCATCACTTGTGTCGGGCCAGCCGGGATAGTATTCATCGAACGTGTGGCGCATTGCTTCGATCGGAGGCTCAAGAAACTGGCCACGGTCATGGAGATACTCCATGTGTCGATTCCCAGCCTGGTCGAACGCATGATAGATCGAATCATCCCGCCCGTTGAACTCTAATGGCTTGAGACCGAATTTCTCGCACAATTCGATATTGAACGCGGGCGTCGCCTTTACCCATCGATCATCAAGATATAAGGCGGTATAACCATGCCAGTAGAAGACGTTCGTCTTCATGCGCTGGCGCAGCTTTTCGGTAGAAAGGTGATTGAGCACATCGGCATAACCCAGGCGTGCTGGAATCCCAAGCGCCCGGCAACACGCTGCAAGAAGAATTGCTTTGGAAACACACCAACCACGCCTTTCTTTGAGAACCGTGGTCGCCTTCAGTCCTGCCACCGAGATATCGGCAGAATAAGGATCATAAAGAATGCCGTCTCTAATCGCGTAGTAGACAGCAACCGCCCGTTTGGTGTCCTGCTCGACACCTGCCACTACATCTTCGACATAACTCATCACACGCGGGTCAGTCGACTCAACGGTGGGACCTGGCGCTAGGTCGGCAGTGTAGTCGTGATGAGTGATCACCGATTATCCAGGTTGGTTAAAAGCCGAAGTATAGTGTGCCTGATCCCCGATTAGCGGCTGTTTTGGCGGACGACCAACGGGAGCAATGTGTTAGTCTTGCGCTGACTTAAATCCTCAGTCGACATGGACAGCGCGATGACAATACGAGTAGCCAAGTTCCCAATCGGTGCCATCGTTCGCCACCGTGTTTATCCATTTCGTGGAATCATCTTTGACGTCGATCCGACTTTTTCCAACACCGATGAATGGTGGACATCGATTCCCGAGGATGTGCGTCCAACCAAAGATCAGCCGTTCTATCATCTGCTCGCGGAAAACGACCAGACCAGCTATATCGCCTACGTTTCTGAACAGAATTTACTTGATGACGAGGACGGTGGTGCGGTCAATCACCCCCAGGTCAGCGAGTTATTCATTAGCCTGGAGTCAGGACGTTACGTGCCGCGTAACCAGATAACTAACTGAGCAAGCCGCGAAGGCTGTACCTCTCTGGCGCGGCATTATGCGGGCTTCGAATCCAACGATCCGTTGGGTTGGCACCCTATCTTTCCACACGTGATGCCTCGATCAACAACACGATACCCGAATGCTGACTCCCTGATTGATGCGGCAAGAAATTTCCGGCGACATCACCTAGGGAATGAACGGGCAGCGCAATGGGAAAACGAGCGACAAGTGCCGTTGGAAGCCCTGCAACTTGCCGCTGGACACGGGTTCACTGGAATTGAAGTGCCTTTGGCTCATGGTGGCCTAGACCTGGGTTATCGAGCAAAGCTGCGCCTGGTTGAAGAACTGTCCCGTACCTGCATGGCATTCGCTTTCAGTCTCGTCAATACACACAACGTTGCGGCCAAAATTGCCCACCATGGCTCAAGCACACAGGTCGAGAAATATTTACCAGAACTGCTTACTGGCAAACGTATTGGGGCAACAGCTCTCACTGAACCCGGCACGGGAAGTGATCTCTCTGCCATTGCTACGTCGGCACGGCGAGTAGACAGTGGCTGGCTTCTCAATGGAGAAAAAGCATGGATTACCAATGCCACGGTTGCTGATTTGTTGCTTGTTTACGCTCAAACCGAGCCGAACCTAGGCGCGAGGGGGATCGCTTGCTTCATCGTCGATGCCAGGCGCCGCGGTTTCGATCGTCATTCGGCCTATTCATTGCTTGGAGGTCACGCGATGGGTGTGTCAGGCTTTCGTCTCCATGACTATCACGTTGACGACAGCGATCTGCTCTACCCCTCTGGTTCAGCCTTCAAATCCGCCTTAAATAGCATCAACGGGGCGCGCACCTACGTGGCTGCCATGTGTTGTGGGATGCTCTACACCGGTCTGGAATTGGCTCTCGAGTACGGCTCACAACGCCGAACATTCGGCCAACTACTGAGTAGCCGACAGGGTCTCAACTGGTTGCTGGCCGATGTTGCAACTGATTACGAGGCCGCACGAGCACTAACCGAGCGCGCGACGGTCAAGATCGAGGCGGGAAAAGACGCCGTTCTCGCGGCTGCCCACGCGAAAAAATTTGCAACCCGAATTGCGGTTACCCGACTGGCCGACTGCATTCAGGCAATGGGGGCTAATGGCTTACGCGATGATATTCCGTTGGGGCGTCACCTGGCTTGCGCCAAGATCGCACATTTTGTTGATGGTACAACCGAAATTCAGAACGAACGAATCGCCGCGGCACTCCACGACACTTACCGGCCGCTTTAAACCCTCGAAGTGCCGATCATTTCGCTTAGCAAACATTTAATGACGGATTCTGACAACCCGCCAGCCGCAACCTCGACTAACATAGCGCCCGCCTTGAGTCAGGCCTAGCACCCAACCGACGCGTATCAGGTGTTGTGTGTACCGATTCTGTAGTGCGGGTTGTGTTCCTCCTCACGACTCGCTATGGGTTCCCCCTGCGGACCACCGCAGGGGGAATTCCAGATTACTCCTGCGCTAGTTCAAAAAGCATTGCAGTTGTCGATTCCCCTCGCTGCAATAAAACTGTACTGACATAACCCGACACACGCGCCACGAGAGGCGATTTAATGCGCCCAGCCGGTATGGCGAACTTGCGCCAATTCAGACACGGTGACGCGACCATGTGTGAGCAGAGAAACGTCTGCAGAGACCAGACCGATATCTCTGAGTACATGTGGTGACAAATGCGCAAGCGCTACGGCCGTTTTCTGTCGTTGGCGACGTATGCGTGCGCGTTGCAAAATGCGGGAAATCGATGCGCTCAGTGCATCGAGCGATTGACCTAGCTTCGTCGACAAGGCACGGGCCAACCGACCGGCGGCTTGCGCACGCATTTTCCGACCGCGAGCGAGGTAATGCTCATAGTCTGTTGGATTGATGGTTACCGGGCTAAGGTGGGGGAAATCACGCGCGGCCACCGACACAGGAGTCGACACGTCGTGCATCCACTTGGCGGCGACTAGATGGGGAAATAGCGGTGGCTGAGATGTCATATTAGTTTTCCTTTACTATATTTTCAAAGATTGTTTATGGAAGTTAATGTAATATATGGGTTATTTCCCACCTATCAAACGATATCTTTTTGATTTCAGTTTATAATTTCTAATCTATGACTCCATCACGCATGCCACCACTGAATGCGCTGCGGGCTTTTGAGGTTGCAGGACGAGCCCTCAACTTCTCTAAAGCGGCCAGCGAACTGCATGTAACGCCCGCCGCCATTTCTCACCAGATCAAATCACTGGAGGAGACACTGGGTGTAAAACTGTTTCACCGCCTGAACCGGTCACTGCAATTAACCGAGGCCGGTCAGGTCCTGTTGCCTGGTATTCGGCGGGGATTCGCTAATCTGAGCGCTGCCGTCGAGCGGGTTCGGTCTCAGTCTGACTGGGAAAGTCTCACGATCAGCGCGCCGCCTGCATTCGGGGCCAAATGGCTAATTCCACGCATCGTCGATTTCAGGAACGATCACCCTGGCATACAAGTCCGCATCGACCCGTCCTTGGAAGCGGTCGACCCCGCTAGAGAGGCTGTGGAAGTGGCCATACGGTTTGGCCAAGGTAACTATCCAGGGCTTCAAGTCGATCACTTGCTGGCTCAACAGGTCATCCCTGTCTGCAGTCCGGCTCTGCTGCACAGCGATCCTCCGCTGAAATCGACCAGCCAACTCATCCGACACACTCTCATTCACTTCGATTCCCCATCAGAGGATCCTGACTGGCCAACCTGGGAGGAATGGCTGCTAGCCAATGGGATCACGCAGATCAACCCGCACCGCGGCCCTCATTTCACCTCACCGAACTTCACCATGCAGGCCGTACTTGCAGGACAGGGCGTGGCATTAATGCCAACGTTGGTGGTTGAGGATGAACTCGCCAATGGCCGATTAGTTCAACCATTTTCTCAACCCTATCCAGGACAATTCGGGTATTACGCCCTGACACGCCGTGACCGCCTCGAAGAACACCCGGTCGCCGCTTTTCGGCGCTGGTTGATTGCAGAAGCGAGCAAAGCTTGACGATGCAACCGGTCCCATCTGACCGGCGCACCCTGATCCTTACGCTGGGCGCACTGTCCGCTTTAGGGGCGGCGTCAATCGACATGTATCTTCCCGCGCTGCCTTCTTTAGCTAAAGAGCTACCCGGCCCCGCTGGCGGCGCGCAGTTTACGCTTAGCGCATTTTTCCTCGGCATGGCCTTCAGTCAGCTGGTCTATGGCCCTTTGTCAGACGCGATGGGGCGACGAACAGTCCTTCTGTCTGGCCTGCTACTGTTTGTTCTTGCCAGTCTGGCCTGCGCCATGGCCGAGTCAATCCCCCAGCTGATCGGATTACGCGTGCTCCAAGCGATGGGCGCCGGCGTAGGGGGGGTCGTCGCCCGGGCTATCGTGCGTGATCTTTATCGTGGCAATCAGGCCGCCAGCGCACAATCTCTAATTAACCTGTCCATGCAAGTCACCCCGCTTTTGGCTCCGATCATTGGCGGTCAACTGCTCACCCGTTTTCACTGGCAAAGCATCTTTCTCTTTCTCGCCTTATTTGGCATCACTTGCATCGCTCTCACTTTTTTCAAAGTCAATGAGTCACTGCCACCACAAAAGCGAACCACGTTCCATCTGGCAACATTGCTTGGCGGGTACGCGCGCGTACTTAGCAACCGATACAGCCTAGGCTGTATCCTGACCGGGGCATTCGCCTTCGGTGCGTTTTTTGCGTACCTCGCCGGTTCACCCTTTGTTTTTATCGAGATTTACGCAGTACCCGCTGAGCATTACGGCTATTTCTTCAGCATTAACGTCGTTGGCATCATAATTGCAGCTTTCATCAACAGTCGTGTTGTGCTCCATGCCGGACCCCTTTTAATGCTACGGATTGGCGTGTGTATCATGGCACCGGCAGCCATCGTTCTGCTGTGGTCTGCCTCAGTACCGGGTCAACTGTGGCACATTGTCGTGCCGCTTTTTTTCGTTGTTGGCAGTATCGGTATCATCGGCGCCAATGCGATCAGCTGCACATTACAGCCGTTTTCAGATATCGCCGGGACGGCTGCAGCAACCTTTGGGTTTATCCAGATGCTGATCGGGGCACTGGTCGGTACTGCGGTGGGCCTGCTTCATGACGGTTCCGCAGGACCTATGTGCCTTGTTATTGCAGTAATGGCACTAACTGCTCTTGGCCTTTGTCTCAGCTTGATCAGAGAACCACGCAAAGGCACTGAGTAATCAAAGAACAAGTCACTATCAAACGAACACCGCTGTCAGGGCTTGGGCGCTCTGTGTTTTCGCCTTACTACTTTTTTCAATGGCGAGAGATTAATCTCGTCAAACACTGTTTCCGCTCGTGCACTGAGCACCATTTTCACGGCGACTGCAATATCTTCGGGAACAATGGCATGGGACAGGTCTTCGCCTGGTTCGAAATCAAGTTGGTCAAAAAAATCGGTGCGCACCATACCCGGATTAATCAGGGTTACTCGGATACCGGCAGCGGCAGATTCTTGCCGCAACGATTGACAAAATCCACGCAAGGCAAATTTAGTCGCACTATATACAGCGCCCCGCGCACCTCCTGCTAACGCGGCCTCTGAGCCGATCAAGACCACATCTCCCCTGCCACGGCGCTTGAGCAGCGGTAGAAACGCTCGCACCACATAGAGCTGACTGGTTAAATTGATGTCAATTAACTCGCGAATTTGCTGGTAAGAGAATTCTTCTAACGAGCCAAACCGACCAACCCCCGCAGCACAGACAACGCTGTCGATATCCTTGTGTTCGCTCGCTAACAACCGCAACTGTTCAGGTAAATGCTCGAGGTCAGATAGATCAATCGTCGCCTGAGAGAATTCCTTCTGGCTAAATCCAGGCCGGGCTGGATCGCGCCCCACGCCGACTATTCGCCAATCACTTGATAGCAATAAGGTGGCGATACTGCGTCCAATACCGCCGCCGGCACCGGTCAAGAGCATTTTTCTTTTCGCACTCATTAATGCGAACTGGCACGAAAGCCGAGGTTTATCGGTTCCGTATCCGCGCGCACTGTGTCTCGGCCACCAACAGCGCAGCTAAAAATCTTGTCGCCTGACACATAGGCTCGGAGCTCATCAAAGCAAAACGCCAACATCGCGGCCTCGCGCTCCTTGGGGTATGTGATCAAGCCATCACGGTTCGCGAACGAGCCAGCGAGCAAGGGTTCATCAGGATAAAGGCGGACCACGTTGCTAAAGAAGGAACCTGGCATTCTAAAAGGCCCAATGGTGATCGAATGAATACAGGCGGGATCGATTCGATCAAAGATGTCCCGAAATAATGATTGGTAGTGCTCTTCAAAACGAACGTCGTCGAGCAATGGATCAAAACGCAATCCCAGACGCCAGCCGTTTTCGGCTAACTGCGCCATCGCGTTGATTCGTTTGGCCACACTAGGCGCCTTATGCTCAAGCGCGACAGCGGCGGGTTCGGGTGTAAGGCTGAAGGCAACGATTACATTGGACAACGGGGCTTGTCCAAGCAGTGCCCGAATCTGTGTACTCTTGGTGCGCAACTCAACCATTGCATGCGGTCTCGTCTCAAGATACGACAGCAAGTGCTGCGCGAAGCCAGTCAGAGGATCAAGCGCCAAACTGTCACAGTCATAACCAGAAAAAAACCAGACATCCTCGCCGTCGTGGGCCATCAATTTTGCGTCCATCGCGCTAAAAAAATCATCATAGTTAACAAACAGCACGTAATGCGCAGAACGGTACATGCCCTGCAAGAAGCAGTAACGGCAATCGTAAATACAGTTGAGCATATGAGAGAAGTAATAGTTTTTTCTTCCTCCTATTCCATAACCCTCCGGCGTCTCTAAAACATGCTTGTCAAATTTATGGGCGAGAATCAGTGAAGGATTTTTTTTCTGGAGCCGGAAATTCTGATTCTTTCGATTAAACACGGCGCCGTAGCGCTCACACATAATTTGATTGGCACTCGGAAATCGCAAACCGATCTCGCGCACTCGAGGATGCGTTGCAATCGCCTGTTCGATGTAAAGCGTGTCGATCATTGCGATTGCACGTCAGGCAGAGAGCTTACCCGGGGCCCGACCAGCAAAGACCGACGGTAGGTGGGTTTTTCAGCATTCAAACGCGCTTCAAGCGCCGTCAATACCGCGGCGCCATCTTTGCAAGCACCCAAGACAGAATCAAGTGTTTCTCCATCGCCAATTAACACCTTCCAGCGCTGTAGCAATCGACGCAAACGATGGCCCTGCGTAACGCTAAAGGACCAGCGATTCGCCCATAACTCAGGAAGGCTTCCATTGTGTGGCAACACTTTGATCTCAATCGACAGTTCGCTTAGTCGATGGATGAACTGTTCTATTTCGCTCAGATTCTTTGTTATTAATTGTTCTATAGATCGAGCATTCAACGACGCTATCGACTGGTGTGGATTGTCGGAAATGACTTTAATACTCTGGACCAGTTCTCCACTGCTACATCGAGTGGCTGAGGGGAAGAATCCCGCTGCTTCCATGTCATAGGCCGCTCTTTCTGGATAGCTTTCTTCCGGTTTATCGACTGTAATTAACGTCGAATTGACTACATTCGAAACAAGCTGTGGTGGATACCAACTGTGGGCCGTGGATTGATCGACAATCTTGTTAGCTACAATTAACTCACCCACATGAACATTCCGGTGACCGGCAACACCGATATTAATCCATGGTGCATTCCGCCACCCATCACTGCATCCACTAAGGTAACCAGTTGCCGCAGCTGATAATGATTTCCCGACTCCAGAGACGACAAGCGCCATGGATTCGCTTCGATAGATGCGAAACATACCCATCGGAGACTCGCATCTGAGACCAAAATGTGTGATTAACGGCTGGGCTTCAGCCTGCAGAGCCACTACCAGAAACACGACCGCGACTCCGGCGCCTCACCGCGTTGCCCAAAGCCCGAAGAAACCGCGACACTGTTCTTATAATGGGCTCGTTTCTGGGTATAACGCTGCACTTCTTGCCATCGATGTCGTCGACGAGCACCGGCGACATAGATTTCAATCTTGCGCAACATCTCTGCAATCGCCTCTTGGAACTGCGTGGCCGATAGCACTTCCGATAAGAGCAGCTTTTCAAGGGCCTGAATACGGTAACGATCCATGCCCCAAAATGACCGAGACAATTGATCTTCGTGCCCACCGTATTTGATCAGAAGCTTCTCTGGAACATAAAGCACTGTTGTTTGGGATGCGATCCGTAACCACAAATCATAATCCTCACACACCGGCAGCGTCTCATCAAACCCCCCCACTTCTTCGACCACCGATCGGTGCAACACAATGGAGGACGGTGACATCACACAGCGCGGCAGGCAGTACAAAAAAATGTCTCCGCCGTACTTGCGGTGCTTATTCATTGGATTAACCCGTCGGCCATTACGGACCCAAATTTCATCACTGTGACAGACACGCGATGTCCCGTCGGACACAATCGCAGATAACTGTGCAGTGATCTTGCCCGGCAACCATTCGTCATCAGAATCAAGGAAAGCTAACCACTCGTTGCGGGCTCGCTCTATGCCGCGATTACGGGCATGGCTGACCCCATGGTTGGTCTGTACGATCAGTTCGACCCCGGGGAAGTTACATTCGATGCGCTCGATAGTGTCATCGGTGGAGCCGTCATCAACGACGATGACCTGATCAACTGAATGGCCCTGTGCGAAGACCGAACGTAACGCGCGCAGCACCACATCCCCGCGGTTATAGGTCGGAATGATCACTGAGACCTTAGTCATTTGAATTCGATACTACGCCTTTTTATTAGGAGCAGTCCCTCGCTCAGGTAACATGGGTTTTTTTGCGAGAACAAAAAATACCGAGCCAAACAACGCAGCAGCCGACAGGACGGCGAAACCCGCAGTGTAACTGCCAGTATGATCGGCCATCCAGCCCGCGAAAATCGGCCCGATGGACATACCCACCATTACGACTAGCGATGACCAACCCATAATAGTGCCAAAACTAGCCGTACCGAAATAGTCTGCCCGAAGTGCCTGCATCAGCGGGCCACGAACGCCCCACGCAATACCGTGAAGTACGGCAAAGCCAATGACCATCGCCATGTTCTCGGCATAGGCCAGCAACAATAAACCCGCCGCATGCACTCCCATGCAAATCACGACGGTGACCTGTTTGTTGACTCGGTCCCCAACGATTGTGATACCCACCTGGCCAACAATCTGCATAAAAGTGACCAACGCAACAATCAGCCCTGCAGTGCCCAGGGAATAACCCAGACTGCCATGTACGTGAAGCACCAAATGGACCATGACTGCACCGACAACCAAGAGCGAGGTCGCATGCCCAAGGGAAATCCACCAGAAACTGCTTGTTCGCAGTGCTTCTCGCGCCGTGAACTCCCAACTGCGATCGATAGGACGCGCTACTTTTCCCTCTGCATCACTTCGAGTTCGAAACTCGACATCCGGTAGCCCATCGCGCGTCTCGCCTAATTCCTCAGGTCGATGGTGCATCACCTGAGTGACCGGCCATGCCACCAACAGGATGATGATTCCAGAGGCGATCGCGGTCGCGCGCCAGCCAAAGGTTTCCATTGCGAAGATGGTGATGGGAACCAGCACCCCGCCGAGAGAAAAGCCCAGTTGAGCGACCGCCAGCGCCTTTGCGCGGTGACGGTTAAACCAATTGACTAAAGCAACCGTCACCGACAAGAACCCACCAAGACTGTTGCCCAGCGCGATAGCAAAAACAACGATGTAGAAATCCCAGATCGAGGCAATCTGGCTCAACGCGATCATGCCCAAACCAAAGATGACAAGGCCACAGCGCATGATAACGCGCGGCCCAAACCGATCAATCATCCAACCCTGGAGCGGGCCCAGTAGTCCGCTTTCCAGCCGTGCCAGCGCAAATGCACCCGCGAGAGCCGCCTTGCTCCAGCCAAATTCGTCCTCGATCAACAAAACATAAGCGCCAAACGCCTGCATAAACAGGATCGCACCAAAGAAATTTGCCAGGCCGCCAGAACCCACCACCCACCAACCACGAAATACATGGCCCTGTGGACGCAGTGTACGATTCAGACGTTGTAAGACACTCGACCCAACGGGTAGTACTGATTTCGTCATACGATTACCCAACCCAGGGCGGCCGAATGCTCGTTATCCATTTCCACTCGTGTTGCGATAAAACGACTCCCGTGTGTCCCGAAGCGCTTTAGCGGTAACCAAAATAGGACAATAAACAGCTCGATCCAGCCCCAGGGAATGGGACCGAATCAAACTTGATAATAGCTTATCAGTGGAGGAATTCGGATTCGGGTCGATGGCAACTGATCAGATGTCCCTCACCCAGGTCACGAATCGGGGGGGCTTCCTGATCACAGGTGTCCTTTATAGCCAACGGACAACGATCAAAAAATGGGCATCCTATCTCTGTCAACGTCACCAACCGATCAATACCCGCTTGGGCTTCTTGAGTCTGCATGGCTTCTTCCAGCCAACCCACTCGCAGTTCCGGAACAGAACTGATCAGCAACCGCGTATACGGATGGTACGGCGGCGAGAGAACCCTATCCGTGCTTCCCTTCTCAACTACACGACCCGCGTAAAGCACTACGATCTCATCCGCAAAAGAGGCAACCGTCGATAAATCATGACTAATGAAAACGAACGACACGCCGGTCTGCTGACGCAATCTCCTGAGTAAATCGATGACATTAGCACCAACAATGGAATCCAGCGCCGATATCACTTCATCACATAACAATACCTCGGGCGAGGCGGCCAACGCTCGAGCCAGGTTCACTCTTTGTTTCTGCCCTCCGGACAGTTCTTCTGGGTAACGCCCAGCAAACTCCGGCGGTAATTCCACCATTTCAAGCAGTTCACCAACGCGTTGCCGTTTCTCTTTACCCTTGAGTCCCAGATAAAACTCCAACGGCCTTCCAAGAATACGATCGATACGCTGTTTCGGATTCAGCGCCGTATCAGCCATCTGAAAAACGAACTGAACCTTCTGCAACTCATTGCGACTTCGTTGCGCAAGTGCAGGGTTCAGTTCCTGCCCATCCAACAGCACCTCGCCTTCTGTAGGGGGTAATAAACCAGCCACCACCCGTGCGAGTGTGGATTTTCCACAACCTGATTCTCCAATCACGCCGATACTCTGACCGCGTTCAATAGAAACGTTCACACTCCGTAAAACAGTGACCATGGTCGTACCATCGCGTTTTCTTCCATAGCCCGCCGTAATATTTCTAACCTCTAGTGCAGGCGCCTGCCGTTTATGTTCACTCGATGTTTTGTCACCCTGGCCTGCAGCTGGGGGAGGCCGAACCGCATGCATCAACCGGCGCGTATAGTCATGTGTGGGGTGGCTAACAATCTGCTCGGCCGTGCCATACTCTTGGACCTCGCCCGCGTACAGCACAACGATGTGATCGGCAATTTGTGCCACGACAGAAAGATCGTGCGTGACATAAATTGCAGATGATCCCTCCTGCTTGATCACCGATTTGAAGGACTTCAGTACCTCGATCTGCGTGGTGACATCGAGCGCTGTTGTAGGCTCATCCAGCACCAGTAAGTCCGGCTTTCCGCAAAGCGCCATCGCCGCCATCAATCGCTGCAACTGTCCACCAGAAACCTGATGCGGGTAACGTCGCCCGAGTCGTTCAGGATCCGGCAATTCCAACGCCTGATAGAGCACTTTCGCACGCTCATGTGCTTGCTCTTTACTCAAGATGCCGTGCAGGACGCTCGACTCTGTCACCTGCTCACCGATCGTCAACGCTGGGTTGAACGTTGCCGCTGCACTCTGTGCCAGATATGCGACCCGCTGGCCACGCAAAGACCGCAGGTGATCTGACCTCATGGTAATAACGTCTTCACCTTCCAGACGCACCTCACCACCATCAAACTCAAGACCCGGCTTGGTGTAACCTAGTGCTGATAAAGCGATCGTGGTCTTGCCAGACCCTGACTCCCCAATCAGCGCCACCACCTCGCCGCGCGCCACTTTAAAACTGACCCCCTTGACGATCGGTAAAAGGCTGTCATCGTCTTTGCGTGCACTGATTTTGAGGTCATCGACCTCGAGCAGAATGCTCATGAAATCATTCTCTTGGCCAATTTTCCGCCCGTCTGAGCCGAGATATCGTCAACAATCATGTTCACGGAAATCGTCAGCGTGGCAATGGCCAACGATGGAATCAGCGGCGCGACCGACCCATAGATCAGACCTGGAAGGTTTTCTTTCACCATGCTGCCCCAGTCCGACATCGGTGGCTGCACACCCAATCCAAGGAAGCTTAACGCCGAAATAAATAAAATAACCCATACAAAACGCAGCCCGAAATCGGTTGCAAGCGGCATCGCGACGTTAGGTAATATCTCCCGAGTGATAATCCACCACAGCCCTTCACCACGCACTCGGGCTGCCTCAACAAAATCGCTAACCATGACTTCCTGCCCTAAGGAACGTGCAATACGAAACACGCTGGCTGCATAAATAATGCCAGTCAAAAAAATCAATAATGGGATGGTGCTCCCCAGCGCAGCGATCATGACAAGTCCCAACATGATTGATGGAATAGACAATAATGCGTCGTTCAGTCGGCTCAACACCGTGTCAAGTTCGATGATGGTAAAGCCACGATACTCAAAGCGATAACCCACTGCCGCTGCAATACCAAGCGTCACGCCGATCAAGTAAGCGAGAATGGTGGCAATAAATGAGATACCAATGGTCGTCCTTGCGCCAAAAAGAATGCGTGACAACGTATCCCGACCCATGTAGTCACTACCCAGTAGAACGATTCGACTGGGCGGCTGAAAATCAGTATCCGGGTATTTCTCATCGCTACCGGGCACAATGAACAATGACTCCTCGAGAAACTCCGCCTCATGGTAGGGGGCAATCGAAGGGCCAATCACAACCATGATGGCCCAGAAAACCAATACTGCGATACCGATCTTGCCTGCCCAACTGAGTCTGATTTTCCGCTTAGGCGGCGCATCAGGTAACTCATCAAATTGCCTGCTCGGATTCATGCTTTTTTGCGTTTCTGACATGGCGAAAAATCTTCTACTTGGGATAACGCAGTCGTGGATTGGAGAGAATCGACGCCATGTCGGCAATAAAAATTAACACAACGTAACTTGCGCAAAAAATCATCGCGCACGCTTGCACTAAAGGCAGGTCTCTAACCAACACCGCATCAATCATCAGTTTAGCGAGGCCAGGATACGCAAAGATCTGTTCAACGATAACAACGCCGCCCACGAGCCAGGCGAGGTTAAGTGCAATCACGTTGACGATCGGACCAATGGCGTTGAGAAGCGCATGTCGCAATATGATCCGCCTCCTGGGTACGCCCTTGAGTATGGCCATTTCAACATACGGTGAACTCATCACATTGAGCACGGTGGCCCGAGTCATTCGAATGATCTGCGCCGAAACAATAATCATTAACGTGAGCGTCGGCATGGCCAATGCTCGAATTAAACCCCACCCCGTCTCGTCACCCCTCAGATAGGCGATAGATGGCAGCCAACCCAGATAAACCGCAAAAACCAGGACGAGAAACGTCGCCACAAGAAAATCAGGAACAGAAATCAGATTTAACGTAGAAAAAGTGATCGTGCGATCGAGTCGAGTGCCAGGATGCATCGCGGCAAGCAACCCGAGAAACAAAGCGACGGGGATGGCAATGACCGCCACCATGCTGGTTAGTTGTAGCGTGTTAAAAATACGCGGCTCGATAATTTGCACAATCGGCGTCGCATTACCCGCACCCAACCCGGCTTTTGAGAAGCCCAGATCACCCGTCGCCACATCACGTAGCCACATAAAGTAACGGACATGAGCAGCCTGATCCATTCCCAACTTGGCCTGCAACGCCGCAAGGCTGTCAGGCGTCGCCATCTGACCCAAAAGAATCTGGGCAACATCACCGGGCAACAGATTCGTACCAATAAAAATCAACACGGAAACGACGAACAGCGTAACAACACTGATACACAACCGACCAAAGAGTGCCCGCCAAATCATAGCTTGGGGACGAACAGCCCAATCAGTCCGTTTGTCGCAGTACTCACCATAAAACAAGGGGGCTGCACGACAATACTCCCGTGCAGCCCCTTTCTAAAAAAATTCTCGATCCGCGGTTACGCGTCTTTCCAAATGAACTCAGCCCAACCGTTGCCACCTAACTGGCCCAGCGGGACATTCGAAAAGCCATGCACTTTGGTGCTCTTCGCATCCAAGACGTTGGTGTGATAAGGAATCACCATGCCCGCGTCGTTATGCACCAGGGTCTGCATTTCACAATGCATCTCGTGACGCTTCGCTGGATCAGTCTCAGCTAAGGACATTTTCAGCAATTTACCCATGCGCTCGTTGTTCCAGAATGTGTCATTCCAGTTACCACCAGGACCAAACTGGATTGACATCATGGCGTTAGCGGTCGGTCGCATGTTCCAGGTGACCACGTTCAGCGGCTCTTTCATCCACACCGCACCCCAGTAACCGTCGGTAGGCACTTTCTTCAACTTAAGATCAAAACCAATCTTGGCGAGATTCTGCTGCATCAGGAGACAAGTCTCCTCAATGCCGCCCTGGACCGGAGCCACGAACAATTCGGCGGACGAAATACCGGACTTGTTGAGGTGCCACTTGGCCTTGTCCGGATCGTAAGTGCGCTGAGCCAATTCATTGCAATGATCCGCTCCGTAGGCCGGTGAGATCGGGTGATCGTTACCGACTTGGCCATGTCCTTTAAGAAATGACCTGACGATCTTCTCGCGATCCTGAATCATCCGCAGTCCCATTACGAAATCATCGTCTTTTCCCGGCGCAGTGTTCTTAAGGCAGCAGATGCCCCCATAAAGTCCGGCGGGAACCGACATCACTTCCACTCCGTCGGTCTCTTCGACCTTCTTAATCGACTTGGCACTGAGTACGGTCATCATGTCAACGTCGCCGGAAAGCAACGCATTCAGGCGTGCATTAGGGTCCGTAATTGCCGTGATCTCGATCGCATCAAGGTGCTGTCCTGTATCACGCCAGTAGTTCGGATTTCGAACGTGCACTGACTTCACTCCAGGCTGGAAAGCCTCGACCAGGTAGGGGCCTGTACCCGCACCTTTACTAAAGTCAGTGGTGTCTTTTTTGACGATTTTTGCCTGAAACTGAGTCAGCTTGATCGGCATGTCAGCATCAGGAGAAGACAAGCTTAGTTTTACCGTATGGCTATCAATTTTTTTCCATTCCACAACGGCGGCGAAAAAAGCCTTGATAGACGAAGGTGAGTCTTTACCCAAATGACGATTCATACTCCACAGGACGTCGTCTGCTGAAAATGCCGACCCGTCATGGAAGGTGACACCTTTGCGGAGTTTGAAGGTGTACTCGGTCGCATTACTATTCACCGACCACTCTTCAGCCAGCTCAGGATGCAGGCTCATGTTGTCCCAGATCTGTATGAGACCGTTATAGCTGGTGCACTGCCGGATGTAGTCAATGGTTGATGTGCACACAATGGGGTCCAAGGTGTCATCTGGACCGTGCAGATTTGAGGCGGATATCACGGACCCGCCTCTGTTTGGCGTCGCTGCTAGTGCACTCGATGAGGCCAGGAACCCCCCGGCTGCGGTAGCTGATAAACCTAGCGCACCCATCACCGAGAGAAATTCGCGACGGGTTACTTGGCCGTCTCGATACATTTGCTGAAAAACTTTGACTTCCTTCATTACTCCCCCTCTCAATTAGTGGAAAATATTTCGTTGGATTTGAGGCTACGACCCCGTCATTCATCATCTAACGTTGGCAGTTTTGTCCTGCCTGCGATTCTGTCACTGGGTTGTCTTTCACCCGCAAACCCGAAACCTCCTTCCCTACTTCTGCAAACAGCGAAACATGTCGGTTAGTGCCTTGTCAACCGCCATCACCAATATCCTCTGTATTCATACGGTTGGAGGGCGATTTAACTTATCTGTGCAACCCTTGAGGGCCTAAACACCGTCTACCAAGTGGAATTAGCTGGGTCACAATAAAACCTCTGTGTTATCCAGCCTATGACCACCTGATCTCAACGTGATCGATCCTACCAAGCAGCATACACCATGCGCTAAGGCCGCCTAAGCCCGTGGTCCCTTTAACCCGAGCCGACACCAAATGACACGCTGATGGTGACGAGAACAGTACTCCGCACGACCCTCATTCGCGCGCTGAGTGCCTGGCTACTCATCGGTGTTGCTTTACTCACGTTGAGTGACTCGATACTGGCCGAATGCCCGTGCAACTACCCGCCTGCCACCTTAATCAAAGTCATTGATGCGGAAACTGCCTGGTTTGATATCCAGGGAAAGAAAACTCGGGTTCACCTGTGGGGAATCCACTCTCCAGCAAAAGCCGCTGTCGAAAATTATTCGCCTGGCTGTGCGGCCGAAGTCGAGCAGGCACATCAGACAGAACAATTTGTACGTCAGTTACTTGCGTCTGCTAACCGCATCCAACTTGATATCAAAGTTACAGAGAATGAGGCTAACACGCAGGCGATTATCTACGCCGACGGACTCAGTGTCGGTCAGGAACTGCTTTATCGATACCTCGCCATAGAGTATGGTGATGATCGATCTTTCTGGTGCAAACCTAAGTAGTCGTAACACCGCGCTCACCTCGCCGAAGTCGCTAACATCGAAGTGGATTATTCAATCAGATGCCCGAGTACCTCACCCAAGCGATCGACAGCCCCGCCGCTTGGAAAGCGCTACCGATCAATACGACTGCCAACACACTCATTCACCTGAATAGTCAGCAAATAGTTGAGCTTAGACAGTCCGCCGACAAGCTCGACTCGCACAACACCACTTGGAGCGAATGCCAGTTCGAAGATTTCGAACTGGCATCACTTAAACCGGTTGTCGAAAGCATCCGTGCTGTGCTGGAGGGTGGGCACGGCTTCGTTGTGGTCAGCGGTTTCCCGATTGACATATCAATAACCCTTACGAAACGGATATTTTTTAGCTTTGGCCACCAATTGGGATTTCCTGATCCGCAAGATGCCGCTGGCCACCTTCTCCATGATATTCGCGACACCGGCAGCGATCCCCTCAAAGTCGATGATCTTCGGCTATATCAAACTAATCGGGAACTCGACTTTCACAACGATGGTTCCGATGCCTTCTTGCTGCTATGCATCGAAGCCGCTGTCGCTGGCGGACAATCGCGACTGGTGAGTGCGATTACCGTCTTCAACGAGATACTGGCCCGCCGCCCGGACCTTGCCCGCGTGCTACAGGAACCCTTTCCTTTCGATGCCAGAGGCCAACAGGTCCCAGGACAGCCTCGAGTGCAGACTGTGCCGATCTACGCCTACCACGAGGGCTATCTCAACGTGCTTTTCAAACGTACGTACATAGAAATGGCAGAACGATTTTCAGAAGTACCACCGCTGAGCGAACCACAAAAAGAAGCAATAGAGTTAATGAGCACACTATGCGAGACGCTATCGATTGAATTTACCCTGAGACCGGGAGAACTGCTGATCGCCAACAACTACGACCTGTTACACGGACGCCCGGCTTACCAAGACCATCCCGGCACACCGGGAAAACGCCGACACATGCTACGCCTGTGGCTAAGTCTGCCAAACGGTCGACCGCTACCTCCTCATTTTAAGAATACTCGAGAGTTCTCTCACAGTTTCACTCGCCGACAAGACCTCAATCGCTCTCTCCCGTGATCCATCTTGGCACTGATCAACTGGTCAGCGCACTGCCCTTGTTGCTGGCCGAACTGCGTCACACCCTCTCAGATGGGGATACGATCGAATGCTGTTTAACCCCACACTCGACACAGGACTGGACGATTGAACGCGCGGTGGATCTGGCCGTTGGTGCCGGCTTCAGCCTTAACGCCCCGCCAGCACGGCAGAGTGAAAACGTACACATGGACCTGACCCGCATCCGCAGCCTATCTGACACGGTTGCACCTGCCATGCGAATACTCGTTGTTGGACTGAATCCCAGCCCCTACTCAGCTGACCACTCAATCGGTTATGCCCGACCCGGCAACCGCTTTTGGCCAGCGGCATTAGCCTCAGGGATCGTCAGCATCGATCGTGATCCTCTCCACGCAGTCCAACAACATGGCCTCGGCATGACTGACCTCGTGCGAAGAACAACAGCCCGAGCTGACCAAGTCACCGGTGCAGAGTTCCACCAGGGCTTTGGGCGAGTTGAACGACTGGCGCAATGGCTGCAACCGCGCACTGTGTGTTTTGTCGGACTGGGTGGTTGGCGGCAGGTGGTTGATCGGGGCGCCACAGCAGGCCTACAGGAGCGCACTGTCGGCGGCCGGCCCGTTTATGTTATGCCTCACACCAGCGGACTCAATGCCCACAGTCGACTGAGCGATCTAACAGCCCACTTTTGTGAGGCGTCTGCACTTGCCGACAGGTCATCGACTAAGATGCCTTTGTAGAGTTGATTCTTCGCCCAAGCACAGGGTATACCCCTCTCTCAACAC
>CAJQRU010000025.1 GCA_905612355.1 uncultured Gammaproteobacteria bacterium
GATCCGGACATCGACGTTGTTTACAACCCACTACCCAATCATCTCCACCTTGAATGGAGTGCGCGTGCGCTGCGCTCTGGCAAACATGTATTGTGTGAAAAACCCATCGCGATGAACCAGGCCGAGGTCCACGAGTTGATACACGTGCGCGATGAAACCGGCCTTCATATCGAAGAAGCTGTCATGATTCGTAATCACCCACAGTGGTCTTCGATTCTCGAACTCATAGCGGCCAATACGATCGGTATACCGCAATCAATACAACTGGCGTATGCATACCGAGAAAAAAACAGAAACGACTATCGCTACAAACCAGAAATGGGTGGCGGTGCCGTATACGATATCGGCAGTTACTCTATTGCTATCGCGCGATTGATATTCGGGGACGAACCCAACGGGGTACTGGCCACTCTGGTTCGTGATGAAAATACCGGCGTCGATGTTCTCGCGAGTGCGATTCTCGACTTCCCGACCGGCCACGCCACACTGACGGTGGCAACAGAATCCACCACCTACCAGCACGTCCATGTTCTCGGTGATCGGGGGTGGATCCGCGTTGAGTTTCCTTTTGCTCATCCACAACCTACCCGCTGCCATATCTATATTGGCGACGCTTCCAGCGTAGGAAATTTTCCCTGCCAAGAGATCGCATTCGATCCGATCAATCAATACACACTCCAGGCGGATCGATTTTCTCTCGCGATACAAGACCACTCGATTGCTGCCTGGCCCCTCGAAAATTCCGCGGCAAATATGGCGGTCATCGATGCACTGTTTGAGTCTGCCCGTTATCGTCAGTGGACACCCATCACGAAAACTTCAATCAATGCTTAATCCGGTTCGCACTAACTCACTGATCAGTTTTTCTACCGAATGCACCCCATGTGAAAGGATTTTGCAGAACAAACACAGCCATCAGAATCATGCCAGCCCCGACGAACTGGGGAATGCCCATGACTTCATTAAACAATAGATAAGCCGCTGTCATGGTAACGATCGGCTGCAAGTTTGTCAGTATACCCGCCTGTAGTGAACCGATTCTTGCCAGTGCCAGATACCAGATGGGCAAACACGCCGACTGCAGCACCCCCACAGCGGACAAACCCAACCAGCCGCTGAAGTTATGCGGCCACTGTACTTGTCCTCCCAAAAGTGCGAGGGACGAGAGCATCACCGCAGCCACAACTCCCATGTGAAAAACTAGCACCACTGGATCCACATGGGGAACCCGGCGTTGGATCCAAACCGCATTCCATGCAACAGCAACCGCAGCCCCAAGACTTAGAACCACGCCGCGCCAGTCCGGTTGCACAGTAACAACACCGATCATCAAGACAACGCCGAAAAACGCCAGCAATATCGCTATGGATCGAGTCCAGTCCGGCCGCTCTCTTAGGAAAATGACGTGAATCAAACCGATTAACGGTGGGAACAAAAAAAACAAGATAGCGGCAAGACTGATGGGGATGTACTGAACCGCTCCGACATTGCCGTAGAAACCCATGCCCATCAATACACCCAGACCGACTGTCTGCCCAAAATCCTTACGCGTGATCCAAAGCCGGCGGCTCGTTGCCATACAAAATAGTCCCACAGCAGCCAACATGAGCACACTACGACACGCCGACACGGTCAGTCCATTTGACCCACCATCGTAAGCAAACCGGGATACGGCGATCGCAAGGCCCAGCCCAAGCGTCGACACGATTCCGAAAACGAAACCCAACCGCACTCTAGCCCGATCCATTTTATGCTGCTGTGGCACGCATTCACCTGTTTTCCCCGGTTGCCTCTAGTTCGACAGGGGTTTATCTAACCTAACCGTAGGTATTATTAAGTGCCCACTATAGCGGCAGTCCGCCAATCAATCGTCAGAAAAGCGATCCGTCGATGGTGCGATGGATAGTCCCTCGAACTACACTCACCGCAATTCTCGTCATCGCGGCCTGCTAACCAGGAGATTACTCCCATGAGCCTAACTGATGTTAAAGCCCTTACTTTTGACACTGGAGGCACGATTCTCGACTGGCACACGGGCTTTTCTTCCGCACTGCGTTCCGCTGGCGCGCACTATGGTTTTGAAAAAGACTGGGGGCAGCTTGCCAACGAAATGCGCCGTCGTTCACTCAAAAAAATGCTGAATCTTGGCCAGCATAAAGCACCAGAATACAATTTCGATGATGCCCATCGCATGGCACTGGATGAAATACTCAACGAACAAGGCTTGTCACAAATGAATGCTGATGAACGCCGGACAATCTGGTGGGAAGCGACCCATCATCTCAAAGTATGGCCCGATTTCCCCGCA
>CAJQRU010000026.1 GCA_905612355.1 uncultured Gammaproteobacteria bacterium
CCGCAGGCCAGGCGATTCAGAACATGAATTTGATGTGCAATCTTGATGAAAAGGCAGGTCTCACCGCACCTGGTTTGGTACCGTAGTTTTGAGAGTAGAATTCGACAACACCAGATATGTTCTGGCGCTAAGACGGGGGCTTTGATATGGTTCCCTCTCAAACCGAACACCAAGTTGAAAAGGCAATCTAAGTGACCAGTCCAAGTCCGCTTGAAATCACAACATCGGCTGTTAGTCGATTGTCCGACCTGATTGCGTCCAAGGGCAATAAAGAGCTGCGGCTCAGAGTGTATGTCCAAGGCGGTGGTTGTTCAGGGTTTCAGTACGGATTTCAGTTTGAAGAAGAAAAAGCGGCAGATGACTTTGAGTTTGAGAGCGCTGGCGTTGCTGTTCTTGTTGATCCGTTGAGTTACCAGTATCTGACAGGTGCCAGTATCGATTTTATCGATGATCTTCAAGGAAGCCGTTTCGTGGTCAATAACCCTAACGCGACGACTACCTGTGGTTGCGGGTCCTCATTCGGTATCTGACCTGTAGTTGACCTTCGCTTCGTTTATGGCGCATAGATTGCGCCTAGCGACAATCGACGCCGAGCACCAGTGACCTCGGGCAGATTAGTGGTTTTCCCCTTCAGTCGGGCCCACGCCATCCAGGCAAAGGCGGCTGCCTCAACCCATTCCGGGTCTATGCCTAATACCGAGGTGGTCTCAACGGTGATTGACTCTAGCCTGCGGGAGATGGCTTGGACGATTGCTGGGTTATTGGCGCCGCCGCCACACAGATAAAGCGCTGTCGTTTTGTCCGCTTGTTGATGAATCGCACTGATGATCGTTTCCACAGTCAGATCAAGGAGTGTTGCCTGGACGTCTTGCGGTTTTTCCCCGCCCCGTAAGTGTGTGCCTAGCCAGGCCAGATGGAATTGTTCGAGCCCACAAGATTTAGGCGGTATTGCACCAAAGTAGGGGTGCTCTAAAAAAGTGTTCAAGAGCGAAGCGATGCGGTGCCCACCGATGGCCCACTCACTGTTTTGATCAAAGGCATCGGAATGATGGCAACGATACCAGTGATCAAGCAACGTATTGCCAGGTCCGGTATCGAAGCCGAACACTGTCCCGGTGTTCGGGAGAACAGTTAGGTTTGCAATCCCGCCAATGTTGACAATGGCCCGATCGACTGTGGGTGACCGAAACATTGCTTCGTGGAACGCGGGCACCAGAGGTGCGCCTTGGCCGCCGACTGCAATGTCGCCAGAACGGAAGTCAGCAATGGTCGTAATGCCTGTGCGGGCAGCGATTAAAGCACCGCTGCCCAGTTGGAGCGAAAATGGAAAAGGTCCTTCGGGCCGATGGCGAACAGTTTGTCCGTGACTTCCGATTACCGCAATGTCCTCCCTGCGGGTCGTCTTTTCTGCGACCTGGTTTGCGGCGTTGGCAAACTGTTCAGCCAGTGCTGTATCCAACCCATGAACAGTATCGATACGATCATCTTCTCCGCTACTGACTGTACGGATCTTCTCCTGCAGCGTGGGTTCAATCGGCTCACTGTGCGTTGCGATTACCTGGACCTTACGCCCCTGATCGGCAATTTCTACCAGTACTGCATCGATGGCATCGCTGCTCGTTCCTGACATTAGACCGATACAGGTTTGTGTGTCGTCGTTCATCGATATACCGGCTGGTTACAAGTAGGGACTACGCTCCCGGTGGAGGAAAGGTCACATGAGGCACGGGTTATTGAACTGATTTTGTCGACAAGGTTTCTAGTCGAGCAGTCCAAAGTTTTGCCTTGTGTGAGAACGCATTCTTTTCTTTCCTGGCGATGGATGAGGAGCGGGGTAGTTTCACCGTTAATGGATTACGATGTTGGCCATTGACTCGGAATTCATAGTGAAGATGTGGGCCGGTCGCCAGTCCGCTACTACCAACGAAGCCAATGACCTGGCCTTGTTTTACTGATGTGCTTTTGCGCAAGCCTTTAGCCACCCGTGACAAGTGGGCATAGACCGTTTGGTATGTTTTCCCGTGCTGCAGGGTTACGAGTCGGCCATACGCGCCTTTTGTCCCAATTTGGACGACTTTGCCGGCCGCTGTTGCCATGATGGGTTCTCCCCGCGGGGCGCCATAATCCACGCCTTTATGGGCTCGCCATTTTTTTAACACCGGATGGTACCGGTTATTGGAAAAATGTGAGGTGATCCGAGAAAATCGAAGTGGCGAACGAAGAAACACACTTTCAAGGCTCTCCCCCGATGGTGTGTAGTATCGACCCACTCCGTTAGGGCCAACGTGTAGAAGGGCTTGATAGGGTTTTCCCTTAACATTAAACGCCGCGGCTTGAATCAGTCCGTTACTGACTTTTCGACCATCTAAATGGTGCTCATTAACAATCACAGCGAAGCGATCTCCCTTCTGCAGATCCCGGGTAAAGTCGATTTGCCAGCGAAAAATTCGCGCCAGTTTGTAGAGTACCGTTTCATCAAGTCCGGCCTGAAGGCCATCACTGTAAAGCGAGGATAATATTTTTCCTTCAATTTTCCGCTCGACAATATCGAACTGTCTCTCGATAGGTTGGACAACATAACTGTTGCCAGTGCGTTTGACTTCGACAAATCTAAGCTGGTTGTGTTGGTAACTCAGGGCCTCCAAGATCTTGTCTCGAAACAATACTTCGAGATGTGGGCCAGGTCGTAGTTGGTTTAGCAATGGGCCGTTGGGCAGGTGCGACAGTTGAACCGCAGTCGCCGGATTGATACCGAGGCGCTTAAAAATAGCGGTCAATGTGTCGCCGTCCTCGATGGTGGCCCGTCTCCATCCAATTTTTTCTGTTCTCTTCTCTGTTGTTTCGTTTTTGTCAAGGATGGGTTCGGCTGAGGCCCTGTTGCTTAGAGGTGGGACATGTTCCTCGCGTTGGGTGAGACGTGTTGAGCTTGACGTAACCGGTGGTAGTGAAATGACGAGTTGATAATTAAGGTCCATGTCGAGACCGAGTTCCCGCACGATCTCGTCTAAAAGTAGGGTTGGAGACACAAGTCTTGAGCCGAGTGGTCGATGGTCGGGCGTCTTTGCTGGAGCCGCAATGGTGTTTCCGAGGGAGGCTACCGGCGCATTCGCTGATTGTTGAGCGGTCGCAATCTGGGTTTGCTCTGTTTCGAGCACCGTATCGAGTTGTCGTAGTAACACGGATTGCTCTGGTAGTTTCGGCGCCAACATTCCAATCGACGCAATGGGTTCTCGGGCGAGCCAGATCACCACGCCGGCAATGACGAGGGCGATCACACCCCAGTGCCAGGTTCGGATAGAGGGTCGAAGCGGAGGCTTGCGCCCAGTCCGGTAGACATAGCGCAGGTCGAGTTGTTCGACTGATTGAGACGAATTAGGGTCTGACGTGACCATGGCAGCAAACTCGAGCAAGGTCAGGGTGGGGCAATTGGAGCGTAACTCTAACGGCCCATCCTGGTTTCGTCAAAATCGGGCGGTATAAGGACACATTAGCGTCATAACCTAAAGATTTATTGACCACTGACGGTGCACTGCGGCGGAGCCGATGGGCAATCGCGGGTGGTACTTTGTCCGATGCGGGCGCCTCGTGGCGGACTGATTCAGTAGGCACGTTACAATCGGGTCATCTGCCGAGGGTGTAACGAATGTCCATAACTGATCCCGATGCTGTTTTCGAAGAACTCCAACGGGGAGTTGAAGAAATTCTTGTTGAGGATGAGCTGAAGGAGCGGCTTCGGTCCGGACGTCCACTGCGTGTCAAGACGGGCTTCGATCCGACCGCCCCAGATTTGCATATAGGCCATACGGTACTGGTCAACAAGATGCGCCAGTTTCAAACGTTTGGTCATGAGGTGGTGTTTTTGATCGGTGACTTCACCGGACTTATTGGCGATCCCAGTGGAAAGAATGCTACTCGCCCTCCTTTGAGTCGACAACAGATCGAAGAAAACGCCGCGACTTACGAGGAGCAGGTTTTTAAAATTCTTGACCGGGATCAGACCCGTATCGAGTTTAATTCCAAGTGGGGCAATGCGCTCGGTGCCGAGGGAATGATCCGGCTGGCTGCCCGCCACACGGTGGCTCGCATGTTGGAGCGTGATGACTTCAGTCGCCGATATCAGAACGGTGAGCCGATATCGATTCACGAATTTCTTTATCCCCTGATGCAAGGGTACGATTCGGTCGCACTCAAAGCCGACGTTGAGTTAGGGGGTACTGATCAGAAATTCAACCTGTTGGTTGGGCGCGAACTACAGAAACAATACGGGCAGAAGCCACAGGTTGTTTTGACGATGCCGTTACTCGAGGGACTTGATGGCGTGCAGAAAATGTCTAAGTCCCTGGGTAATGCGATTGGTATTACCGAGCCACCGGCAGAAATGTTCGGTCAGTTGATGTCAATTTCTGATGATCTGATGTGGCGCTACTTCGAGTTGTTGAGTTTTCGGTCAGTTGTTGAGATAAGAGCGCTGCGTCGCTCGACCGAGGAGGGCGCCAATCCGCGGGATGTCAAGTACGAGTTGGCACTTGAAATAGTCACACGCTTTCATTCAAAAAGCGCTGCGGACCGTGCGAAACAAGCTTTTGTCGATCGTTTTCAGAAAGGCGTGCTGCCAGACGACCTCCAGGAGGTTGATGTGGATAGCAAGGGTGAGGGAATGTCAGTGACGCATGTGATGCGGGCCGCTGGATTGGTTGCGAGTACGTCTGAAGGGCTTCGATTGATCGATCAGGGCGCTGTACGAATCGATGGGGAGCGGGTTTCAGATCGCGCACTCCAACTGCCTCGGGAAAGCCGAGTAGTGGTCCAAGTAGGAAAGCGCAGGGTGGCCAGGATCCACCTGACCTGATTACGGTCTAAACTCCCCTTTAATTGCAGAAAGTGACCCATTTACGGCATTTCTCGCTATTTCGCGATTGACTACAGTTAATTCGACTGTATAATTCGCAGGCTTTTTAAGCGGCTCCCGTATGGGGGCCGTTTCGTTCTTTAACAATTAGATCAGACAGATTGTGTGGGCGCTTCTGCGTCGCCATGTCAACTCAAGTCGTTCACATTCCGTTAGGCCCTATGGGTTTTTCGGAATGACCGGAGAGGCCTTCGGGTTTTCTCGGACAAGAAGTTTGAACCGGAGAGTTTGATCATGGCTCAGATTGAACGCTAGCGGTAGGCTTAACACATGCAAGTCGGACGGCAGCAGGCCGTAACAATCCCTTCGGGGTGCGTTCGGTGCTGGCGAGTGGCGGACGGGTGAGTAATACGTAGGAATCTACCCAACAGTGGGGGACAACCCGGGGAAACTCGGGCTAATACCGCATACGCCCTACGGGGGAAAGCGGGGGACTTTAGGGCCTCGCGTTGTTGGATGAGCCTACGGCGGATTAGCTTGTTGGTGAGGTAAGAGCTCACCAAGGCGACGATCCGTAGCTGGTCTGAGAGGATGATCAGCCACACTGGGACTGAGACACGGCCCAGACTCCTACGGGAGGCAGCAGTGGGGAATATTGCACAATGGGCGCAAGCCTGATGCAGCCATACCGCGTGTGTGAAGACGGCCTTCGGGTTGTAAAGCACTTTCAGCAGGGAAGAAAAGTTCGGAGTTAATAACCCCGGA
>CAJQRU010000027.1 GCA_905612355.1 uncultured Gammaproteobacteria bacterium
CACGGGTCATGGGGGTTATCACGATCTAGCCCTGGCGGGTTTTAAGCACAAGACTAAGTATGTCGATGGCGTACCGCATGTGAGCGACGTCAAAGTGGGCGGTAAATGGAAAACGGTCCTGGTCAGCAGTCTCGGTGGGGGGGGACGGGGATTGTTTGCACTCGATGTGACCGACCCCACTAAGCTGAACGATGCGAACACAACGGTGTTGTGGGAGTTCACGCACGAAGATGATCCGCATCTGGGTTATACACACAGTAAACCCATACTGACGCAGATGAACAACGGCAAATGGGCAGCGATCATTGGTAATGGCAAAGATGCCGATGCCGCTGATGCAACCGCCGGCGAGGCGCAGCTGTTTATTGTGTATCTCGATGGTCCGGGGGGAGATGGGGTCTGGGATCTTGGGAGCGATTACCTGCGTATCAGCACGGGCGAAGGCACCGCCGCGATCGCAATGCCCTGTTTGCCCCGATTGGGATTGATTCAATGATCCCACAGGATGGCAAGGTCGATCTGGTGTATGCGGGGGATTTATACGGCAACCTGTGGCGTTTTGATCTGACAGGCTCAAGTTCATGGTCGGGCCCGGTGAAGCCGCTCTTTAAGGGAGATAAGACCCGACCGATCACGGCGATACCGGCGGTAGGTGTTGCACCGGCCAGCGTGACCGACTTCGCACCCATACGAACGGGCGCGTTAGCGAAGACCTATCCAGTGATGGTGTTCTTTGGCAGTGGGCGATTATTGGCCGATGCAGACAAGGGGGCTTCGATCATTAACCGGTTTTACGGGATTTACGATGATGGCTCGAAACTGGGTCTGACCGAAGCTGACCTGACGGAACAGCAAAGGACCTACAGCACCGCCACCGCCCGGGTGTACCAGAATGACCTTGAGGTGGGTTACACCAGAAGTGCCGGTGCCACTAAACGGGGTTGGTACATCACCCTGCCTGATGATGGGGAACGAGTGATTGACCGGGCACTAGTAAGAAAAGGTTTGGTGTACTTCAACACCATTATTCCGGACACCTCGACCTGTGATGCGGGCGGCAAGGGCTGGGAGAATGTCGTACAGATGTCTAATGGTGGCAGTGCCAAGGGCGCTCAGTGGGACTATAACCAGAACGGATCACTGGATGCGGGGGACACGCATGCGGGTTTAAGTTTTGCCGGTCGAAAAACAGCGAAGGGCCAGCCCGGTGCACCCCAGATTATTGGTGATCAATTATTTAGCCCACTGACAGACAAACTGAGTACTGCTAAGAAGGGCCCACGCGATCATTTTAAGAACACCAAGATCGCTTCCGGTTCTTCCAGCACCTCCGGGCGCATCTCCTGGATGGAGCTTCAGCCACGGACGGACTGATCTTATAGCTGCGTACTGACTGATACGGTTACCAGATCATCTTCGAATGAAGGTACGGTCAGGGAAACATTCCAGCTAAACCTAAACAGACGGAGTGATATTGGTTTTTGTCTCTCGCGTTGTTAAACACCGTGTCGTTTTTACACTGTCATACGATATTAGTTTCTGGCCCGAAAGGAAGTCGGGTGATGTTTTCAGCACTGTCTTCGGTGACGATCAGAATGTCGTGTTCCCGGTAACCGCCGGAACCGGGTTGTGATTCTGGCCACATAATCATGGGCTCTATGGAGACCACCATACCCGGCGCGAGAATGGTATCGATGTCCTCACGCAGTTCAAGACCTGCCTCCCGTCCGTAGTAGTGAGACAGTGTGCCAAAGGAGTGTCCATAACCAAAGGTGCGGTACTGAAGCAGATCGTGTTCCCGATAGATTTCATTCAGCTCACTGGCAATGGCACTACACTTCATCCCGGGGCCGATTAAGTCCAGTCCCCGTCGGTGTACCTCACAGTTGATTCGCCATAGACGTAAGTGCTCATCATCGCAGTGATCAAGAAATAACGTCCGTTCAAGCGCCTGGTAGTAACCTGAGATCATTGAAAAACAATTAAGACTGAGAATGTCTCCGTTTCGGATTTGTCGCGTCGTTAAGGGGTTGTGCGCGCCATCGGTATTAATGCCGCTTTGAAACCAGGTCCACGTATCCATTAACTCGGTATGTGGAAAACTGTCTGCGATGGCATCGACCATTGCCTGTGTAGAGGCCCTTGCAACCTGGTATTCAGGTGCGCCTTCACGGATAGCGGCAACCAGCGCATGCCCTCCTACATCACAGATGCGGGCGATGGATCGAGATGAAGCGACGGTGGCGGCTTTTCTGGCAGAAATTGATACGGCGCGAGGGGCTAATCCTTTATTGGATGCGGCCATTGCGGCGCTAAAAGCTGAATTAACGAATCGAAAAGGATTGGAGTTGCGAGCAAGAGCGATCGTGGAACACATGGCGGTTGTATTGCAGGCGTCGTTACTGGTTAAACATGCTCCTGCGAGTGTCGCCGATGCGTTTTGCGCAACTCGTCTGGGGTCTCGCTGGTTGGCGGCTTACGGGGTTTTGCCAGAGGGCGTTGATCTGGATGGCATTATTGCGCGTGCGTTGCCGGGGGATTGAATAGCAGCGTTTCAGTCAGAACAATGGCGGGCCCGCGCGCGCTCGAGTGGGTGTGGCGCGCTTCAGTGTGTGTCTTGAGTGAGTATCTTGGATACGATTGAACCGAAGCATAGACACTATGAGGAGAAACCCACTGTTGATCAGAATCAGGCACCAGGCTGGTAGCTATTACCATCAAGCGCTATGGATGTCTGGCGCAATGAACCTGACTTGATCAGATTTATCAGGACAAACAATCAGTCGGCCGGCCCAGTCCATAGGCGAGATCGAATATAATCCGTGCCGATGATGCGAAGGTCTTCTCCTGCTTTTAAACATCACCGTCGGCTGGGTGGCAGAGTGGTTATGCAGCGGCCTGCAAAGCCGTGGACGCCGGTTCGATTCCGGCCTCAGCCTCCATTTTTACTATAGGCGAGTCCATGCGACAGCCTGAGCCATGAGCCATGAGCCATGAGCCATGAGTAATATCCTGGGGTTATCGGCCTATTATCACGACAGTGCCGCGGCACTCGTGTGCGATGGCAAGATCATCGCGGCTGCACAAGAAGAGCGTTTTACGCGGAAAAAGCACGATGCCGGGTTTCCAACGGAAGCGATTCGTTATTGCTTGGCTGAGGCTCAGCTGAATTTCGATGCAATCGACCAGGTGGTCTTCTATGACAAGCCCCTGGTTAAGTTTGAGCGTTTGCTGGAGACCTATATAGCGACAACGCCACGAGGGTTTCCTTCATTTCTCGCGGCCATGCCGATCTGGTTAAAGGAAAAACTTTATCTAAAAACCGTTATCAGGCGTGAACTGGCGGCGATTGGGGAGTGTGAAAAGAAAGCGCTACCGTCGCTGCTTTTCGCTGAGCATCATCAGTCACATGCCGCCTCTGCGTTTTTCCCCAGTCCGTTTCCTGAGGCCGCGGTATTGTGCATGGACGGGGTTGGCGAGTGGGCGACAACGACCGTGTGGCACGGCAAAGACAATCGAGTGCATCCCTTGTGGCAGATCGATTTCCCACATTCGCTTGGCCTGCTTTATTCGGCATTCACCTATTTCACGGGATTTAAAGTGAATTCGGGTGAATACAAGTTAATGGGGCTCGCGCCGTATGGCGTGCCGCGTTACACCGAACTGATCCTCGACAACCTGATTGATGTGAAGCCCGATGGCACTTTCCGGCTGGCCATGGAGTACTTTGACTATGCCACTGGACTTCGCATGACAAATGATCGTTTTAGCGCATTGTTTCGGCGGGGACCGCGCGCGCCGGAATCGCCGCTGACGCAGGACGAAATGGACATCGCCGCATCAATCCAGGCAGTTACAGAAGATATCGTGCTGCGATTGGCACAGACGATTCATGCTGAGACGGGACTCAAGAATCTTTGTCTTGCAGGTGGTGTGGCGTTGAACTGTGTGGCCAATGGCCGTTTGTTACGCGAAGGGCCCTTCGAGGGGCTTTGGATTCAGCCGGCTGCGGGTGATGCCGGTGGTGCACTGGGTTGTGCGCTCGCTACGTGGCACGAATACCTGGATCAACCGCGTGATTGCAACGAACGCGATGCCATGCAGGGCGCTTATCTGGGTCCGGCCTTCACCGATGCCGAGGCACAGGAGTCACTGGAAGATCTCGGGGCTGTTTACACCACGCTACAGGCTTCTGAATTGTATGCCAGCGTTGCCGAGTGGCTTGCCAAAGGCCATGTGGTTGGATGGTTCCAAGGACGGATGGAGTTTGGCCCCAGAGCGCTGGGAGCACGTTCTATTATCGGGGATCCGCGGAATATCGAGATGCAGTCCGTGATGAATCTCAAAATTAAGTACCGGGAGTCATTTCGACCCTTCGCTCCGGCGGTGTTGGCAGAAAGGATTGCGGACTATTTTGAGCAAGCGCAAGACAGTCCGTATATGTTGTTGGTGGCCAATGTCAGGGAGATGTTACGGAAACAGGTCAGCGTAGAAGACGACCAGCTCTTTGGGATTGATAAGCTTAATGTGTTGCGCTCCGAGTTACCTGCCATCACGCACATCGATTATTCCGCACGTATCCAGAGTGTCCATAAGGAGACCAATCCACGGTTTCATGCTTTGTTGTCTGCCTTTGATCAACTGACCGGTTGCGGGGTTTTGGTAAACACCTCTTTTAACGTTCGCGGCGAGCCGATCGTTTGTACGCCGCTCGATGCGTATCGTTGTTTTATGCGAACCGAGATGGACAGTTTGGTGATTGGCAACATGGTGTTCTCCAAAATGGATCAGCCGGTGTGGGATGAGAAAGAGGATTGGCGTGAGACATTTGAACTGGATTAACCGGTGATTTATCGAATGACCAGGAGAAGGGAATGACAGATTTGAATCGACCGGCACTTGACGACAAGGGACTACGCCAATTTGCAGCCATCTTTGCCGGCATGATCTTCATCGTTTTTGGTGTGTTCTTTCCTTATCTGCTGGAGAAATCGACGCCGTCGTGGCCGTGGGCGCTTGGCACCGTGGTCCTGGTCTGGGGTTTGAGCTCTCCAGCCACGTTCCGTCACTTTTACCGCCTCTGGATGCGCTTTGGGCGACTCATGAATGCCATCATTACGCGTGTAGTGTTGGCAGTGGTGTTCTATGTGGTGATCTTGCCGATTGGTTTGTGGATGCGCATACGAAACAAGGATCCACTGCGACGACGTTGGGACAACACAGCATTGACTTATCGCGTTAAGAGCGTAGCGAGCCCGCCTAGCCAAATGGAGCGACCCTTCTGATGATCGAGTTCTTAAAAGATCTGTGGGATTTCATGCGAGTGCGAAAGAAGTTCTGGTTGGCACCCATCATTATCATGTTGTTGCTGCTGGGGGTTTTAATTGTGTTAGCCGAGGGGTCGGCTGTGGCGCCCTTTATTTACACAATCTTTTGAGTCACTTCACAAGGCTGTCGCTACACAACATCATCAAATGGCAAGCGCGGTGCACAGGGCATAGACGTTGTCCATTGTGCTATCGGGTTGGTGGTCTGATTCATCATAGGGTAAGTGGCAACGATTGATGAAAGCGCTAAGGTGGCCACTGGCGCGCACTTCGAGCGCATCAAAGGATGGAGGACAAGGCAGCGTGAAATCATGAGTGATTCCGGTCAGGGGTCACGTGTACAAGATGACATCCTGATCGATCGATCTGTTTGGAAGACTCCCCGAATCTGGTGTCTCGCTGTGGCTGAGACATTGGCGTGGGCGGGCTTGCTGTACCTTTTCCCGGCGTTATTGCTTCGATGGGAAAGTGACTTCGAATGGGGGCGCGCAGTCCTCAGTGGGGCTTTGACCTTGGCGCTAGTCATTGCCGCGATAACGGGAGTCTTTGTCGGTCGCTTGATTGATCGGGGGCATGGCCGAGTGCTGATGACAATGAGCGCTTTGGTCGGAGCAGGTTTGATCGCGGTTTTGCCTGTGATCGATCGTCTGTGGCAGTTCTATCTCATTTGGTCCTTGGTGGGCGTCATGATGGCGGGTTGTTTATACGAGCCGTGTTTCGCAGTGGTGACGCGACAGTTCGGATCGGCAGCGAAACAACCGATCATATTAATTACATTGGTCGCTGGGTTCGCGGGAACGCTTTGTTTTCCGCTTGCGACGAGTATTGCCGATGGGTGGGGTTGGCGAACCAGTGTTTGGGTTTTTTCTTTGTTGGTAGGCGGTATTGCGGCACCGTTGTTTTGGTTGGGTGTCGGATCGGCGGCGTTAGAGTCAGGTGTGGAAGATCGGCGTGTGTCCGTCGGTTTCATGCAAGCGGCGAA
Organism: uncultured Gammaproteobacteria bacterium; assembly: GCA_905612355.1. Lineage (GTDB taxonomy): Bacteria > Pseudomonadota > Gammaproteobacteria > Arenicellales > UBA868 > UBA11791. The sequence goes on from CAJQRU010000027.1 coordinate 6,310, forward strand.
GCCGGTGTTGTCGCAGCCCATTTTCTGGTTGCTCGCCATTGCGTTTGGCGCGTTGTCTTTGAATCACGGAATGATTATTAGTCATGCCCTACCGTTAATGGAAAGCCGCGGGGTTTCCCCTGGGGTCGCGGTATTGGCCGCATCGCTTTTTGGTGTGGCGCAAGTCATCGGGCGGTTATGTTTGTTGGGGTTTAATCCGCGTGTTTCACTCGTTAGCGTTTGTGGCTGGGCTTTTGTGGCGTTGTGTTTGGCGAGCGTTAGCCTTGTCGCGGCATCTACTGCATTAATTTTTCTGTTCCTCTTCGTGGGGCTTCAAGGCGGTGGTGTTGGTATTCAAACCATTGCCAAGCCTGTTGTGACAGCAGAAGTCCTTGGCAGAGCCCACTTCGGAACGATCTCTGCCCTCGTGTCCTTTGCCTATATCCTGGGGTGGGCTTTTGGTCCGAGCGTGGCAGGCATCGTTTGGACAGTGTCGGGATATACGGCAGTTTTGAAAGTAACGTTTGCACTGGGGCTGTTGGGTTTGCTTTGCGTGCGCTTGACCCTTTATTTGAGTCAACGGGAGGCTCGGGCACGGGAGTAGTTTTCGGGGTACATGCGTAGGCGGCAGTGTCTCCCATGGGTCTAGATTAGCTGGTATAGATCTGGTCCTTCGATTTGGGTCCAAGGCTGGGCAAAAACCCATTATCCTTCGAAAACCACAGAAATATCTCAATGTTTCGTTGGGAGAAGTATTTTATTAAAGCAAGGTAATTCACCAAATGGCTATTTCTATGCGATTTTCCAATGAAATGGGTAAATACCCATCTAATAATATTAATTAAATAATGGGCTAAATCTTTTACTCACCAAACGACTTGTGGCTAAATCCGCTCTTCTAACAGCCCCATAGTGGAGGCCTACAGGTAACAGACGATGACGACCGAGGTTGAAACGTTGTTGGCAGAGATCGAAAAGTACTGCCGGGATAATGGAATCGCCGAGACCACCTGTGGGCTCCAAGCGGTTAATGACGGTAAGTTATGCCATCGTTTGCGTAACGGCAAGAGCGTGACGCTGGCGACTGCACAAAAAATACGGGCGTTTCTTGCCCACACGAATAACGACCCGGGTCAGGCCGCCGAACAGGTTTCTGTATCTGAGCGAAGCGCGTCGGCGGCGCGGGCGCCGATATCACGGAAACCACGGCCTTTTCGGTTTTACGATAACCGTCAGAAATACCTCGCTTTCATTAACACCTGTAATGAGAAGTGGAAGGTTGCTGAGCGGGCCGCGGATGAGTTGCGGCATATAACACCTCAGCCCCCTGCGTTTCGGCTCTTTGACGCCGGCGTGGGTGATGGCACGGTGCTCAGTCATTTGCTTCGCGCAATGCATCGACGGTTCCCGACCATTCCTTTTCTGGTGGTGGCTAAAGAAATCAGCTTAGAGGATGTTCGGTTATCGCTGGAGAAGTTACCTGACCGTTTAGTCGAGCACCCCTCGAGCGTGATTGTTATTACCAATCTTTACTACTCGGAAGCGCCGTGGCTCATGCCGCGGGATGTGTCTAAAGCGGCGGCATTAAACTGGCATGAGATTAGTCTTGAAGGCGCTTCGGCACATGAATACGGAGAACAACTCCGTGGTATCGATCCCTTGTTGGTCGATGGCTGGCAGGTCCGTGCTAGCGAGGAAACAGGCAATCCGCTGTATACCCGCCCGTCGGTGCTCGTGATCTACCGACGAGACAATCGTTTCCTGTTGGATTCCGTTATTCCCCATCAGGGCCAGGTTCGCGGAGATTACGATTTGGTGTTGGCGTCCCAGCCGTGGCGCAACCGAATGAGCGCAAAATTTAAAGTCGATAAAGTGCTCCTGCCACTAATCCGTAGCCTTCGGGAAGGTGGCCGTCTGTTGGGTATACAGTCCTTTGGTCAGGATCCCGGTGAGGAGATCATCAAAGCGATGTGGCCGGGAGAATCAGTTGCCGGAGCAGATCGTCATGAGCTGATCCAGGTACTGAAGGAAACGTTGGGTAACGAGAGTCGTGGATATAGTTTCAGTGCAGGTTCTGATGCCAAGTCTGTTTTCAAATACCAGATGCATACATTGCCCGAAGAAATCGCCGACAGTATCGGGACGTCGACGTTGTTTGCAGCCTGGAACGCGGCGATCTACGCTGGACAGATTGACGATGAGCGCCTCGAGGCAGTCATCACAGAAGGTCGTTATCTAGATGCGACTGCGCGAGTCTTGCATGAGCACAATGGTTTGTGGTTCCAGGATGAATCGTTTGTGGTTTCCCGTCGTTCCGCGCTCCGCTAATACTGCCTTTTTTCTCCAACCCCGGGGATCTTGATTGTTGAGGAGAACAAGTCAACGCGGGCGTTGCAATTCTTTAACTGAGTGAACACACTGTGTTGACTGAAATGACGGGGCTCCTATTCCCCTAGCATTTGCAAGATTTCACGTCCGTGTTTCGCTTGATGTATTAACGGATCGATCGGGGGTTTCACACGATAGGGGATTACTGTGGTTGATTCGCGCAAGGTGGTGGTGTTGGGCGGCGGTGTTGTCGGTGTGACATCCGCTTATTTCCTTTCTCGTCAGGGTTATGAGGTCACTCTGATTGAGAAAAACGAAGATGCAGGCCTTGAAACATCATTTGCGAATGGAGGTATCGTTACGCCCAGCATGTCAGATCCGTGGGCGTCCCCAGAGATACCGCGTTTTATCCTAAAGTGGATGGGAAAAGAAGATTCTCCGTTTCTTCTTAGACCTGCCGCCCTGCCGGGTCTTGTCTCATGGGGTATCAAGTTTCTTCGCCAATGTAATCACACGGCCTGGGCCAGAAACACTGCGGTTATTTATCGTTTATGCAGCTACAGCAAAGAGATGCTCAATCAACTGGTCGCGGACACCGGGATTGAATATGACGGCAGCAGACTCGGCACGTTACATCTGTTTAGAGATCAGCTCTCCATAGAAGTCACCAAACGGGTTGCGGAGACGTTGGGTGCGATGGGGTTGCGCTATGACCTGTTGGATGAGGCTGCTTGCATTGAGCTCGAGCCGTCGTTGCGGTCACAGAAGGGTTTAATTGCCGGCGGGATTCATTACCCTCATGACGAAGCTGGCGATGCCAGGCTCTTCAGCCAGCGATTAGCACAATATTGTTCGACCAATGGCGTCACGGTGCGTTATGGAGAGTCGATAAAACGGATTGAAACGTTGAATGGCGCAGTCAGTGCGGTGGTCACAGACGCTGAAGCTATCGCGGCCGATACCTGCGTGGTCGCTATGGGCAACGAGAGTAATTCGGTGTTAAGACCGTTGGGGATTCGACTTCCCATTTACCCGGTCAAAGGGTATTCGATGACTTTTCCCGTAGCGCAATGGAATGGGGCTCCGGTGATTCCAATGGCGGATACGGGGCGGCACATTGGGATTACCCGATTGGGTGACCGCATTCGAGTGGCGGGCACCGCCGAATTCGCGGGCAACGATCGCTCACTCAATCCGAAAAGAATCGGGAACCTGCGTCGGTTTTTCCTGGATGTTTTTCCCGACTATCCGGATCCCTCGGCCGGTGAGGGGTGGACAGGATTTCGTCCGATGACCCCCGATGGCATTCCTTATCTGGGAGAGACGCCGGTTCAAGGGCTGTACCTGAATACCGGTCATGGGCATCTTGGCTGGACCATGTCGTGTGGTTCCGGGCAGGTGCTGGCGAATCTGATCAGCGGTGCAACGGGGGATCTTGACCTAACAGGGATGACCTTGGCGTCGCGATAGCCTGGCTAAATTGCGGCCGTTCAAAAGCCTATTTCCCCGGGGCAGATAGATAACCGTTTAAAAACTGAGTTTGCGAGTGGGCTTCCGTCTGTTAGGGTGGGAGGAGTTGTTTTTAAAAAACTAATGACTGGAGGAAGCTATGTTGAGTATTGGAAAACTGATTCGCGTTGCCGGACTTGGATTGTTCGCCTTGTCTATTTCTGGCGTTGCCCTTGCTGGCGACATTACCTTGAAATTTGCCGGGGTACTGCCTGTCGAGCATTACGCGCACAAGATGATGGAGCAGGTTAAGTCAGATATTGAAGCTGCTAATGTTGGAATCAAGGTGAAGTTATTTCCCGCCGGACAGTTAGGTAGCGGAGAAGAATTGCTGGAAGACACCATTCGCGGCAATATTGATATGGTTCATGCGTTTGTTTACGCGCACAAAGATCCGGTGCTCGAGATCAATTCTCTGCCATTCCTGGTGTCCTCTTGGGACGAGTTGGTTAAGGTTTATGGCAGTAAGGACTCGGCCTATACGGCGATCATGACGGAGACCCTGGCGAAGTTGAACCTTAAGCTGCTTGGTAACGTGGCCGAAGGTTTCATCGGTGTTGTTTCCACAAAGAAGCCGACCGACCATGCGGGGCTAGGTCCCAAGGGGCTTCATATTAGAGTTTGGGGCTCAAAGGTTGCCAAAGACACGACAGAAGCGATTGGTTTTAAAACCACGACGATGAACTGGGCCGAAGTATTTGCCGCAGTGCAGGCTGGTACCGTTGATGGGGCAATTTGTTGCACGCCACAGGCGACCTATACGGTTTTTGCTCAGAGCCAAATCGGCAAATACTACATTCCGTATAACGCGTTTGTAGAAGCGTCTACTTACTACGCTAGTCAGAAATCGTGGAAGAAACTCAACGATGAACAAAAAGCGGCGGTGCAGACCGCTATTGACCGGGCCGCGGCATCCTTCACGGATTGGGCGCGAAATAACGACGCAGGTTACATCCAGAAACTAAAAGATGCGGGTTATGAGGTGTTGGATCTGACTGACGCTGAGCGTGGTGCGCTGTCCAAACACATTAAAGATAATGTCTGGCCGCAGATTGAAAAAGTCGTCGGTAAAGACATTGTGGACCGTTTGAAAGCAGATATGTAGTTCTCTCCCAGTGCTGGGTGGGCGAATAGCCACCCAGCACTGGACTCTCCCCTGCCATTTACTCGGGATTGCTCTTATGACAGAGCTCGTCGATCAGTTGCCGCGCGCACTGCAAGGTCCGGTTCGGGGTCTGTTGGCTTTCAAAACTGTTTTTGTTGTTATCGCCTGTCTGATCATGGCCGGTACATTTTTCTTTGTGGTGATTGTGCGTTACGGATTTGAGGGTGATCTTTTTGCCTATAACGAATGGTTGCTAATGGTCTGTTTCTGGCTCTTCTTTATGGGGGGCGCGCTTGGCACCTACGAAGGTAGCCATATCAACGCGGATTTATTGGATTACTTGACCGAAGACCAGCGTTTGAGATGGCTGCGAAAGTTGGTGGTGACCGTGATCGAGGTGGGTGTCAGTATTGCGTTGGTCTACTGGGCTGTGTTGATGATCTATGACGAGATCGAGTCATACCCCAATTGGACAGTAACACCTGCGCTGAAGATACCGTTTTTAATTCCGCGCGTGGGGATATTGGTTGGGCTATTGATGATGAGTTTTTATAGTGCGCTTCATCTCTATGCTTTGATCAAGACTCGCACACGGGTAGTTCAGGTTGTTTCCGATTAAGCCAATGGGTATTTGTCGAGGATTCAAGGCATGTTGATCATTGCCTGTTTCCTTACGTTATGCCTTTTGTTGGTGATTGGCGTTTCTGTACCAATGGCTTTTGGCGCAGTGTTGTTATTGATTGCAACGTTTGGTGGCCACGACGTGTCGGGTTTTATGCCAGCTGGCCACTGGAAAATGACGTCTATCGTTTTACTGGCCATCCCGCTGTTCATTCTTGCCGGTGGCATCATGGAGCGGGGGAAAATCGCCTTACCGCTGGTCCAATTGGCGGAACTGCTGATTGGTCAGATCAAGGGCGGTCTGAGCGCAGCGTCGGTGATTGCCAGTGCAATTTTCGGTTCAATCTCGGGCAGTGCGGCGGCTACGTTAACGTGTATTGGCGCCATCATGATGCCCCATCTGAAACGTGCCAATTACCCCAATGGGCTGGCTGGGGCGCTGATTGTTAGTGCATCGCCTTTAGGTTTGTTAATTCCACCGAGTGCGGCGCAAATTCTTTATGCCTGGGTGACGCAGCAATCAGTACTTAAATGTTTCCTGTCGACGGTTATTCCCGGACTCATTCTCGTTGTCCTGCTGTGTATCGTAAATTTTGCCTTGTTGCGTAATGTGAAAGATCTGAGGTTGCCAGATAAGCCAGTAAGTTTCCCCAGGGAACTTGGCGTGCGTTCGTGGAAGGCTTTTCCCGCTTTGTTGATGCCTTTATTTATTCTGGGCGGAATTTATGGTGGAGTGATGACACCGACGGAGGCCGCCGGCGTCGCGGTCATTTACGCGATACCCATTGGCTTCTTTGTCTATAAGGGTCTTAATGCGCAGAATTTCGTGGCCAGCCTGAAGGAGTCTGCGGTCACCATCGGTGTGGTGATGGTGATGGTTTTTATGGTGTTAATTGTGAGTCGGTTCCTGATTTTTGAGGATATTCCGGGACTCGCCAAAACACTCGTGTTCTCGATATCAGATAACCCGATCATGATTCTTTTGATGGTGAATCTGGTGATGATCATGATCGGCATGCTGATGGATGACATCAGTGGGTTGTTGTTGTCTGCGCCACTGTTGTTGCCGATCGTGACGAGTGTAGGGATGGATCCAATCCATTTCGCAGCGGTGCTGGGTGTTAATCTCGGGATGGCAAATATCACGCCACCGACCGCACCGCTACTTTATCTCGGCGCTCGTGTGACGGGTGTTAGTGTTAATGAGATGATTAAGCCGACTTTGATTATGATTATTTTCGCGTGGCTGCCGACGTTGATGCTGACGACGTTCGTGCCAGCTACGGCGCTGTGGTTGCCCGAACTAATGTTCGCTCGTTAATCAGAGCGGGCGTAGGATTCGATAGTTGGGGTTCGCGTTAAGTCCGCAGTGCCGCTGCGTTTTCCGTTAGCTTTCCGCCTACAATAAAGTCGACAAGCGTGTGTGGTTTGCCAGTCGTCTGGTACTCCTGGTGAGATATTGTCGATTGTGAATACGCAATGTTTAAAGCTCGTCGCGGCTTTGTGGTCGAGTTGGTGCCACTTCCGTGGAGTGTCAACGCGGAGAACACGACGACGCTTCCTGCACTGATTTCCATTACATCCCCTGGATCGTTCCCAAAATAGGCGGATACATCACCGACGTGGTTGTTAATGTTTTGTTTTTCGTGTGTAACTCGTTGGTGGCGATAAATGGGTTGGTGGTTGACCCCAGGGCGGGGCGGGGCGGTGTGCGCGATGGGGTGATCCATGGGATTTCGCTCGAACGGAATGACCCGGAGCGTACCGTTTTCTACCGACATGTCATCGAGTGCACACCACAGGGAAATATGCGGCATGTCTGGAACCATCGCGCCGTGCGCGCTGGGTTCGGTGTTGTAGCCACCGTCCTGATGCCAGCCGAAACGCGTCCCTTCATCGCCCTGGTCCCGGGCTTTAACGACAAATTCGGTATGAAAAAGGGTCGCGTTATTGGTAAGACTGCCGAGGATCTGCAGGGCCCAGTCGGAAAGAAGGGCTCTGTACATGGAAGGCTGCTCAGTTTCCAGGCCAAAAATAAACACGCGTCCGCTGGCGGTACTCATGAGCTGAGTTCCCTCAGCCGTTCCAACCGTAGATCCACCGGTTCGGACTGCGACCGCTTGGTCTGAAAGATTACGCAAGAGTTCGAGTTGATCCTTCGGAATAACAGACTCAAGCACAAAGAATCCTTGAGTATCGAAAAGGGAGCAGTGTTCGGCAGTAATTTTTAATGGAAGAGTCATCGGCCGTTGGTTATTTCCTGGCGTATGTTAGAGGGTGGGGGGAAGTTCGCTCGCGCCATCAAGCCGCATTCGAAGGCGATCGCGGAAACGGCCCCATTTAAAACTGATGGATTGCAGTGTGGCGAGTCCCGGAAGCACTCGACGAAAGGACTCCACCGGAACGCTCAATTCGGTTTCATTGGCCCCCGCCAACAGGTCAGCGAGGACCGAACCCATTGCCGTTGCAGTGGGCACACCGCGCCCGGAAAACCCGAGACAGGAATAGACATTGTCATCGAGTCGAAATACCCGCGGAATTGTCCGGTACTGAGCATCCAGGTTGCCATACCAGTAACACGTCCAGTTAAGTGATCCGAGTTGAGGGAAAACCCACTGTGTTTTTCGAGTCATGTAATCGCGAGTTTTTTCCGGGTCACGCCCCATGGCACCGGAGAAGAAGGCGGTTGTGACGAGTCGGTTGTCGCGCGTCCATTTGTAGAGAATGGGATCTCCATGGGTATCTACGAGGCTATGGTCACCCTTAAGCACTTGTTGTCGCAGTGCCGGGTCCACTGGGTCTGTGGCCAGGCCAACGATAGGCACGGGGTCAAAGGCTTTGTCCAACCCAGGCCACGGTGGTCCGATCGTGTAAGCGCCTGTTGCGAGGAGCACCTTGTTGGCTGTCACAGAGCCTTCGGCGGTCTGAAGATGCCATTGGCTGCCGTCTTTTTTTAAACCGTTCACCGGACTTTGAATAAAGATTTTGGCCCCTTGCGACAAGGCTGCACGAGCGAGACCGCGGGCGTAGCCTAACGGATTGAGATGTCCGGCACCCTCCATCAACCAACCGCCATGGAAGCGTGACGAGCCTGATAGATCCCGTGCCTCATCAGGGGTGAGCATGCGACCCGGTAGGCCGTGCTCTTGATAGAAATCTTTTTGCTTTTCCAAGAACTTCAGATGTTTCGGGCTAGCCGCCAGGCGCAAAATGCCATTGCACACCGCCTCACAATCAATCTGGTAGTTCTCGATGAGAGAGAAAACCTGTTTCGCCGCTTGTGTTTGCATGCGAATAATGCGCGTCGCGTATTCCAATCCATACATCTTTTTTAACTTAGAGAATGGCCAGTAATGGAGGGTTGGCGTGCAGTGGCCCAAGTTTCGGCCGGATGCCCCATAGCCAACTTCTTGAGCCTCAACAACTATGACGTCTTGGCCAGCTTCGGCGAGGCGTAAAGCCGTTGTTAGACCGGTGTACCCCGCACCGACGATGGCGATGTCGCAATGTAATTGCGTGTATAAAGGTGCCAGGGAAAGTGGTTCGGCGGCCGTCCTAAACCAGACGCAGTTGGTATCCAGATCGGTTGTGATTTTCATCGCTTGTTCGACATCCACTCGGTGTGTGTCATCAGTTTAGAGGAATTTTCTTCGAAAATTCACACCAGGTTCTCAGGGTTGATATAGTGGGTCCATATTGTGGTGATGGTGTCTCAAATCGAGTGTTAGGTATACCTTTATGATCGATCAGTCTGCAAGGGAGTCTGCAAGGGAGTCTGTTCAGGCCACTGAAATTCACCGTGAAGATTCCGGAGCGACTGTCGAGTACACAGATCTTCGATTGTTAAACGGGACCTATTGGAAGGCACCGCCAAAAATTTGTCGCGGCGATGTCTTGTTGGCGTTGGATAAGGAACAATGCGGGACCGCCACTCGACTATGTCTTGATTTGTTGGTCAACAACTGGGAGCACGTAGCCTTCGGTCCCTGTCTGGAGGGTGCGGTATTTGAGTTGCAGCAGGAGCATCGGCCGGAGAGAGTGTCAATGCTGGATGGGTATTTGACGCTTTTTCTGGGTGCGGCTGGTGATGCGCACTTTCACTTATGTACTGATGTTCATCGCGGACTGGGGCGCGAAGGAGTGGACCCAGTGGTCGCGAATCGGCGCCAGTGTTCGCGTGTTTCATTTTATCGTGAGTTTGGTGAGGGCCGGTGTGTGCCCGGATCATGGGGGGTCAGGCTGTGGAACGGCGATGGCGATCAGATGTGTACATTTTTTCTGCCCAATCCGTTTCTTAATGCTGAACAAAAGTTGCAATCCCCCGATTGGTCTCGACTCTCGCTGTGGAATGAGTTGCGCGCACGTTATCTCGGGGAAACAGTGCCTCAGTCCATTCCCGAGGACGATACCGTTCGCTCAACGCAGTTAGCGAGCGCTGAGATTCGAGAGATTGATGGTCCTGACGGACTTGAGCCAACGCGTTATGGAGACTGGGAGCGCAAGGGCAGGGCGATTGATTTTTAAGTCCCGGGCCCATTTCCAACAATACGCTGCGAAGGTTGTTCCCACCACAAACGCCCTAACCCTGGTCCGTAGGGCGTGCGTGTCTGTCACCTTGGTTGTATTGAGTTTTGCGCTAGGGTTGTCTTCATCTCTGGCCGGTGAGGGGCTGAAGAAATATTCGATTGGCTATCGGTTGTGTGCGGACACCGAGGGACCCAATTGTCAGAAGTTAAGATTAGGTGATCGTTATTATTCGACCCAGCATTATGCCAAGGGCTATTTATACGCTTGCCGACCCGCTAATCCGAACGCCCCTGGGAGTACCGAAAGTCGGATTACCTGGATCGACTTTGATCAACAGCATTGGAATTTTCTGGAGAAGCCCTGGTTACCTTCGGGAACGTTCAAATCTGAAGCGGGCATTTACCGCGAGGTGCTCTCTCAGGGTCGGCGCCAGATTCAGGTCAATAATCTTCCGGTTGATAGAAAGATTGGCGATTGGCCGATGACCCAATATGCCGAACTGACGCGAATCGACCGCAACCCAGGGGTTCCGATGGGTGGTCGGCTGAAAATTTCATTGCCGATTAAACCAGCGATAGGCGCAAAACCAACCTGTGTCCCGATGGGCGCAATCGGCGTTACAAGAAATGGCGTGGTTTTGTATAACGCGAGTGACGGCAGAGGGGAAGACGCGGTCGCGCGAGAAATTACTGATCGGTTTGGCGGTCACCCGGCACGTGATGTATATCACTATCATTTTGTTCCAGAGCGGCTTGACGCAAAGCCCTTGGCAAACGGACATTCTGGATTGATTGGTTGGATTATTGATGGGTTTCCCTTGTATGGATATCGGGGTATGGGTGGGGTCGAGATGACCAATGCAGCGCTCGATCAGTGCCACGGTCACGAACATGACGGATTGGGTTATCACTACCACGCCACTATTGAATACCCCTATACCGTGGGATGCTTTCGGGGGGTGCCGCTGCGTTTGGTTGATCAGAATAGGTCATCAGATGTGATGTCTGGACATCAGAAGTACAGTGACTTGCCACAGCCAGGAGGCAGTGGTTCCCGGATTGATCCGGTGAGGGCCGTAGCAGATGAATTGGGATTGAGTTATGCAGCGCTTCGCCGTGCGGTGGGTCCGTCTCCACCTAATATCCAACGAGCCGCAAGACGCTTGGGAGTCGACGCCAGTGTCCTTAAGCAATCCTTCGAACGTCATCGACCGTGACGAGTTGTACGTTTAACTGACTCGAACAACTTCTTCGACTGGAGTCTGATTGGCGTTATTGAGGATCACCGTGTATAGTCGCGCCTCCTCTGAAAGAGGCGTAGTACGTTTCTGACCTTCCACTTGTTTTCTTATCACTTGTAATCTGGTTGGCAGCGTTGTTTGTGTACTAAGGCTGAGGCCTAGGGCACAAATTGAGTGAGCCGGGTTGTGTGATGGCATCAGTCAACCCGCCAGAGTTCAGGTAGTCAAACAATCAGATTATCCATCAGGCTGATGGAAGGGATGGTATTGTGCTTTTCAAAGAGTTAAATCTAGACAGTAGGTTGTTAAAAGCCGTTGACGCATGTGGCTTTTCGGAGCCAACCGAGATCCAGCGCCAAGCGATTCCGGTAGTGCTTTCGGGGCGTGACCTGATGGCGTCAGCCCAGACCGGCACGGGTAAAACCGCGGCTTTTGTTTTACCCGCTCTGCAGCAGTTATTGAAGCCGGTCAGAAACGGGGGGCGGGGTCCACGCGTCCTGGTACTGACGCCGACACGTGAGTTGGCTATGCAGATTAATGACAACATTCGCCAGTTTACGCGGTTTTCCAGCTTTTCAACCGGAACGGTTGTCGGCGGTATGTCCTACTCCCCTCAGCTCAGAATGCTGCGCAAGCCCTTAGATCTACTGGTAGCGACGCCGGGGCGTTTGTTGGATCACATGGAACAGGGGAAGGTGGATTTCTCACGTCTAGAGATTCTGATTCTTGACGAGGCTGATCGAATGCTCGACATGGGTTTTATTGGTCCGGTGAAAGAGATCGCGGCCGCCATACCGGGAGCTCGGCAGACATTGTTGTTTTCCGCCACGTTGGAAGGGGGCGTCTTGCGGATAGCGAAAGAACTGTTAAAAAATCCAGAACGCATCAGTTTGGCCGCAAATCATGAACGGCATGAATCAATTCTTCAACACGTTCATCATGCGCACAGTGTGTCGCACAAGCACGAGTTGCTTAATCATCACTTGTCAAACGGTAATTTAACGCAAGCACTGATTTTCACGGCGACTAAACGCGGGGCGGATAAACTGGCGAAAACTCTTAGGGCGCAAACTCATAGGAGTGAGGCCTTACATGGTGATATGAGTCAGCCCAAAAGGAAGAGGACTGTGGAGAATATGCGGTCGGGAAAATTCAGAGTACTGGTCGCGACCGATGTGGCGGCACGCGGGCTGGATATCAGAGGGATCAGTCATGTGATTAACTTTGATCTACCCATGGTCGCGGAGGATTACATTCATCGGATCGGACGAACCGGTCGCGCCGGTGACAAGGGCCATGCGATTTCCTTGGTGGGGCCGGGTGACTGGGAGAAACTCAGCAAAATTGAGCGTTTGACCGGGCAGAAGCTCAAACGAGTGGTCATCGAAGGGCTGGAACCCAACAGTTCCGAGCCAAGACAGAAACGGGCCAACGGTGCAGGTGGTAAACCCAAGGGGAGATCCAGTGTCAAACCGTGGGAGCACAGTGGACGTAGAAAAAAACGATCGCGAAAGCCGGTCGCTGGTGCAAGGATAAGCGCTCGCGCCGCATGATGCATGCGTGGTTTCCGGCGTCCCCGAAGAAGCTGACCAAAGACAAGGTGTTAGGGGTTTCTGCGATTGAACGTTAGAAATTGCGATCGGGGTAACTAGGCAGGCACATCGGTTTGTTCCAGTAATGTCGAG
>CAJQRU010000028.1 GCA_905612355.1 uncultured Gammaproteobacteria bacterium
CCATGGCTAAGGCAATCACCAATGCAGCCCAGCCGATGGGAGCGGTTGCCGTTAGCGATCGTGTACACGACACCATTATGGAAGCCTCTGGGCCCGGTTTAGTCGAATTTTTCCACGGCTATACTTATTCGGGTCATCCGGCAGCATGTGCAGCAGGACTCGCAATGATGGACATCATCGAGACTGATCGGTTGTTTGAACGCGCGAGTGAACTTTCCCCGTATTTTCTTGACCAGGTATTTGCCCTCAGCGATGTTCCATTAATTACAGACATTCGCGGCTATGGGCTTTTTGCCGGGTTTGATGTCAAGCCGGCTGGGGGCCCCGGTGTGCGGGGGACTGATCTCCAGAAAAGGATGTTCAAGAACGGTCTGCATATAAAAATGACAGGTGATGCGGGGCTGATTGCGCCGCCGCTGGTATCAGAACGACACCACATCGACAAAATTTGTGACATCCTGCGGCGGACTCTGGCTGAACTTGAATGATTCGGGCGCCTGACTCTAAAGCATCAGCGACTGCGATGCAGTGGTTGGCTAAGGTGATTGGCCACGCCGACAAAAGAGGTTGCTTGGACATCGCACAACGAGCATTCTTTGTCCGGTCACATGGGACGACATTGGTGTGAGTAACAGTTCCCGGCTGGCAGGCGCAACGAAGATAGGGCGTCGAGGGTTTATCAAGCATTGCGCTGCAGTGACGACTGCTGCGAGTGTTGGCCCCTGGATAGTGAGTGCCGATGTCCTGGCATCATCCGGACAACTTAATATCCTAATGTGGTCTGGTTACTTGCCGCCGGGGTTAATCAAATCATTCAAGGCAAAGACCGGCATTGATATCAATCACACCAGCATCCAATCCAATGAGGACATTCTTGACCGGATGAAGATAACCGGGGGCGAGGGCTTCGATATTGTCAGCCCTACGAGTATGCGCTCGTTGCAGTGGAGTTCGCTGAATCTCCTGCAGCCATTTGACTACACTCGAATTAAGAATCTCAGTAACGTTCATGACCAATTACTCGCGATTGGAGATGCCGAGTGGAATTTTGGTGCCAACGGCGCGCATTGGTTGCCCCACATTTGGGGTTCAGAAGGTATCGCGTGGCGTACAGACAAATGGACACCACCACGCCAGGGAGAGATTCCAAGTTTTGGAGACCTCTGGCAGCCCGACATGACCGGAAAGGTGATGATACGGCCACACTCGGGGATGCTGGGCGTTGGCCTTTTTCTGGAAACCACTGGCGCACTGTCACCGGGCGCCATGCGCCAGGCTTATGCGGATGAAGCAAAGATGCGCAAGACCTGGGCCGTGGTGACCGACTTCTGTGTAAAGAATAAGGGCCAGGTCAAACTGTTTTGGAATGATGCCGATAAGCAAAGGGTAGCGATGATGAGTGAAGGGGTGGTCGTGGGCCAACTGTGGGAGAGTCCTCCCATTGCGTTGATGCGCAATGGTGATCCGGTTCAGTACCGGGCCCCGCTTGAGGGCCCCCTCGTGTGGGTAGATGGGATGTCGTTATCCGCTCGGGCAGAAAATGTGGAGGCTGCCTATAGTTTTATTGATTACTGTTTTGAATTGGAGCCTGCGGGAAAATCTATTGACGGGGGTTCTGATGGACAGTTCTGGGGCGGTCACGGTTACAACTCTGCTGTTGCTGGCGCGGAGCGATATGCGAGTAAGCGTTATGCCAAGGAGTTCGCATCGATTTATTCACGCAGCCCACAGGTAAAGTTGTGGATATGGCCGCGGGAGCCGCATTGGTATGCGGGTGTGCGATCCGAATACACCAACAGGTTTGTTTATGCGTAGGGCCCACCCATCGGCTAAGGGTGTGAGGCGGGATGACGCGAAACTCGGGGTGTGGCGCTAGGTTAGGCCTGTCAGCAGATGACTTCAAACTCCGTGCGCTGAATCGCGGCACCATCGACCGATATGGCGACGTTCCAGATACCGACGAAGGCGGTCATGCCAATGGCGGGGTTGAAAGCTCGAAGCAGTCCACTTCCGGTTGCAGGATGCAGTTTTAGCCAGGTTACGACTTCACGTGTGCTGTCCAATACCTTCTGAGTATTTCTCTCGCGTCGGCGCCCAGTCGGATCAGTCCAGTCCACAACCAGGGTGTGGATCCCTTTGGGGACATCGGTCAAGCTGATGACGGCAAAAATCTGACGACGACAGTCCAAGAGTGTCGTTTCGAGAACGCTTGGTCTGCCATTGTCCAAGGTGTCAGTGACGAACACCGATGCATTGGTTGCCATGGCGAGCGGCGCCAGTGTCCACAGGTTCATTGCGAGCACTACCGCCGTGACGCGTCCGATTTTCATGTTCCAAGACGCCAATTTGCGGGCTCTGCCGAAGCAATGCCTCCGGCCCCAGGTGTATTCCGCTGTATACGAGTGATACGTAACACGCTTCAGTCCATTGCTGCGTCAGATTGATGCCCACGGGCAGTGATCATGTTGATGCTTGCTCGGTGGGTCAGGAGAAGGGGAGCGGGCTTTGCAGTTTGCCCATTATGGGTGTCAGCATGCGGTGCGTAGTCGATAGCTTTTGGCAGATTCTTATGTGGGCTCGATACCATTGGTATTCTCCCATGATGTGTGATGGCGAATCTTTGCCGATCGCCTTGGCAAATCACACGTGTCCCCATTGTGTATCGGCAATGGCGTGCGCACAACCTGTTGGCTCCTCCCCAATGCATCGCAACTCGGATCGACGGCTTGTTCTTCTCTTGGACAGCCACGACAATGCCTGACAAGAGCTATAGGAGGCCTTTTCCTCTCACAGTCAGTAAAGATGGTAACTAGGCCGTACGGCGCGGTGCTTTTGGAGCGCGTTACCAAGAAACCAAGGAGTTTTACCATGAAAACTGCGGGAAGGTTGACCTTGTCCCATTTTGTTGGGGGGCAGATGATTGAAGGGCGCGGCGACCGTTTTGGTGATATCTACAATCCAGCGACGGGTGACATCGCCAAACAGGTGCCGCTCGCCACTGCCGAAGAAGTTCGAAGTGCAGTTGCCGTCGCTGCCGAAGCATTTCCGAACTGGTCTCAGACCTCCCCGGCGCGTCGGGCGCAAGTCTTGTTTCGCTACCGAGAACTGCTGATTGAACACATGGCAGAGCTTTCTGAGATTGTGTCATCTGAGCATGGCAAGACGCTCGAAGATGCGCAGGGCTCGATTACGCGTGGACTCGAGGTGGTCGAATTTGCCTGTGGCATATCACAGTTGCTAAAAGGTGAGTTCACCGAGGGTGTTTCTAACGGGGTGGATTGCTGGAGCGTGAGGCAGCCATTGGGTGTGTGTGCTGGTATTACGCCATTCAACTTTCCTGCGATGGTGCCAATGTGGATGTTTCCTATTGCGTTGGCCTGTGGGAATACGTTCGTATTGAAGCCTTCTGAGCGCGATCCGTCCTGCTCGCTTCGAATGGCAGAGCTCTTGGTTGAGGCGGGTCTGCCCGCGGGCGTCTTGAATGTTGTCAACGGGGACAAGGAGGCGGTAGATGCACTGCTTTGTGATCCTCAGGTCCAGGCTGTCAGTTTTGTTGGATCGACAGCCGTCGGCGAATATATTTATCGTACAGGTTGCAATCATGGGAAGCGGGTTCAGGCATTGTGTGGCGCCAAGAATCATATGGTTGTAATGCCTGATGCTGATCTTGATCAGGCAATCGATGCGGTGATGGGAGCGGCATACGGGTCGGCCGGTGAGCGGTGTATGGCGGTATCGGTGATGGTTGCGGTGGGAGATGAGGTTGCAGACGCACTCATTGAACGGTTACGCCCGCGGCTTGAGGCGCTCAAGGTGGGGCCTTATACGCAGAGTGATGCAGAGATGGGACCGGTCGTGAATCCGGCGGCAAAGGCCCGTATCTGCGGATACATTGATCGCGGAGTTGAGGAGGGGGCGGAACTGGTGATTGATGGCAGGGATATTTCCGTTCGAGGGTTTGAGAACGGCTGTTTCGTGGGTCCCACGGTGTTTGATCACGTGACCTCATCCATGTCTATTTACACCGATGAGATCTTTGGGCCAGTGTTGTGTGTGGTAAGAGTGAATTCCTACGATAGTGCGTTACAACTGGTTAACGATCATGAGTATGGAAACGGTGCCGCTATTTTCACCCGAGACGGTGATGCCGCAAGGGATTTTTCGCATCGGGTACGGATCGGCATGGTCGGCATCAATGTGCCGATCCCCGTTCCTATGGCCTTTCATAGTTTTGGTGGCTGGAAGCGTTCATTGTTCGGTGACCACTATGTTCATGGACCTGAAGGCGTTCGTTTTTACACTCGACTGAAAACCATTACTTCGCGTTGGCCCTCGGGTATACGATCCGGTGCGGTCTACAACTTCAAGGCTGGCGCCGAGCACTGACGGCGACCCGGCTTGCTTCGTCATGCGTAACTTACTATGCGAGATCTGCTATGCGAATTCCTAAAGGACATACCTATGAAGAGGTCAGTGTTGGAGACTCATTTCAGACCTCGTTAACCGTGACTGAAACCCACCTGGTGATGGGGGCAGGTCTTTTCGGTGATTTTAATCCGCTACATGTAGACGAAACATTCGCGGCAGCCAGTCGGTTTGGTGGCCGCATTCTCCACGGGCCTTTAACCAGTGCTTTGATGTCTGCGTCGGTCGGAATGTTCTTCGTCGGCACGGCCATTGCCTACCTCGAACACAATTGTCGATTCAGTGCGCCGGTTCGTCCTGGTGACACGTTGACGACCGTGTGGACTGTTAGCGGAAAAACCGACAAACCGAAGGTCGGCGGGGGAATCGTTGAACTGGCAGCAACATGCACTAATCAGGCAGAGGTCATAGTCGCTGATGCCGATGGCAAGGTGTTAGTCGGGGAGGGTTGATAACCGACATGGCATCTCTTGTTGGGATACCGATCGCTGAGGGCTTGTGGTTTCGTTCGGCGACAGTTGACGGCACGCTACCTGTCATAACGTTGTGGAAAGCCTGTCATCTAGTCCGGCCTTGGAATGACCCTGCCGAGGACATTTGTTTTTTCCTTCAATCCCCTGCATCGGAGCTATTGCTGGCGTTCGAGGGGATGAGATTGTTGGTAGCATAATGATGGGGAACGATGGTCACCGGGGCTGGGTTTATTACCTCGGTGTTTTGCCGGCCTGGCGGCGCGGTGGCATTGCGCGGCCACTAATGGTGCAGGCGGAGCAATGGATGTGTGCAAGGGGAGTTCCCAAGATGCACGCCATGATTCGCCACGATAATTTGGAAGTTCGGTCGTTTTACACGGCGCTGGGGTACGCGGATGATGATGTTCTAGTGGTTGAGAAATTCCTAAACGGTCAGTCAAAAACCTGAATCCGAGGTGTCTTTTTTGAAAGTTATTCACGTGATCGAGGTTTCTGGTGCCCCTGAGCCCATCATTCAGCAGAACATCGAACGTTTGGGCGCTGCGGGTTTTTCAGTTGTTTATGTTCCGTACGATAGTCACGTAGGACATCGGCTTGAACCGCAGGGCATTGCCCAACGAGCACAAATACTGAGTGAATCCTTGCTGAGTGGTCGTGTTGACTATGTCATGGCAGCTCGGGGCGGATATGGCGCGAGTGACTTGCTGCCACATCTTGACTGGACTGAATTGTCTAAAGTTTCTCCGCGATTACTGATCGGGTTTTCAGATATCACCGCATTGCAGGCGGCATTGAAAGCGAGACTAAATTGGCCAGCGTTGCATGGCCCGATGCCAGGTTCACCCTCTTGGTGCGAAGACGCTGCCGCAGATGAAATGGTAGCCATGCTACTGGCTGGCGCGCCTTTCTCGGGCGAGATTGTGCTTGAAAGTCCCAAAGATCAAGCAACACCGGAAATTATTACGGGCGAACTCTTTGGTGGTTGCCTTAGTGTGTTAACTAATTTAATTGGCACTCCTGATTTGCCAGCTCCCGGGCCGGAACGAATACTCTTTCTAGAGGACATTAATGAGCGTCCTGAGCGGGTGTTGCGTTGCTGGAACCAGTGGCGCGAGGCAGGGCAACTCGATGGAGTCAGGGCCGTGGTGCTGGGTCGGTTTTTGGGCCTCGAAAGTGAGACGTGTGAGGCATGGCTTGTTGATCGATTGTGTGAGCGAATTGAGTGTCCAGTTTTTGTGTCGCGAGAGTTTGGCCACGGCATGCCGAATCGACCTATTGCGATTGGTGGTCTGGCTGCCATTCAGCAGGGCAGATTGCGCTGGCATCTCGATTGCTAGGATGGGTAGGGATTTCTTGTCAATGCAGCGTAGCCCAAGTACCATCAAAGACAGTCAAACTTGAATCAAAACACGCTCTTGGGCGAGGGAGAGGGGATGTTAACGGGCAGCATGGTTGCGATGGTGACACCGATGCAGGCGAACGGTGTGGTGGACTGGGATGCCCTGGCAAAACTAGTCGACTACCACGTGGAGCAAGGTACTGATGCGATTGTTTCGGTTGGTACAACGGGTGAATCGGCAACCCTTGAACACGATGAACATGGAGAGGTTATTCGACGGACTGTTGAGGCAGCCCAAGGTCGCATTCCGGTGATTGGGGGAACAGGGGCCAATGCCACTGCCGAGGCGATTCGTCTGACGCGAGTCGCAGCCGACGCTGGCGTCAGTGCTTGCTTGTTGGTAGTGCCGTATTACAACAAGCCCACGCAAGAAGGATTATTCCAACATTTCAGTGCCATTGCTGAGGCGGTTGATATTCCACAGATTCTTTACAACGTTCCCGGCCGTACGGCACTGGATATGCACAACGACACGACAGTACGTTTATCTGCGGTAGCCAATATTGTTGGGATCAAGGATGCCACCAATGACTTAGAGCGCGGTTCTGATTTGATAGCCCGTTGCCCGAGCGATTTCGCTATTTATTCCGGTGAAGATGGCAGTGCCTGTCAGCTAATGCTCGCCGGTGGTAAGGGCACCATCTCCGTCACGGCCAATGCAGCGCCTAATTTGATGCACCGTATGTGCGAAGCGGCAGTGGCGGGTGATGTGACCGTTGCTACCGCATTGGACGAACAACTCTCGCCCTTGCATGTGGCAATGTTCCTCGAATCTAACCCCATTCCTGCCAAGTGGGCGGTACGGCAGTTAGGGCTCGCGGGCGAGGGCATTCGTTTACCGCTGTTGCCGTTATCGCCTGAGCACCACGATACTGTGCGCGCCGCCATGCAGACGGCGGGTGTCCTTTGACTGCGGACTTTATCTGATAGGGGATTGAGCATGGAGAAAGGCGAAGAACTTTATTCTGGGAAGGCAAAGTCCGTTTTCGAAACGAGCGACCCAGCTCGACTCGTTATGGTGTTCCGTGATGACACCTCTGCGTTTGACGGCGTCAAAGTAGAAAAACTCGATCGCAAGGGTATGGTCAATAACCGCTTTAGCGCATTTATCATGGATCAACTTGAGGCCGCTGGAGTCGCGACTCACCACGAGGGCCTTCTGAACGAGACCGAATCGCTTGTCAAACGGCTCGATATGATTCCCGTCGAGTGCGTGGTTCGAAATATTGCCACCGGGTCGTTATGTAAACGGCTGGGCGTAGAAGACGGCATTGATCTGGTTCCGCCGACATTTGAGTTTTTTCTGAAAAATGACGAACTGCATGACCCGATGATCAACGAATATCATATACGGTCGTTTAATTGGGCCAGTCAGTCAGAGATGGATGTCATGATTGCACGCACGTTTGAGGTCAACGATATCCTGAGAAAAATGTTTTCCGCTGCGGGTATGTTGTTGGTCGATTTCAAGTTGGAATTCGGCCGGTTCGATGGCACCTTATTGCTCGGGGATGAATTTACTCCGGATGGATGTCGTTTATGGGACACTGATACGCGTAAGAAACTAGACAAGGATCGTTTCCGTCGTGGGCTTGGCGGTGTTGTTGAGGCTTATGAGGAAGTCGCTATGCGGTTGGGAGTCGATCTGGGGCAACCGATTGCCCGATAACCCGCTCGACGGATCGCGACCTTCGTGCTGATACTGCCCGCCGGATCTGCACTTTCGGAGTTTCGGCGGGAAAAACTACTCGAGATGGTCAGCGGGATTGAGCCCACTGTGGTGACGCTCGATGCTCACTATTTTTTTCTTATTGAGACGAAGGAGTCGCTCGATACGTCGGCTTCTGCTCGTCTTGTCGATTTGTTAGGCAGTGAGCCCGTCTCCTCGACCCGGTCTTCTCGAAGTCCATCGTGTTACGTGGTGCCTCGCCTGGGTACGATTTCCCCTTGGTCTACCAAAGCGAGGGACATTGTCCGGCGGTGTGGTCTTTTGCAGGTGTCGCGAATCGAACGCGGCATCGAGTGGACGCTCACCACAATTGCCGGGGCAACCATTCAGGTCACCGCCCAATCGGTCTGTGGTCAATTACTGTATGACCCGATGGTTGAGTCCTTGATCAATAAGTCGCCGGAACTTGCTCGTGTTTTTGCAGTCGCCGAACCAGGCAATCTTCGTTTTGTGGATGTTCTGAGCAGTGGCCGTGAAAGTTTGGTGGAAGCGAACGAGAAATGGGGTTTAGCGCTGTCGTTTGATGAGGTTGATTTTTTGTTAACCCAATTCCAGCGCATGGGACGTAATCCAACAGATGCTGAACTGATGATGTTTGCGCAGGTGAATTCTGAGCATTGTAGACACAAGATTTTTAACGCCAATTGGAAGATCGATGGAGTCAGTCAGCCACACACGCTTTTCAGCATGATTCGCTCGACGCATGAGAAATTTGGTGGTACCACGTTGGTCGCGTACAACGACAATGCAGCGGTCATCCCGGCGCCTTCGGCGACATGGTTTGGTGCGGCTGGCGAGAAAGATATCTATCAACACGCCATCGAACCGTTACATATTGTTGCCAAAGTTGAAACGCACAATCACCCCACCGCGATTTCTCCGTTTCCTGGGGCGGCTACCGGTTCGGGCGGTGAGATTCGTGATGAAGGTGCCACCGGTCGGGGGGCCAAACCGAGGGCAGGACTGACTGGCTTTTCGGTCTCAAATTTGCATTTGCCCGGGGCCGCGATGCCGTGGGAGATGGCACCGCGGAGACCCCAACGGATCGCAAGCCCGCTGCAGATCATGATCGATGGCCCGCTGGGCGGGGCTGCGTTTAACAATGAGTTCGGCCGACCTAACATTGGAGGCTATTTTCGAACGTTTGAGGTGGCCGATGCAGACGGGTCACAGGCCCGCCGCCGCGGTTACCACAAGCCGATCATGCTGGCCGGGGGTATTGGCAATATCCGTGAAGGGCACGTTTACAAGGAAACGGTTCCAAGCGGGGCACAGATCATCGTGCTAGGTGGACCGGCCATGTTGATAGGACTGGGTGGGGGTGCCGCGTCCAGTGTCGCTTCTGGCAAGAGCAGCGAACAGCTTGATTTTGCGTCTGTACAGCGAGGTAACCCTGAAATGCAGCGGCGTTGCCAGGAGGTGATCGATCGCTGCACAGGGCTTGGCGCTGCCAACCCGATTGTGTCAATACACGACGTTGGTGCAGGGGGCCTGTCGAATGCTGTACCAGAACTGGTCGAGGATTCGGAGCGTGGGGGGACCTTTTATTTACGGCAGATTCCCAATGACGATCTGGCCATGTCACCAATGGAAATATGGTGCAACGAAGCTCAGGAGCGTTACGTCATTGCGGTGCTGAAAGAGCGGTTAACTGAGTTTGAATCCATATGTCGCAGGGAAAACTGTCCCTACTCAGTGGTTGGTGAAGCGACCGATGTGCGTCAATTGCGATTGTATGATGGTGAGACTGGGGTTGGCGGCGAACCGGTGCCCACTGACGCAGTAGTCGATGTCGACATGCACAGTCTGTTTGGTCAGTCTCCGCCGATGCTGCGTGATGTGGTCCGTGGTTTGCCGGCCTATCCGCCGCTTGATTTGTCGGGGGTATCGCTTGAAGAGGCGATCGACCGTGTGCTGCACTTGCCGACGGTCGCTGACAAGACGTTTTTGATCACTATTGGTGACCGTAGTGTGAGCGGGCAGATCGTCCGAGACCAAATGGTTGGCCCCTGGCAGGTTCCAGTTGCCGATGTTGCAGTCAGCGTCACGGGTTTTGTGGGCGTTAGCGGCGAAGCGATGGCGATGGGCGAGCGAGCCCCGCTAGCGCTGATTAATCCGGCCGCCAGTGGTCGCATGGCCGTCGCAGAAGCGCTCACTAATCTCGCGGCGGCAGATGTTGCGACGCTAGGTGACGTTCGCTTGTCAGCCAACTGGATGGCAGCAGTTGGAGAGCCCGGCGAGGACGCTGCCTTGTACGATACGGTTTATGCGTTGACTCAAGAGTTCTTACCAGTACTTGGGATCTCTGTCCCCGTTGGAAAGGATTCTTTGTCGATGGTGACACGCGGAGAGGATCAGGACGGGTTGCTGGAAGTTGTGGCGCCCGTTTCGTTGGTGATCAGTGCATTCTCTCCGGTCAGGGATGTGACGAGGACACTGACACCGGTGCCGATGACCGAAAGCGCCAGCACATTGATTTTGCTCGATCTGGGAGCAGGGCGGCAACGACTCGGTGGTTCAGCCTTGGCCCAGGTGTATAGCCAGATCGGTGATGAAGCACCTGATCTGGATGATCCGGTTGCGCTTCGCGCGTTCTTCGCCGCGACGCGTGAGTTGATCGAGAACGGTACTTTGTTGGCCTATCATGATCGCTCAGATGGTGGTCTTTTCGTCACGTTGTGTGAGATGGCTTTTGCGGGTCGCTGCGGTCTCGAGATTGAACTGGTGGCATCGGACGCGGTGCTGCCGACTTTGTTCGCGGAGGAGGCCGGGGCGGTTTTCCAGGTCCGAGACGATGACACTCCAGTGCTTGATCGCGTGTTGGCACAACACGGCATTGCCCATCTGGCGCGTCCCATTGCTAAGGTCACCTGGGAGCACCACGACGTAGTGGTGACTGTGGCCAAGGAAACCATACTCCGAAAGCGTCGGGCTGATCTTCATCGAGCCTGGTCAGAAAGCAGTTACCGTTTGCAGGCGCTACGTGATGACCCGATCTGCGCGAAGGAAGCCTACGATAGTTTGCTTGATGAGGATGATCCGGGGTTACATACGACAAGGCATCCGAGCGCGAATCCAGGTTTGTTCCCCGCGGCCATTGGACAGGGTGTGCGCCCGCGCATTGCCATTTTGCGAGAGCAGGGTGTTAACGGTCATTTGGAAATGGCTGCTGCCTTTGACCGTGTGGGATTCGAGGCGGTAGACGTCACGATGGGCGATTTGGTGTCGAAGCGCCATCGGCTGGAACAGTTCGTCGGTATGGCAGCTTGTGGCGGGTTTTCTTTCGGCGATGTGTTGGGGGCGGGTCGTGGTTGGGCTAAGACGATATTGCTTCAACCAGCCCTTAAGGCGCAGTTTGCTGAATTCTTTTTAAGGTCGGACACGTTTGCGTTGGGAGTGTGCAATGGTTGTCAGATGTTAAGTGGATTGAAGACCTTAATTCCAGGCGCTGCGCATTGGCCTGTTTTCGTTCGTAATCGCTCTGAACAGTTTGAGGCTCGACTCGTGATGGCTGAAATTATGGAGAGCCGCTCGATTCTGTTTCGTGATATGTCAGGCACCCGTCTTCCTGTTGTGGTTTCTCACGGCGAGGGCCAAGTTAAGTTTGATCATGCCGATGCACTGGATACGCTTGCCTTGGCGGGGCAACTGACATTGCGCTACGTGGACAATCGGGGTCTACCCACGGTGCGTTATCCGGCCAACCCGAATGGGTCTGCCGGTGGAATTACCGGACTGACGAACGAGGAAGGACGGGTGACTATTTTGATGCCGCACCCGGAAAGGATATTTCGCACGCTCACCTGTTCGTGGCATCCCCGGGAATGGGGTGAGGACAGTCCCTGGCTTAAACTGTTTGAGAACGCGAGGGTGTGGGTGAATTGAGAAGGCATCGATATGCCATCTAAGCAGCGTTGCGTTTAGCAAACTTGGTCGAGCAAGCACTGAAGATGTGCATTGACAACGCTGGCCGATTCAATCTGCGGGAAATGACCACTGTCGGGCACGATCTCAATGACGGCACTGGAATACCGCTGTCGGACATGATCCAGCCAGGGTGTGGACTCGCCTTTACCGATAGAGACTCGATTGCGCTCTTCGTTGACATAGGTGCTCTGGATGACCGTCAGGGGCCGTACAAATGAGCGAAGGGTGCTGTCCAGTTGCTGAACATCCCAAGCCACCATGCTGGCAAACCCTGCTTGGCCGACGGCCTCAGGTATGGCCAGTGCGCGGTCGATCACGCGTTGTCGCAAACTGGCCGGTGCCTTTTCAGTAAACATCTGATTGAAGAGGTGACGCACCAGCACAGGCCACCCGCCAGCTGCCTCGACGCTGGCGAGTGCATCGCCGTAGGCTGATGCTTCATTAACGCCGGCAAAGCAACTGCCATCGATCAGCGCCACGGCATCGACACGCTCTGGTCGGCGCAGGGTGCTCGCCAGTGCCACGCGACAGCCCATGCTGTGACCGACCAAGACGCTATTTTGCACATTGAGCGAATCGAGTAGTTCAGCGATATCAGCCGCCCAGTTCTCAATAGAGACCGGCTCAACAGGTGCTGCAGAATATCCATGACCTTTAAGATCACAGCCGATCACGCGATAGCGGTCCTGAAAATGCGTGCGTTGATGTTCCCAATCGGTGAGATCACAACACAAACCGTGAATGAAGCAGATGGTTTGTTTGGATAAAGAGGATCCGCTGATTTCGTAGTGCATGTGGCCGGCGATGGACTCTATGTCAGGACGATTCTTCGTTGGCCTGAGCACCTGCCTGGTGTTGCCATGGGCCAACGTACCCTTTCGACCAATCCGGTGGCAGTTCACACCCCCGGGGGTCATGACTCGCGTAGCGCGCCGGTTCACCGTGTACGATCACACCGTCGTATTGGTTGGCGAGCGGGTTAAAGGCATACGGCATTGAGTCAGCAGAGGAATACACATTAAGCAGTAGCGGTCGCATTCGTGTGGAATTATTTTCGTGTGACCCATGTATCACACGACAGTTTAGAACGACCACTGAACCGGCCGGACCGGTTAGATTCACGAGGTGATCCTGCCAGCCCGGCTCGAGATCTTCTTCGGGAATGCGCAATACCCAGTTGCGATTGTTGTCGTACATGCTGTGCAGGTCGCCGCGATGAGAGCCATTGATGGGCCTTGTTCCACGCCGCAATCTTCTAGGTAAAGGCCGATACTAATCGGACTGTAATCCGTATGGGGCCAAGCCGGGATATCTTGGTGCCAGTCAAATTGATGTCCTACGTGTGGCCACTTGAAATTGAGTTTGGAGTGATAAAATTTAACGTCTGGGCCACATAGGTCCGCAGCCAATTCGACCATCGGTGATTCAGAGGCAAAACGCCAGAAGTCCGTGTGATGGCAGACCGGATTATTGAGTCGTCGAAGCGCGGGTGTTTCCCGGCAGTGGCCGGATTCGAGCACGTAGACCGCGTTATTCCTTGTGATACGGCGAGCCGATTCGACGCTCTCGGAAACCGCGTGTCGCAATCGTCTCAACCAGTTGTTGTCGACGAAATTTTCGAGCACGAGACTGCCATTAGCAAAGAACGCGGCTCGCTGTTCGCTGGTGATAGCCTTTGTCGGGTATTTCAATACGTCGGCTTCAAGCATCGTTCCCTCCAGGACTTTGGGCGAGCAGTGGGCGCTTAGAGTGACAGGCGCTACATCGCTCCGTAGTTGGGGCCGCCACCGCCTTCGGGTGTTATCCAGGTAATGTTCTCGCTTGGATCCTTAATGTCACAGGTCTTGCAGTGGATACAGTTCTGGGCATTGATCTGAAAGTGTGAACCTGCTTCATCCTCGAGGATTTCATAGACACCGGCCGGGCAATAGCGTTGGGCGGGTTCTGCCCAGCGGGGTAGGTTAACCTCGAGAGGAATCGATGGATCCTCAAGGCACAGATGGACAGGTTGATCTTCCTCGTGATTGGTGTTGGTGAGAAAGACTGACGAATTTTTGTCAAAACTGAGAATCCCATCGGCAGATGGGTAGGTGATCGGTTTGGCATCAGACGCCATTTGGAGCGAACGGCTGTCGATCGAGCGGTCTTTAAGCGTAAACGGCAGTTTGCCCCTGAACACGTTCTGGTCAAGAAAGTTGAATGCACCGCCAAGATAAGTCCCCATTCGATGCATGGCCGGTCCAAAATTTCGCGCTCGTTTGAGTTCCGTGTGAAGCCAGGAAAGACGGAATTCGTTCTGGTAGTGGGCATGATCCTTACCACCAGGATCGCCCTCGGCGATGGCCTTGAACAAGGTTTCGGCGGCGATCATGCCGGATTTCATCGCGGTGTGGGTGCCTTTTATCTTGGCAAAGTTAAGTGTTCCCGCATCGCAACCCACCAGAATGCCGCCCGGTAAGGACATTTTAGGGAGCGAATTAAAGCCTCCTTTCGTGATAGCCCGCGCGCCGTAGGCGAGTCGCTCTCCGCCGTCCAGATACTGACGTACGGTGGGGTGCAGTTTGAATCGTTGCAGTTCGTCAAATGGGCTAAGGAAGGGGTTGTTGTAGCTAAGGTCGACGATTAATCCCAGAGCAACCTGGCAATCTTCCAGGTGATACAAGAACGAGCCGCCGGACGCGCCGTGTTCCGCCAGTGGCCAACCGGCGCCATGCTGAACAAGGCCGGGTCGATGCTTCTCGGGCGGTATTTTCCAGAGTTCCTTCAGGCCGATACCGTAGTGCTGCGGTGTAGAGGCGCTATCCAGACCATAGGTATCAATGAGTTGTTTGCCGAGGTGTCCCCGACACCCTTCTGCAAACACCGTATAGCGGGCATGTAGCTCCATGCCCGGCTCATAAGTATTTTTCTTTTCCCCCGAAGCCGAAATTCCCATTTCCCCGGCAATGACGCCTTTTACGCTGCCGTCGTCAGAGAACAGTAATCGGCTGGCCGCAAACCCTGGGTAAATATCAACGCCCAGATTTTCGGCCTGTTCGCCCAGCCAGCGGACGACCTTACCGAGACTGACGATATAGTTCCCCGTGTTGTGCATGCTGCGTGGCAACAAACTGTTCGGTACTCGAAATGCACGCTCTGGCCCGCTAAAAAAGAAGAACTCATCTTCGGTGACTGGGGTTAACAAAGGGGCGCTTTGGGAAGCCCAATCAGGAAATAATTCATCGAGTGCTCGTGTTTCAATGACCGCACCCGATAGCGTGTGTCCGCCGATCTCAGCGGCTTTTTCAAGGACTACGACTTGCAGGGAATGGTTATTTTCCTCGGACAGTTGCATCAAGCGACAGGCCGTGGCGAGTCCGGCGGGTCCGCCGCCGACAATCAGGACATCGACCCCCATAGAGTCACGTTGGGCGGTCTCAATGGTATCTTGCATGGATTCGGGTCACCTAAGCGTGATCATCAGTGCCGGGTACTGGGCGCCTTATCGATCATGAGTTACGAAGTCTTCCCTTCAATCTGTTATATAGCGGGCTGGTTTCATTGTACTGGATCAGTCTCGTGATCAGAATGCTGGCGCTTGATATTGATGGAACGCTCACTACCAGTGAACGATCTATCTCCGACAGGACCTGCGCGGCGGTGCGCAAAGCGGTGGACAGCGGGCTCGAGGTCGTGCTCGCCACTAATCGTCGATATCGCTCCTCGTTATTGATTGCCGATCAGTTAGGGGTGGTCGTGCCAGTGGTCTGTGTCGGGGGGGCCCTGGTTAAGGGAAAAACTAGAGAAACCGTCGTTTGTGAGTCTTTTCCGGCCGCTGCGGTGCAGCGAATTATTCAGATTGCACGAGCTGAGAAGCAGTCGCTGATCGTGCACCATGACGCTGACCTGTCACAGACTCGTGATTTTGTACTGGACGATAACGACCCCTGGAACATCTATACAGCGCGTTATTTCAGTGACTATGAACCGGTCGCATGGGTTGGTGATGCACAAATACTGGCCACTCAAATCAAACCCATCGGTGCGACGTTGTTTGGCGAAGAACAGGTATTACGCGATGTTGAGCGGCAAGTAACGCGCGATTGTCCGGGGGTGGTGTTAACGATCATTCGTGAGGTCGATGGTTTTGGTTGGTCCTGTGCTGTGTCACAACGTCACGTTACCAAATGGACCGGTTTGTCTCACCTTGCCGACGTGTCTGGTTTCACGCCTGCTGAAGTCTGCGCTGTGGGAGATGAACTGAACGATCTTGCGATGATAGAGGGCGCTGGCGTGTCGGTGGCGATGGGTAACGCCCATCCAAAGGTCAAGGCCCGGGCAACCTGGGTGACCGATTCAAACGATCACGATGGTGTGGTAACAGTGATCGAGCGTCTACTCGCCGATGTGAGTTAACCAATATCAGTCGATTTCCGCAGGCGATCAATTGTGCGCTTGGCAGTGGGTTTGATGTCTCGAACATCAAGGCTGACATCGATCGCCGTTACACTATGAGTCAGATCGCCGATCGAAATGATATCCACGCCGGTTTCCGCAACGGATACGATGGTGTCTTCATTGATGCCGCCTGAAGCCTCGGTAATGGCCCGACCATTTACAATTTTCATCCCTTGGCGGACTTCGTCCAGATCCAAGTTGTCGAACATGATGACTTCGACATTCGCTGCGAGGGCTTCTTCCACCATTTCCATTGATTCGCATTCCACTTCGATTTTGAAAGTGTGTTGTGCACGTTTGCGTATGGTCTCGACAGCAGCGGTAATGCTGCCGGCCAGTTTGATATGGTTGTCCTTGATGAGAATACAGTTGTTCAAATTAAAGATGTGGTTGTGCGCACCGCCCACCCGCACGGCATATTTTTGAACCATGCGTATTCCCGGCCAGCCCTTGCGGGTGTCGGTCACCCGCACGTCAAAATCCTTGACTAAATTGACGTAGCGGTTAACTTTGGTGGCGAGCCCCGAGAGTTGCTGAATCCAGTCGATGGCGGCCCGTTCGATAGCAAAAAACGTCGACGCTCGTGCCGTAATCTTGAGAAAAATGCTGCCTGGTTCAACGATGTCACCGTCGCTCACCGCGTGTTCAATTTGCGCTTCGGGTTCGACCAGTTTGATGGTTTCATCTGCCAGCAGTAGTCCGCAGGCGACGCCATGAGCTTTAGAATAGATTTGGCCGGTGATGATGGGGTCGTCCTGTTCGGTCAGGAAGCCACCGGTGGTATCTCCGGCGGACAGTTCTTCACGCAGGCCCTGTTCGACCAGTGGTCGGATCATAAAACGATTGAGTAGCATTGGGTATCTCGATTTTCGGTGTTGTCTTAAATTGTCCCAGGTGAGCGCCGCGAAAGGTCGGGTTTACTCCACTAGAGTCTGTTTGTAGATGTTGCCGTCTTTCATAATGAGTTTAATTTTGTCACGGCTTTGAAGCAGTCTAATGTCTGACAAGGGGTCACCTTCAACGACCACCACATCGGCCAGGCGCCCAGGTTCAAGCGCGCCCAGGTCAGGTCGTTGCATGCATTCCGCAGCCCGACCTGTCGCGCAAACAATAGCTTCCATGGGTGATATACCGAGCCAATCAACCATGTACTCAAGCTCAACAAGATTGTTGCCCGTCATCAGGCGGTGAGACTGGTCACTGCCCATAGCCACTTTCACACCGCGCCGTACTGCATCACGCCATAGTGATCTCTGTTTCTCGAAGAGAGAGAGTATTTCATTATCTTTTTTTGCTTCATCACCCAATTGTTGGGTGCTCCATTGGGTGTTTGTTTTTCTGTGTTCGACCGAAAGGGGGACAAGCGCGATGGTGGGTACCCACCAAGTGCCCTGATCAATCATTCGGTCGACACATTCTTCGTCGATAAACCAACCATGTTCGACGGAATGCACTTTTGCCTCGAGTGCGCGTTTAATACCAGAGGTGCCTTCCGCATGTACGGCGACCGTTTTTCTTTTATTGGCAGCCTCTTCGACCGCAACGCGTATTTCTTCTACTGTGTATTGTGGTTCGTCCCAACTGTCAGTGACAGAGGTGATTCCACCGCTGGTGCAGATTTTGACAAAATCCGCGCCGGCCATAAGAACGTGACGAACCAGTTTCCGAATTTCCTCGGGGCCGTCTGCGACAGGGCTATGCAACCAGGCTCTTTTAGGTATGTGCATGCCTGCCGGGACCCAGTAGTCTCCATGGCCACCGGTTTGGGAAATCATCAAGATGCTGATCTGCAAACGGGGTCCGGGAATCAGCTGTTCGTTGATGGCTGCACGGAAACCTGCGTCGGCACCGCTCATTTCTCTGGCGCTGGTAATTCCGCAGGCCAACGTTTCTTCAATAATTTGGGTAGAACGAAGAATGTTGTAACTGGGTGTGTTTAATAGGTGTTGTTTTACATCTCGGGCACGGTAGGTCGAATGGACATGGCAGTCGATTAGGCCAGGCAATACGGTATGGCCCGTGGCGTCGAGGGTATTCGCATCGGCAGGAATAGTAACGTCGGCCGCGGGACCGGCCGCCGCAATGCGGTCGTCGACGATCACGACTGTGCTATTAGGAATAGGGTCGCCACCGAGACCGGTAACGAGCTGGCCGCCCGTGATTGCAGTTGTCATGAGTAAGAATAAAAAAGTTTAGAAATTGTGAGTCAGTGAAACTTGTAAGGGGTATTGTAGTCATCCGAACCAATACCTCGCATCCTCAAAAACTGTAAGGTGGAATACTATAGTGAGTCGACAGTAGCGGTACCGATTGGATTCGGTCCATAAACGAAGGGTGCGATGAACCTTAAAAACGCAGCAGCAGTGGTGACTGGCGGGGGATCCGGTCTGGGTAGGGCGACAGCCAGAGCCCTTGCCCAACGGGGTGCTCGCGTGGGCGTCATTGATCTCGACGCGAGCGCGGCAACTGCAGTTGCCAACGGGATTGATGGGCTTGCCATTGCTTGCGATGTTTCAGATGCAGAATCTGCCGCGTCAGCAGTAGATCGGGTGGTCGAGCACTTCGGCGTACCGCGAGTATTGGTCAACTGTGCGGGAATTGGTGTTGCCGCTCGCATCGTGGGACGTGATGGGCCGCATAGCCTGGATCTGTTTGAAAAGGTAATCCGGGTGAATCTGATTGGCACCTTCAACCTGTTGCGGTTAGTGTCGGCTCACATGGTGGCGCTCGAGCCGATAACCGAAAGCGGCGGTCGTGGCGTGATTGTTAATACGGCTTCGGTGGCGGCCTATGAGGGACAGGTTGGCCAAGCCGCTTACAGTGCATCAAAAGGTGGCGTGGTCGCCTTGACCTTGCCCGCAGCCCGGGAGCTGGCGAGCAGTGGTATCCGCGTACTCACTATTGCACCTGGCATGATCGAAACGCCAATGTTCGGAGGACTGTCACAGGAGGTACAGGATCAACTGGCGGCCCAGGTACCGTTCCCCAGACGATTGGGCCATCCTAAGGAGTTTGCGGCTCTGGTAGAGCACATCATTGATAATGAGTTGCTTAATGGCGAAGTCATCCGTCTCGATGGTGCGATTCGTATGCAGCCCCGGTGACGTTTAGTTTTTTTGCTTTTCGTTCAGTACTAGTGCTCTTTCACGTAGTTTGAATTTCTGCACCTTGCCGGTGCTGGTTTTCGGCAAAGGTCCGAAGAGCACTGTTTTCGGCGCTTTAAAGCGGGCCATATGCTCACGACAGAAGTCGATCACCTGCGATTCGGTAATATCAGCGAGGCCTTGTTTCAGGGTTACGAATGCGCAAGGCGTTTCGCCCCATTGTTCATCAGGTCGGGCGACCACTGCCGCTTCAAGTACCGCCGGGTGACGATACAAAATATCTTCAACCTCAATGGATGAGATATTTTCACCGCCAGAGATAATAATGTCCTTGGAACGGTCTTTGAGTTGTATGTAGTGATCCGTGTGCATAACACCAAGGTCGCCGGAATGAAACCAGCCACCGGAAAATGCCGCTGCCGTCGCTTCGGGGTTTTTAAGATAACCCTTCATCACGTTGTTGCCCCGAAACATGGCTTCGCCCATGGTTTTTCCATCGGCTGTGACGGCGGTCATGGTTTCCGGGTCGAATATTTCTAACTGGTCCAGCACATGATAAGGCACACCCTGGCGTGAGTTCTTTTCGGCCCGGGCGTCGGTACTCAGTGCATTCCAGCTTTCGTGCCAGGCGCAAATGACCGCTGGCCCGTAGGTTTCTGTCAGGCCATAGACATGGGTCACTAGGAAGCCGGCAGATTCCATGGCAGCAAGTACTGTGGCAGGCGGCGGTGACGCGGCGGTCATGACGCGGACAACCTGATTAAAGTCACGTTTTTCACTTTCCGGGGCATTGATTAGCATCCCCAAGACTACCGGTGCACCACAAAAGTGTGTGATGCCGGCATCCGCAATGGCATCATAGATGGGCGCCGGTTCAACTTTGCGCAGGCAGACACTAGTCCCGGCAACGGCGGCTAGCGCCCACGGAAAGCACCAGCCGTTGCAGTGAAACATCGGCAAAGTCCAAAGGTAGACGGGATGATGTGCCATCTCCCAACCGATGAGGTTGCTGATCGCATTCAGGTAGGCCCCACGATGATGGTAGACAACCCCTTTGGGCTTGCCGGTCGTACCAGAGGTGTAATTAAGAGAGATTGCCTGCCACTCGTCAGCGGGTAGGGACCAAGCGAAGTCTGGATCCCCCTCGGCAAGTAATGCTTCGTAAGTGATCTCTCCAATGCAGCCGTCTTTAGGTCCTAGTGGGTCGTCGATATCAATGACCAGGATGTCGCGGCCGGTTTTTGCCACCGCGTCCGTCATCACTTCAGAGAATTCGGAATCTGTGATCAAGGCTTTGGCTTCACCGTGGTCGAGAATAAAAGCCAGGGTATCGGCATCGAGACGGATATTGAGCGTGTTAAGCACCGCCCCTGCCATGGGTACGCCAAAATGCGCCTCATACATGGCCGGTACATTGGGTGACATGATGGCGACGGTATCGCCCATTTTGATGCCACGGCGCGTGAGGGCAGAGGCTAGTTGGCGACAGCGGCGGTAAGTATCGGCCCAGTTCTGTCGCTGTGGTCCATGCACCAGTGCCGTGTGTTCCGGGTAGACACGAGCCGTACGGCGGATAAAACTGAGCGGACTCAGCGCGGTGAAGTTGGCTTCACAACGCTCGAGACCCACCTCATAAATGGAGTCGACGTGGCTCAAAGCAATTCTCCTTTTGTCGTATCCATTTTTTGGATACACGATGCACCGGCTTGTTTGACTACAGCGACATTATAGATAAATAGCGGCGGTTGCCAGTCGCTGCTAGTCTCCAAACACAGTGGGCAAAACGTACTGCCTCTTAGCCAGTACCGTGCGGACTCGATCGGGGTAGTCACTGATGATGCCATCGACCGCATAGTCCACCATGGTCTCAATATGCGTTATTTCATTGACAGCCCAGGTGTGGACTTCAAGCCCCAACGATTGGGCCTCGGCGACCAGTGAACGCGTAAGATCCTGAAAGCACGGCCCCCAGTAATGCCCGCCTGCGGCGGCGATGGCCTGTGGCAGGCTATGACTGAATTGCGCGGTGTCGTAACCATCAAGCCAAGGGGAAGCGCTGTTCGCATGTGCAGTGATGGTGTCGAAGTCTGGTTGTGCGCTGGTTAGAAATCCAGTGGGTAGTTTGTCCGTTAATGCGTGAATCTGACGCAGCACACGCCAGTCAAAAGACTGTACCCAACATTGATCCATCAGATCGAGAGTGTTGAGTTCATCAACCAGGGTGGTTGCCCAGGCTATCGGTGTTGGTCCTTGTTCAGGTTTTAACGGATCAGATTTAATCTCGATGTTGAGTAATAAACCGTCATCGAGTGCAGGCGCTACCCGATCACGAAGCATCGCAAGATCAGGAATGGTTTGCCCATCTCGAGCGGTTTGACGAGGAAAACGTTTAATGGTGGACGATCCGGGTCGGGCCTGACTTATATCGAATTGCTGAAGCGCGTCAAACGTATAGTGATCAAGCGGTTTGGTGGGGGGGTGAGCCAAGTGCCTGCTGTGCTGCGTGTCAGGTCAGGATTAAGCTTTCTGTCGTGATGGATGACGATCTTTCCATCTGCGCTCATTCGAAGGTCCAGTTCCAGTACATCGACGCCCACCTTAAGCGCACAGGAAAAACCTGCGAGGGTGTTCTCTGGAGCTAGGCCGCGTGCGCCGCGATGGCCATGGATCAGGATGTGTGGTTGAAGTTGGGAGTTCATGGAACACACGATACACCGTAAAATATAGGCTACAAGAGGGCGCCTTGTCGGGCGGCATTAATATCGGGTGTGTCGACGTTATCGTGTATTTCGGAGTAATGAACCCATGAATCTATCTCAGCAGCGTGGGCATGAGTGGCTTGCCTCGCAGGGATTCAATCTGCAGGCCGTTATGCGGGCAGACCAATGGCCGCAGCGGCTTCGGCAGTCCATGGAGGACTGCCAGGTGAACATCGAATCCACCCGTCGGTTTGTGATGCTGGGCGCTGGGGGCCGTCTTTTGTGGCAACAGATCGGCGGTGATTTGACGGACAGCGATCATCCGTTGGATACGTTTTCGGTAAATGCCGCTGGTCGTGTGGTAACCGAATATTGGGGTGGCGGAGAGGTGGAGATCCTTTATCCGGGACCGATACCGGTGCCCTTGCAGCAGCTTGGTGTGTTTGCGGGTTGGAGTCACGTATCGCCCCTCGGGATTGGCATTAACACGGAGTTTGGAACGTGGTTCGCGTACCGGGCGCTGTTTGTCCTGGATAATCCGTTGCAGGAGACGGTGGCGCTGGCTTCGCAAGGAACACCGTGCGATCGATGCGTGGAAAAACCGTGCCGAAGTGCGTGCCCAGCGGGGGCAGTACGATTGGACAAGTCCTTCGACCTGGATCGCTGCGTTTCGCATCGCCTGAAATCCGCCTCGTCTTGCGCAGATCGGTGTCTCGCCCGGCTTGCCTGCCCCGTTGGACAGGATTGGCGTTACGACAAGGATCAGCTCATTTATCATGGCCAGCGTTCACTGGACGCTCTGCGGGCGTGGCGTGAAGAGCAATCCGATTGAAATTGATGGTCGCTATAATTCATGCGTTCTCACCGACGGGATGGTGGTAATGATCGAATCGTTTTACGGATTGCTCGCGTGTTAAGCGCCGTGGTACGGACTTCGCGCATCGTGCGTTGTCTTCTGCTGGTTTTGATAGGCCTCGGTTTGAGCGTCATGTCGTATCCGGCGTTCACAGATGACGCGGATGATGCGTTTGCCGCGGGTAACTTTCAAAAGGCATTTCAGATCTGGTTGCCTCGTGCCTATGAGGGCGACACGGAAGCACAGTTTCGTGTTGCACTGATGTTCGATAGTGGAAAAGGTGTGGCGAAAAATGCCCGTGAGGCAGCGTACTGGTTTACTCACGCCGCAGAGTTAGGGCATGTGGGGGCACAGTATCGTATTGGGGTTGCTCATCTTTCTGGTCTCGGTGCTCCCAAAGATCTGGCGAGAGCGCTGGGTTGGTGGCGTCTTGCGGCCGATAGCGGTAATGCGGACGCGCAATATGGACTGGGCCGCGCCTGTCTTTACGGGATTGGTCTGCCAAAAGATCGCGCGGAAGCGATCACATGGTTAAAAGCTGCGGCTGGGCAGGGACATGCCCAGGCCACACGCTTGTTGAAGAGTCTGGGGGGCGAAGGTGCGGCCGCTTCACAAAATAGCCCTGCGGTGTATTTCAGAGTAGGCGCTTCGCCGCTTCACGTCCATGCTTCGTTTAATCGTCTTTCTCCCATTGTCGATCGGCTGCCCTCTGGTGCATTGGTGCAGTTAGTGGAGCGCCGATCGGGGTGGGTAAAAGTGCTTGTGGGCCAGGGTTTTCGACTGTGGCTCGATGGGGCGCAGCTCAGCGGGGACAGCACGCGCGGCTGGCACACGGAAGGGCAGGTCAAGGTGTTTGCCGAAGTCTCCCCGGGGGATGCGTCTCCTGTAGTGGGTGAAATTGAGTCGGGTGTGTCGCTAGATATTCTTGACTGGCGAGGAGGGTGGGCACACATTCAGGCGCCGATAGAGATAGGAGGTTGGGTGGAAGCGCTGGGGTTGGTGGCAGCGACTGAAACGGAGACTGCTTTGCAGGCCGAATGGCGTGTTGCCGATGTCCCATTGAACACCACTGCACAAAAGCCGGTGGTCGCCGCATCGGTTGCGAATGCGGA
This sequence comes from uncultured Gammaproteobacteria bacterium, assembly GCA_905612355.1. Taxonomy (GTDB): domain Bacteria; phylum Pseudomonadota; class Gammaproteobacteria; order Arenicellales; family UBA868; genus UBA11791. The sequence goes on from CAJQRU010000028.1 coordinate 24,162, forward strand.
CGTCGCCCCCATCAACGTCCCTCAAGCGCGGCCCCCAGACTCATCCGTATCTGGGCACTTAACCACCGTGACATTGCGGGACAACGTGGCTGAGTCGTTGCCCCAGGCCGCGCCGGTCGTTACAACCGGAAAGGCAGTAACGGATGCGGGTATGCCTATTCGTGATTCGACGAAAGGTGCGACTATTACGAGCCGACGACTTCGGTCGATTCAGTCAAATACCTATGAGTGGCTATTTTCTCAAGACAACAGTCGATACACCATCGAACTTTTTAGCGCCACCAGTGAGGTGTTGGTTCGCCAATTCATTCGGTCGCACGAGTTTGTTGACGGGGTGCATTATTTTCGAACTCAAGAGCATGGTAAAACCTGGTATACGGTTGTGCATGGTTCTTACAAAGATGTCGGTGACGTGCGGCTAGCCCTCCGTCAGTTGCCAGTCAAGTTGGAGAGTACGCGTGTTCGAAAAATGCGGGAATTGCACGAATGGGCTTGTCAGCATCTTGACCTTGTCGGTCCGAGGCGGGCAAAAGAGATGCCGGTAGCATGCGCGGGCGATGGCAAGGTTTGAGATAAAGCGCTCGTAAAGATAAATGGTCGGAACGCGCGTCGTGCCAAGATAAGGACAGGTCGTCCCGACTACACGCGACAAGATAGAAAGGGTTTTACCTTATAGGTGGCGCGAGCTCTGAATAACGCGTTGCACGGGGAAGCGGGTTTTCACATTTTCGTATAGGGACTGTCTATGTTTTACGTATCCGATCGAATAAAAGGGTTTGATGACGAACTGTGGGATGCTATCCAGGGTGAGTGTCAGCGACAGGAAGAGCATGTCGAATTGATTGCTTCAGAAAACTACACCAGCCCCAGAGTACTGGAAGCACAGGGATCAGTACTGACCAATAAATACGCAGAAGGTTATCCGGGTAAGCGTTATTACGGCGGTTGCCAGTTTGTCGACATTGCTGAGCAGCTTGCTATTGATCGGGCAAAGCAGTTGTTTGATGCGGCTTATGTCAACGTCCAGCCGCACTCCGGCTCGAGTGCTAATGCGGCAGTTTATATGGCACTGCTTGATCCGGGTGACACCGTCCTGGGCATGAGTCTTGCTCACGGTGGGCATCTCACGCATGGCGCTGCCGTCAATTTCTCAGGCAAGTTGTATCACGCTGTTCAGTATGGCCTCGACGATAGTGGCGGAGAAATCGATTATGAGCAGGTTGCTGCCCTCGCCCATGAACATCGGCCGCGTATGATCATGGCGGGATTTTCAGCCTACAGTCGAATTGTTGATTGGCAGCGTTTTCGGGATATCGCGGATGCCGTCGATGCGTATCTGGTGGTCGACATGGCACATGTAGCGGGATTGGTCGCAGTGGGTCTTTACCCAAGTCCCGTGCAGATTGCAGATGTCACTACAACGACGACCCACAAGACGTTGCGTGGTGCCCGTGGGGGTATGATCCTGGCACGCTCCAACGAGGCGGTTGAGAAGAAATTGTCTTCACTTGTTTTTCCAGGCACTCAAGGAGGCCCCTTGATGCATGCGATAGCGGGTAAAGCCGTTGCCTTCAAAGAAGCGCTAGAGCCTTCCTTTAAAGCCTATCAGCAACAGGTGCTCGATAATGCGCGAGCAATGGCTGACGCACTGGTCGAGCGGGGTTACCAGATTGTGTCCGGTGGTACGGACAACCACCTGTTTCTGCTCGACCTCATCGATAAGAATATCACGGGTAAAGATGCTGATGCGGCGCTAGGGCGTGCCAACATCACGGTGAATAAAAACGCGGTGCCTAATGATCCGCGTTCACCCTTTGTCACCAGTGGACTGCGCTTAGGGTCACCGGCCAGTACGACGCGCGGATTCAAGGAAGCCGAAATGCGAATGGTGGCGAACTGGATTGCAGATATATTGGACAGTCTTGGGGATGAGTCTGTAGTCGACGCTGTACGCGAGCGAGTTAAAGCTTTGTGTGCTCGCCACCCTGTATATCGTTCGAGCTGATGTGCTTCGTGTGAGTTCCCTTTGTGATGGCACCAGTGGGCCAGTGTGACGGATGACTAAACGCTACTCCATTTTCAGTTTGGCTCGGAATGCGCTCAGTCATCACGAGAACTGGCAAGAGGCATGGCGTAGCCCACAGCCACAACCCGAATACGATGTGGTTATCGTCGGCGGCGGTGGTCATGGCCTTGCGAGCGCCTACTATCTGGCGAGAAACTTTGACGTCGGGCGCATTGCGGTGGTTGAAAAAGGTTGGATTGGTGGTGGCAACACGGGTCGCAACACGACCATTGTTCGTTCGAATTACTTGTGGGACGAAGCCGCACACCTGTACGAGAAATCACTACAGTTGTGGGAAGGTCTTAGCCAGGAATTGAATTACAACGTTATGTTCAGTCAGCGTGGCGTAATGAATCTTGGGCATACGCTGCAGGACATGCGTGACATTGTGCGACGGTCAAGCGCGAACCGTCTCAACGGTATTGACAGCGAAGTCCTGACGCCGATGGACATCAAGCGGCGAGTGCCGGTTATCGATGTCGGGCCGAGTGCCCGTTATCCGATTCTGGGCGCTTCTTTTCAACCCCGTGGTGGTGTCGCGCGACACGACGCGGTTGCCTGGGGTTTTGCTCGTGCAGCCGATCAGCTCGGGGTCGACATCATTCAGAATTGTGAGGTCACTGGCATACGACAGGTCGATGGGGCGGTCACAGCGCTAGAAACCAGTCGCGGCTTGATTAGAACAACAAAAGTCGGAGTGGTCGCAGCGGGGCACTCCAGCGTGATGGCGGCGATGGCAGGCCTGCGGTTGCCGATCGAGAGTCATCCGCTTCAGGCGCTCGTTTCGGAGCCGTTAAAGCCGGTCTTGGATACGGTCATTATGTCTAATGCCGTGCACGGTTATATCAGCCAATCGGACAAGGGAGAACTGGTTGTCGGTGCGGGCATTGACGCGTATACCGGTTACGGCCAGCGTGGAAGCTATGGAATTATCGAAGGCAATATCGCGGCGATTGTGACGTTGTTTCCTTCATTCAGTCGAGTCCGCATGTTGCGTCAGTGGGGAGGGATTGTCGATGTGTGTCCTGATGCGTGTCCCATCATCGGTAAGACACCGGTTCGAGGGCTCTATTTCAACTGCGGTTGGGGAACGGGGGGATTCAAGGCAACTCCTGGATCGGGCTGGGTGTTTGCACACACCTTGGCGAGGGATGAGCCACATGTGCTTAATGCCGCCTTTTCGTTGGAGCGTTTTTATACAGGCGCTTTGATTGATGAGCATGGAGCGGCGGGGGTCGCGCATTAGTGGTTATGTTCCTTACGCTTGGCAAACTCACAGGATGGTGGTGAGATGCTTCAGATTGAGTGTCCTTGGTGCGGTGCTTGCGATCAGAGTGAGTTCAGCTATGGTGGTGAAGCGCATATTGCCCGGCCGAAAACGCCTGCTGATTTGTCGGATCAGGAATGGGGTGATTATTTATTTAACCGCGAAAACCCGAAAGGTTGGCACCGCGAGCAGTGGTGCCACACGGCGGGTTGTCGGCGCTGGTTTAATGCGGTCCGCGACACCGTGACGAGCAGGATCAAAGCCTATTACCAGATGGGTGCTGTTCCGCCCGAGGAGGACGGCCGTTGAGTCAGCGTTGGCGTCTAGCGACTGGCGGGTGTATCAATCGGTCACGCCCACTCAGGTTTGTTTTCAACGGTCGGGTACTGACTGGATACGAGGGTGATACCTTAGCATCGGCGTTGATCGCTAATGGTATTCGTACGGTGGCGCGGAGTTTTAAGTATCACCGTCCGCGAGGCATTGTTGGGGTGGGGGCTGAAGAACCGAACGCTATTTTCCAGGTGGGCGAAGGGCGCAAGACAGTGCCGGGGTTGCGAGCGACGCAGGTGGAACTCTATGAAGGGCTCACGGCCTATTCAGTTAATGGTTGGCCCAGCGTGGAGTTCGATATTTATGCCATTAACGACCTGATTGGCGGCCTGTTACCGGCTGGTTTTTATTATAAGACGTTCATGTGGCCGCGCTCCTTCTGGAAGCGTTATGAGCACCGTATCCGCCAGATGGCGGGTCTGGGTCGTGCCCCTGACGCATCCGATCCGGATACCTATGACAAGCGCAATATTCATTGCGATGTGCTCGTGGTGGGCGCTGGCCCTTCAGGATTGATGGCTGCATTAACGGCGGCACGTTCTGGTGCTCGAGTGATTGTGGCCGATGAGCAGTCCGAGTTTGGCGGTGGCTTGCTGGGTACAGGTATTGAGATTGGCGGAATGGAGGCTGGAAAATGGGTTCAAAAGATGGTGGAGGCTCTGGAAAAATGGCCTGAAGTCATGATGCTTTCTAGAAGCACTGTTACCGGTTATCACGACCATAATTTTTTGGTCATCAATGAAAGGCGCACCGATCATCTCTCCAATCCTGTGCCTTTGATGTCCAGAGAACGGATGTGGCGTGTTCGTGCAAAGCAGGTGGTTCTCGCCACCGGCGCGATCGAACGTCCTTTAGTGTTTGCGGACAACGATCGACCGGGAGTGATGTTAGCCTCGGCAGTTTCTGTTTACATGCAGCGTTATGCGGTTCTGCCAGGTCGGTCGTTAGTCATTTTTACCAATAATGATTCTGCTTATCGTGTGGTACACGATGCGATTAATGCAGGGGCTGTTGTAAAGGGTGTTGTTGACCTTCGAGAGGGTGCTGCGTCAGAAGCGGCTGATGCGGCGCGACGCGTCGGTGTGCCAGTTTACCGCGGCCATGTGGTGACGGCGGTTAAATCCGGTTTTGGCGGCGTAAATAGAATCAATATCGGTCGTCTCTCGGCTGATGGCCGAAGTGTGGTTGCGCATAAGGGCTCGATTGAGTGCGATGTTCTGGCCATGTCCGGCGGCTGGAATCCAACCGTCCACCTGCATGCACAGTCAGGTGGACGGCCTGTTTTTGACGAAGCGAAAGCCTGTTTTTTGCCAGGATTTTCTGTGCAAGCGGAGCGCTCCACTGGAGCGTGCGCGGGAGAATTTGATCTATCTCTGTGCCTGGTCGGAGCGGTCGAGGCGGCATCCGAGGCGCTTCGCCAGGTGGGCATTGATCCTGTCACCGTGGATACACCGGGGACGGCGCAGCACACTGAGGCACCACTGCGAGCGTTATGGAGTATTCCAGGCGATCGAGCGATGCCAAGAGGAAAAAAGTTTGTCGATTATCAGAATGACACGACCGAGGCTGATATTCGCCTGGCCGCACGCGAGGGCTATCGTTCGATCGAACACGTTAAGCGGTATACGGCCCTGGGGTTTGGGACTGATCAGGGCAAGCTCGGTAACGTTAATGGCATGGCGATACTGGCGGATGCGCTGGGTCAGAGCCCGAGTGCGATCGGTACCACCACCTATCGACCCAATTACACGCCGGTTACTTTCGGAGCTATCGCTGGCCGTGCTGTGGGCGAGGTCCTGTTCGACCCGATTCGACGGACACCGATGCATGAGTGGCATGTTGAGAATGGAGCGGCCTTTGAAGACGTCGGCCAGTGGAAAAGGCCGTGGTACTACCCGCTTCCTGGGGAGGACAGAGAAAAGGCGGTGTCCCGGGAGTGTCTGGCCACTCGCCACAGCGTGGGCATACTCGACGCATCGACGCTTGGCAAGATCGAGATTACCGGTCGTGATGCTGCCGAATTGTTGGACCGTATCTACACCAACGCCTGGAAGTCGTTGTCGGTCGGGCGCTGTCGTTATGGTCTGATGCTGGGGGAAGACGGTATGGTGATGGACGATGGTGTGACGTCACGGCTGTCGGAACACCGCTATCTTATGACCACCACCACGGGTGGGGCTGCGCACGTATTGAACTGGTTGGAACGCTGGCTACAGACGGAGTGGCCAGAATTGAAGGTTTTCCTCACATCGGTGACGGACCGTTGGGCGGTGACCAGTATTGCCGGACCCAAGAGCCGCGAACTGCTAGAGAGTCTAAGTGAAGGCATCGATTGCTCTCCCGAGGCCATGCCGTTCATGAGTTTTTGCGAGGGCCGCGTAGCGGGTATAGCGGCGCGCGTGTTTCGCATCAGTTTCAGCGGTGAAGTAGCCTATGAGATCAATGTCAGTGCAGACCAGGGCTTGTTGTTATGGCGCGCGGTCATGGAGGCGGGTAAGCCTTTTGGCATTACACCTTACGGGACCGATGCGATGCACGTGCTTCGGGCAGAGAAAGGCTACGTGATTGTCGGCCAGGACACCGATGGATCGGTGACGCCCATTGATCTGGGTATGGACTGGATCGTTTCGAAGAAGAAGGATTTCATCGGTAAGCGGTCACTTTTTCGTGCCGATACGGCCCGCGATAACCGAAAGCAGTTAGTGGGTCTTAAAACCGAAGATTCAACGGTTGTGTTGCCCGAGGGAGCGCAGTTGGTGAATGGGTTTTCCAGCAGTCGGCCCGTACCGATGGTGGGTCACGTGACATCAAGTTACTTCAGTGCCACGTTAGAACACTCCATTGCGCTGGCGCTGATCAAAGGCGGGCGTGCTCGACTCGGGGGAAGCGTTTACGCGCCATTGTTAGATGGCCGACTGATTAAAGCTACGATTACCGAGCCGGTCTTTTATGATTCGGACAACGTACGACAGAGGGGTTGAGTACATGGGCTGGTTTAAACGTGATTTTATTCGCTGTCTTGGGGTGTTTTGTCTGGGGTTTAGTTTGACTGTGTCGGCCTCAGATTTCGAGAAGGAAGGGCGCTGGGCCGAAGAGGTCGTGGATCAGCTGTTTGATGGCGAGCCGGTGTGGTTGCTCACCGATTCGGTGCGATTTCTTGGCTTACATGTGGTTCCCCAGTCTGAGCATGGTGGCGGGTTGCTGATCTTGCATGGTCGAGGTGTGCATCCCGATTGGCCACAGGTGGTTAACCCCCTACGCGTTGCACTAGCAGAGTCTGGCTGGCATACACTGTCGTTGCAGTTGCCTGTGTTAGCGAATGGAGTGCCAGGGACTGATTACAAAGCGCTGTTGCCCGAAGTACGGCCTCGCATCGAAGCGGGTCTCAAGTTTCTCGAGCGGACCACCGCAGGTCCCTGGTTTGTCGTCGCTCACAGTATGGGTTCAACGATGGCGGTTCATGCATTAACGCAAATGCCGGCGCTGCCTGTGACGGGGATGGCCCTGATTGGCCTCGGTAGCGGACAGGGCGGAGACGGCTTGGATCCTGATGGCACGGTCTTTAGTCGCTTGTCGTTACCTGTGCTCGATCTTTTTGGTGAACAGGATCTGGAAGGAGTGATACGAGGTGCCGGTGCGCGCGCAAAGTTTGATCACCGTTTCGACTATACCCAGGTCAAACTTGATGGCGCCGATCATTTTTTCGATGGATACGAGGCGGAACTGATCGCTGCAGTGTCGGGCTGGTTGAATCAGAAATTGGCAGAGTGACGTTGGGACCGCTAATGACCAAGGAGGCGAAGCCGTGACGACCGGTGTGTTAGGGCAATCCGCGTTTGATTTCCCCCTGGGGGGACGTGTCGTGCCAGGCGTTGAGGGCAGGAGCGATGTGTGGTTTGAAGAATACCCCGCACTGACGCATCTTAATCTGCGCGGTAATCTTGACGAGGTTGATTTTACCGCGAGTGTTACTGGAGTCCTGGGCATTGCTCCACCTGGAGTGCCAAACCGAGTGGCGCGCACGAGCGACACTTGTCTTCACTGGTTGAGCCTCGACGAATGGCTGATTGTATCGACGCGCTCCGCAGCGTTAATCGAGAAAGGACTGGCAGTGTCACTTACCGATCGGCATTACGCATTGGTGAATCTCAGCGGTGGACAGACCGTGCTGCGTATAGGGGGGTTGCGGGCGCGGGATATTCTGACAAGTGACTGTACGTTGGATTTTCATCCCCGCGTTTTTCGTCATGGTGACTGTCGGCAATCACTCTTGGCGGGCGCTCCAGTCTTGATTCGACGCGTTGATGAACTGGATGAGGTGGCTTTTGATTTGGTGGTTCGACGGAGTTTTTCCCGTCATCTGTTTGACTGGTTGACTGATGCCGCGCACGAGACAGGGTATATTTTGCGAACATCTCATGGTGGATGATTGCAAAACGATTGGCTGGAGCGCCTGACGAAGGAGCATTATTCATGGCAAACGTTGCCCTCATTGTTCATCTTGATATAAATGCCCAAGCATTAGCTGAATTCCTTGAGCTGGCGCATGCGCACGGCACTAACAGTCAGCGCATTGAGACGGGTTGCCTACGTTTTGACGTTCTCGTGTCGACTGAACGCGATAACCATGTTGTCCTGGTCGAGGTTTACGAGGATGACGCGGCGCTCGAGTCACATTGGAACTCAAAGCATATGGCGCGTTACCTGGAGCAGGTGGAAGGCATGATTGAAAACCGCGAACGATACCGCTGCGCATGCTGACGGCCAGCGGGTCAGGAGATCATGCGGGAATGCGATAGAACTTGCGGGCGTTGGCGAAGAAAAGGTTGTCCTGCTGAGTCGGTGTTAGATCAGAGACGGTTTCCTGAAAGCCTGTATACAAGGTATTAAAATCTACGCACAAGCGGTCTACCGGGAAATTGCTGGCAAACATCGTGCGCGTGTGTTCAAAGATAGCCAGTGCATCGCGTATCACGCCTCGGTTCGCTTCTACGGTCCAAGGTAGCCCCACCTGGCCTAGCCCTGATATCTTTATCGCGGTATTGTCCTGTTGGGCCAACTTTTCCAGCGCTTTTCGCCATGGCGCGAGGTCATGGCGGTGTCGCCCGAGCGGTAGACCGGTGTGATTGAGGATTAACGTTGTCTCGGGGAAATCGCACCCGAGGTCGGCTGCCTGATCCAGGTGCCAGTAAGGCACCTGCAGGTCGAACGAGAATCCGTACTGCGCTAATTTAGAATAACCATCGCGCCAGATTTTATCGTCCATAGAACCGGCTTGGCCGCGCTTCACTGTGTCGCTACTCAGCGCCGCCCGGGGCTTTTGGCGAACGCCGCGTACTCGCTCGAACCGGGAATGGCTTAATAGGACGTCGTCGACATCTTCGCGCTCAAGCCGAGCCTGTACAACAAGAACCACGGGGTGGGGTAACGTGGTCAGTGCCTCTTCCAGCCAACGGGTCTCGGCCACCGGATCGGCGGGGTTCCATTCAGCTTCGACGTGCACACCACCCAGCACTGTGTGATCAGCCGTATCAGCCAGATAATGTTCAGCCAAGTAGTTACGACAGATGGCGGCGTAGTCGCCATAGCGGAACGGAATGCGGGGTTGATCACACAGCCAGGGGTGGTTAGCGCCTTCCAGATCCCACAAATGGTGGTGCGCGTCGACCAAATTCACCCAGGGTCACTCGCGTTCTGTGTGTGGAGTAACGCTGTCGTGGGTGCCGTCAATTCGGTGCTCAATATTCATGATGTGACCTAAGTCGTAACTTCGTGTTTTTACATCGACGACCCTGTCATCTGCCCATACTTCATTGATGTCAAAGGCTGCTGAAAAAAAATAATGAATGGAAACCATGAGACCCCAGATGATAAGCGGCCAGAACAACGGCCAGCGTGCGCCCAGTAGCCATTCGATGCTCAGTAACAGGCAGATCGCACTGGCCAGGACTAATGCGTGATAGCGAAAGTAAAATCGGGCAGGAAGAAAATGTCGATTATTTTGGAATCGAGTCATCGTTTGAAGAGTCGTCGTTTCGGCGTGTCCTGATCGTCACCCTCCCGTAGGGTTGAGTAGCATCGGGCGATGGTGATGATGCGACGTGAGTACCACAGCAACAGGATCAGAACGAGAGCGGCGAGCAGTGTATCGAACAGATGATGGTCGGAGCGAAGCCCATAGAAGACGAGGTAAGCGAGACCCGCCAGAGGTGAAGCACTGAGATAAAGTGCTGCGTTGTAGTTCTTGGCATAGCCAAAAATGACACTCGCAAAAGTGACTGACAACGCGTAAAGCGACATGTTCGGTGAGCGCCCCTGGGGCCCAACATCAGTCAGCGCGGTAATGGAGACCACTCCAAACAGAATACCGATGAAAACACTATAAGCCAGGATTTCGTAGTCGGCTTGCTGGCGCTTCAGTCGGTTGACTGGAATGAGATAGGGCGTTGTCCGGTCATCCCAGACGTATCGTTTGAATAAATTTTCCCAGTCAAGCATGCGATTTTTCCGACCCTATCGTGTCGGGGTTATTTTCAGCAACAGGAGAACCGGCCCCTATTGCTGACGGGTTGCCCGCTCCGCTTCTGTAGCCTCACGCATCTTGCGGGCCTGCATTTCGAGCTGGTCTTCCATTTTTCCGAGGTCCATTCTTTCCTTGCCCTCGATGAAGCCGCCTTCCTCTTCTGGCCACTCCAGTGTCATCAGTTTGTAGCGTGTGTTTCGGGGGCCAAACAGTACCATTGCGGTCTGTAGCCAGACGGCGATACCGGCCATGAGCGCGGTGATGAGACCAAACACCAACACCAATTTGATAATCCAGCGATGGGACATCCCAACCAGAGAGGCTGAGATTTCACCACATTGCCACCAGGCACACTGGGGAGCGCGATTGAAAGCCCAAGAGTCGTAGGCATACATACCGGCGTAATAGATGATGACGCAGGTAAAGGGCACCAGGAAGATTGTCAATCCGATAAATTCCAGCCAAGCCTTCTTGCGGAAAGCCAGTGTTTCCCGGACCAGGTCAACCCGGACATGCGTATTCCAGATATAACCGAAGCCCAGTACCAGCGCGAAGAGGGCTGTGTGCGAGTGCCATTCAAGTTCCTGTAACAGTGTGGAATCGAAAACCGGGCTGATGTTTTCACGCAACCAGATTTGGATCGGATCACCCTGAATCTTAATGATTCGTGCTTTGCGTATAAATAAGTCAAATACGGTAATCAGGACTAGGGGCATTGCGAACCAGGAGCCAAAACGCCCAACCGCGTCGACGAATCGCCGTAATTGTTCGGCAATTTTAAGAGTGATTGGTAAATCGTCGCCCGACAGGTGTCTCAGTTCTGTCGTTGGCACGGTGGCGGATGTGGTTTCGTTCACTTGGATGTTCTCCGTTAGTCAGATGCCAAACGACTAGTAGTCGTAAGCGAGTTTCATCAGCCATAGGGAAACGCCAGGTTTCCACATCACCAGGATTAATCCACAAAGTTGGAGCAGAACGAAGGGGATGATGCCTTTGTAGATTTCCTGAATTTTGACTTCTCTGGGTGCGATGCCCTTCAGATAGAAGAGGGCGAAACCAAACGGTGGTGTGAGGAACGAAGTCTGCAGGTTGATGGCCATCAAGACTAGAAACCAGAACACAATGTCTTTGGAAGCGACGTGGTCGCCAAAATCGAGTCCGATAATGAGTGGCGCAAAGACCGGCAGTACGATCAGGGTGATTTCGATCCAGTCCAGAAAGAAACCCAACATGAAAGTGATGCCCATCAACAAAAACAGCAATTGCCAGGAGCTAAGTCCTGCCGACAGAATTAAGTGCTCAACAATGTCGTCGCCGCCTAGCGAGCGATAGACATAAGCGAAACAGGTCGCGCTGATGATGATGAAAAAGATCATTGCAATAGTGCGCGCGGAGGTGTGACAGACACCCTTCAGCAGATCGAAAGTCAGTCGTCGATTACCAATGGCGAGCAATATGGTTCCAAAGGCTCCCACGGCACCTGCCTCACTGGGCGCGGCGACACCGAAGAGGATCGAGCCTTTAATCATAAAAATCAGTAGAACGGGTGGCAGAAAACTCTTGAAGATCATGCCTGGGTATTTATTTTTCGGTACATAGAGCAGTTCTGGCGGCAGACTAGGAGCGACCTCGGGTTTAAACTTGGCATAGAGAGCGACAAACAGCAGATAAAAGAAGGCGAGCACTAATCCAGGCACGATGGCGGCCATGAACATATTGCCGACGGACACTGCCATCAAGTCCGCCATGATGATAAGCATAATGCTGGGTGGGATCAGAATCCCCAGCGTGCCAGAGGCTGCGATACAACCACACGATAGCGAATTCTTGTAACCCTGTTTGATCATGGTCGGCAGGGCAAGGGCGGTCATCATGGTGACCGACGCACCGATGATGCCAGTCATTGCAGCCAACACCGTGCCCATGACGATGACGGCCAATGCGAGGGACCCGGCTACATTTTTCAGCAGAACCTGTACGCAGTAGAGCAAGTCGTTGGCCACTCCGCTGCGCTCCATCATGACCCCCATGAAGACAAATGCGGGAACAGCCACCAGTACCAGGTTTTCAGCACCTTGGAACCAGATTCTCGGTAGGAAGTTGAAAAATTCGATCAGATCGAACATGTCTAACCAATAGCCAAGCATGCCAAATAGAAAGGCAATGCCGCCAAGAATGAAAGCCACCGGAAACCCTGAAAACAACAGGCACGCCAGGGTTCCAAACATGATGATGGGGAGAAAATCCTGGATCAGATATAGGAGTTCCTCTTGTTCCTCGGCGTTCATGCCGAGGATCCTCACGTAGACAAAGGCGATCACCGCAAGGATGGCGACTACGACTCCGATACCCCAGTAGCGCCCGGTGCTTTTTTGGACTTCTTCCATTCCGTGACTCCGATGTCGATAGTAGTGTCGGTCGATATCTTCAACCGTTACGCAATCTTCGCTGACAGCCGCCGTTGCCTGGCGTCTACCGCTTCGCCTTCAAGGGATTAATTTATCTAGATGCCGGCCTCAAACTGCGGGTTATTCAAAGTGGCCAGCTTATCCTCCTTAAACTGCTGTCCCGGATGTTAGCTTATAAGGCAAGCACAATTCCACACTATATCTGCGGTCAAGGTGCCAGATGTCTAGAATGCCACCTGATCTGCTCCCTTAAGGGACAGCATCTGGCGTGCCTCATCTGCGCTCGCAATGTCCATCGACAGGCGTTCCACGACGCGGCGAATGATTGAGACCTGCTCGGCATTGGAGGTCGCAAGTTGCCCCTTTCCCGCATATAGACTGTCTTCGAGTCCGACACGCACGTTGCCCCCCATGATCGCACTCATGGTGACCAGTGGTAACTGGTGCCGACCTCCGGCGAGCAGGCTCCACACGTAGTCATCACCAAACAACTTGTCGGCGATGCGACGCATGTGGGTCACGTTTTCAGGATCAGCACCGATTCCCCCTAAAATTCCAAAAATAGATTGTACGAAAAGCGGTGGCTTGACCAGTCCGCGGTCTAGAAAGTGTGCAAGATTATAGAGATGGCCAATGTCGTAACACTCAAATTCAAAACGCGTGCCGCATCCCTCACCCAGCGTCTGAAGTACATGTTCAATGTCTTTAAATGTGTTGCGAAAGATAAAGTCACGACTGTTTTCCAGGTGTGCTCGCTCCCATTCATAGCGAAATTCGGTGTAGCGTTGCAGCATTGGGAAAAGCCCAAAGTTCATCGAACCCATATTGAGCGAACACATTTCGGGGCTGGCTCTGAGCGGTGCGGCGAGACGCTCGTCCAGGGTCATGCCATGACCGCCACCGGTGGTAATGTTGATTACGGCATCGCAGCCGTCACGAATGGTGGGCAGAAACTGCATGAACATGTCAGGGTCTGGTGTGGGCCGACCATCGACTGGGTCCCGCGCATGCAGGTGAATGATAGCGGCGCCCGCTTCGGCCGCATCGATCGATTGTTGCGCAATGTCCGCCGGGGTTAATGGCAGGTGGGGAGACATGCTTGGTGTGTGGATTGACCCAGTGACGGCACAGGTGATGATGACTTTGCGACCTTTGGCCATAACGTACTCCTTTGAAAAATCGGTTTTTTTGATCCGGTGTTTTAATCGATTGAACGATCTAGAATGGCTTCGGCTTCGATTTCGACTTTAAGTTCCGGGCTAACAAGGGCTGGGACCCCGACCAGTGTCGAGGCAGGCCGATGTTCACCGAAGTACGCCTGCCGAATGGGGTTAATCTTTTCCCTGTCGTTAACATCGATGAGGAAAACCTGCACTTTGACGATATTTTCGGGCCGCCCCCCCGCGGCGCGTAGCGCCCCGTCGAGGTTGCGCATGGCGACCTCAAATTGTTCGACGACGTCTGTAGGAACCGAACCGTCTGGACGGATACCCACGGTGCCGGACAACCACACTCGGTCACCCGCCCGCACCGCATGGCAATAGTGGCTGACTGGCTCAGGTTGATCCTCAAGGAGGTATCGTTGAATCGTTGTCATTGTTAATCACCTCGTCGTGCGCTACCGATCACGCTATCATGATTGACTTGCCTCTGCCAAATCCGTCATCGCCGGCGATGCCCGACGCTGCGGAAATTTGTATTGGTATACGGCTTGGTCACCACACGAGTATTGCAGCCCTTGAATGACTCGACATCTGCCGGAGACAAGCCGCCGCGTCGCAGTGGGAGTCGGAGTGGGAGTGGGAGTGGGAGTTTAGAGCTCATGCGCAACCGGGAATTCGTTTCTCTCTGGTTTGTTGGCGGCGCACTAAATACGGTTCGTTGGCTCGAGACGCTGGGGGTCGGTGTGGTGGTGTTCGAAATCACCGCATCCCCCTTTGCTGTGGCCCTGATGGTGATCTTGCGGTTCCTGCCTTTGGCGCTCTTGGGAGCTTTGACAGGCGCGCTCGCGGAACGAATCAATCGTCGCCTCGTATTGTTGGTCAGTATGCTTGTTATGGGAATGGCTTCATTGTGGTTTGGTGTTATGGCGCTAAATGGCCATGCCACGTTGTGGCTGCTGAGCGCAAGCGCACTGCTGAATGGTTTGCTATGGGCGTTTGATAACCCCGTGCGCAAAACGTTGTTCGCTGATGTGGTAGCGCCCGTTCAACTGGGCTCTGCCATGACTTTGGACACAGTGACAAGCAACAGCACTCGTTTTATCGGGCCGGTACTTGGGGGGCTTTTCCTCGAGTATGCAGGCATACACGGCGTGTTTTTTCTTGGCTCGCTTCTTTACGGCGTGGCGACATTAATCATGCTGTTTGGAACACGGGTAGCCGGTAGCCAGAAATTGGGTGAGGGTTCAAGTGTGTTTTCTGCGCTGTTGAATGGCTTTCGTCTGTTGCGACAGGAACGCACTTTGCAGGGTGTCATGGCTGTGACGTTGGTTTTTAATTTATGGGGCTTTCCGTTTATTTCGATGATCCCGGTGATTGGGAAGGAGGTGCTGGGTTTAACGCCTTTGCCACTGGGTGTGTTGATGGGCGCCGAGGGCGTGGGCGCACTGTTGGGGGCGCTGCTTATTCTGGCTTTTGCTGAACTGCGGCACTATCGGTATCTATACACCTATGGGGCATTTCTCTGTTTGGTAATGGCGTTTGCGTTTTCTCAAGTGGAGTCTTTCCTGTCGGCTGCGGGGTTTCTTTTCTTGACGGGTATTGGGGCGGGTTGTTTTTCGGCCATGCAGGGCGTGCTGGTGATGTTGTGCACGCCAGTGAAAGCGCGTGGGCGGATGATGGGGGTGTTGTCGGTATGTATTGGTTTATGTACCGTGGGTTTTCTACATATTGGTCTGTTGGGGAATTGGCTCGGTGCCGAGCTTGCGATTATTATCTGCACAGTCGAGGGGTTTTTAGTGCTGTTGCTGGTCTGTCGGCTCTGGCCTGAGGTCCTAGCTTCCCAGACATTGCCTGATCGTTAGTACCCAGCAGGAGGAAGATGGCTGGAATAGAGGGGGGTTTGATGAAAATTACTGACATTCGTGTGGATCATTTTCGTATTCCGCTTGATCCACCGCTGTCCGACGCTACGCATGGCCTGATGACGACTTTCGGGCTCGTTACGGTTCGAATAAGCGCGGATAGTGGTCACACAGGCCTCGGTTATACCTATACCGTGGGTAATATAGGAACGGTTGCGATTCATCGGCTGATTGAAGAAAACCTGGTGCCATGGCTGTTGGGTCGTGATGCGAACGCGATCGACCGGTTATGGCAGGACATGTGGTGGCATCTACATTTTGTCGGTCGCGGGGGGATTGCGAGTTTTGCTATGGCGGCTGTCGACATTGGGTTGTGGGACCTTAAAGCGCGTGAGCGCGAAGTCCCGCTATGGCGGATGCTGGGCGGGGGTGATGGCCGGGTCAAAGCATACGCCGGTGGAATCGACCTGCAGTTCACACTGGATCAGTTACGGGCACAAACTCAGGACTTTACGGGCCGGGGATTCCGCGCGGTCAAGATGAAGGTGGGACGAGCGCATTTGTCCGAAGATGTGGAGCGGGTCTATGCCATGCGAGAATGGCTCGGTGATGACATTCCATTAATGGTCGATGCCAACATGCGCTGGAGTGTGAGCGAGGCGGTGCGTGCTGCTCAGAGTTTGGCAGGAGCCGATCTTTTCTGGCTCGAAGAGCCGACGATTCCAGATGATGTGGCGGGCCATGCTCGTATTGCACGCGAAGGCGGTGTGCCGATCGCCAGCGGCGAGAACCTGCACAGCACTTACGAGTTTCGTGACTTGATCCGTTACGGTGGTGTCAGTTTTCCTGAGCCTGATGCGGCGACGCTGGGTGGTATTACACCCTGGTTGCGCGTGGCTCGGCTGGCGGAGAGTCACAATTTGCCGGTGACTTCGCACGGCGTTCATGACCTTCACGTTCACCTGCTCGGTGGTATTCCTAATGCGTCTTATCTTGAGGTTCACGGCTTCGGGCTCGAGCGATTTATTGAGGCACCTCTGCAAATCAGCGAAGGCTTGGCAAAGGCGCCTGATCGGCCCGGGCACGGAGTGGCGTTTGATTTCGATGCCCTCTCATCGTTAGCACCTTGAGCGGTGTTCACGGCGAGCGGGATTCATACAACCTACCGTTAAGGAGGAAGCATTATGTCATTTAAGACCCGTTATATTTTCTCAGCCAGTATGGATGTGAGTCCTGAAAGTGAAAGCCTTTTCAATGAGGTTTATGACGACGAACACGTCCCCATGTTGCTGGAGGTACCTGGAGTCGTCGCAGTATCTCGGTTAATCACCGAGGAACTAAAAGTGGCCATGGGTGGCGAAATCCATGTGGTGCCAAACAATGGAATTCCCCGATATAGCGCTGTGTATCAGATAGAAAGCCCCGAGGTGCTGACCTCCAATGCCTGGGCTGCTGCCGTCGAGCAGGGTCGCTGGCCGGGACAGGTAAGGCCCCACACCTCTAACCGACAGCACGTTCTGCGCAAGGTGATCAGGCCGTCAGAGGGATGACCTAAGGCGCATGC
>CAJQRU010000029.1 GCA_905612355.1 uncultured Gammaproteobacteria bacterium
TTCCGAACACTCTGATTAAGTAGACTAACTGATATCTCGATGAGAGATCAAAGGTGGCGGTGCGTGGATACAGTTAAGCACCCCTTATTCATGTGGGCACAGCGATGTACAAAGGAGGAAGTGATGAGAGACAGTGTAAAGAAAATAATTACCACTGCTGTTGTTGGTGTGGCGGTAGCGCTCGCGGGGGTTAGTGCTCAAGCGGCCGAGTGGACTTGGAAAGCGCAGTCACTGTGGCAAGACGGCACGGTTAATCAAAAGGCGTTTGTGCGTTTTGCCGCCAACGTTAATAAGATGACCAACGGGCGGTTGGAGATCAAGACACTGCCAGTGCATTCGGTAGTAAAGCACACCGAGACATTAGAAGCGGTGGGTGCCGGTATTTTGGATGCACAGCACACCGGCGGCGCTTATTTTGCGGGTAAAGAGCCTGGCCTACAGGTCTGTACCGAACTGAACGGTGCGTTTGAAAATACTTACCAGGCGCAGCTGTGGTTTGAATATGGCGGCGGTACCGAACTGTGCCGTGAAGCCTATGGAAAATTCGGTGTTTATTACGTAGGCCCGGTTTGGTTTGGACAAGAATCCATGCCGTTTAACAAGCCGCTGCACTCGATCGATGACTTCAAGAAGAAGGGTATCAAGATGCGGGCACCAGAAGGCATGGGTGCTGCAATTTGGCGCCGTATCGGAGCGGGCGTTGTCACTTTGCCCGGTAGTGAAGTGTTTACAGCGCTTGAGCGCGGTGTGATCGATGGTACTGATTGGGGCACGCTTAGCATGAACCAGGATCTGGGTTACCACAAGATTGCACCTTATCCACTGTACCCGGGCTTTCATTCAGCACCGGCGGCCGATTTTGCAGTCAACATGAAAAGGTGGAATGCACTGCCTGACGACGTCAAAGCCATTGTTGAGACAGCCACTAAGGAATTTGCACGCGACATGGTACAGAGCATCATCATGGGTGATATTGCTGCGGCTGATGCCGCGATAGCCCAGGGTGTGACACTGGTGAATTGGTCAAAGGAAGAGCGTACCCGCTTTCGTAAGGTGGCAATGATTGAGTGGGATGAGTTTGGTAAGAAAAGCCCGTTGGCAAGAAAACTAGTCGACAGCCAAGTTGCTTTCTTAAAGAAGCTGCACTTGCTCGACTAAACAGACAAGTCGCTGCAAAAGTGATTTAGCAGGCGGGGCGCAGAGTGTCCCGCCTGCTTCCTTTTTTTAAAGAGCAATGGTGTTCCATGTGATCATGCGTGAGTAGTTAATGCCCCGTCTAAACTTGATTGATCGAATGTCGCTGTTGATTGGAGAGAAATTGAGTTACGTTTTTCTTATCAGCGTCATCATTACCTGCTACGAGGTCGTGATGCGGTATGTTTTTAATGCCCCAACCACTTGGGTGCATGATGGTGCGACGGCGCTGTCGGCCACTGGTTTCCTGATGGCTGGGTGTTACTGTCTGCAGGCGCGACGTCATATCGCAATCACGGTGATCTATGATGCTGTTCCACGGGGAGTGAGGAATGTGCTTGAGTTGATCAACGCATTGTTGGTCGTGGTCTTTCTAGGCCTTTTAACTTGGGCTGCAATGAAAGTAGCAATGCCTGCAGTGGCCTGGCAGGTCTGGGATTGTCGAGTGCAGTTCTGCGGGTTCGAGACTAGCGCACACGCGTGGGATGTGCCCATACCGGCTTATCTCAAGAGTGTTTTGTTTTTAGCGGCTGTCGCTATGTTGGTGCAGTCGCTGGTCCAGCTGTGGCAAACGGTGGACGGGTTTTATAGGAAAGCGACATCATGAGTATCGAGATTCTCACGTTAATTATGCTGGGGTCGATGGTGTTGTTGCTTGTGATCGGACTGCCACTCGCTTTTGTGACCGGTCTCATCGCTTTTGGGTTTGCACTGGGGTTGTATGGGCCAATGGCGTTGCCCCTGATTGCAAGCCGGGTTTACGGCTTTGTGAGTGTTTATGCATTAATTGCGGTACCGATGTTTGTTCTGATGGCTTCGGTGCTTGAGCGATCAGGGATTGCACGCGATCTGTTCAGCGCTATGCATGTGTTGGCGGGTAACCTCAAGGGTGGACTGGCGATTCAAACGATGGCTGTTGCCGTTCTCATGGCCGCGATGACCGGTATCATCGGTGGCGAAATTGTTCTGCTCGGACTGGTCGCGCTGCCGCAGATGCTGGCGCGTGGCTATGACCGTAAGTTGGCCATTGGCACAGTCTGTGCCGGTGGAGGATTGGGCACCATGATACCGCCCAGTATCGTGCTGATCTTCTATGGCTTGACGGCAGAAGTATCCATTGGTGACCTATTCCTAGCCACGATTATCCCCGGATTATTACTGGCAGCGATTTACATTGCCTACATCTTGATTCGTTGCTACCTGAACCCAGCGCTCGGTCCGCCTGCACCAACGGAGGCGGGTCCGTTGACGATTCGGGACAAACTGTTGATGGTGCGTGATATTTTGTTGCCAGTGATGGTCGTGGGTATGGTGCTAGGGAGCATCTATGGCGGTATCGCGTCCGTCAGTGAGGCCGCTGGCATGGGCGTCGTCGGGGTCTTGATGTGTACCTGGATTCGCAAAGAACTGACCTGGACCTTGATTCGAGAATCATTGCATCAGACCATGATGACCTGTGGCGTGATTCTGTGGCTGGTGTTTGGTGCGAGCGCCCTGATCGGCGTTTACAACCTGATGGGTGGTATCGAATTCGTCAAAGATTTGATGACGGGACTGCCTTTTGCACCCATCGTCATTCTGCTTATCATGATGGGTATTCTCCTGGTGCTCGGCTTCTTCATCGACTGGATTGGTATTATGTTGTTGACCATGCCGATTTTTGTGCCGATTGTGCGGGACCTGGCGCCCGAATTTGGGCTGGATCCGCAATGGGCTGCCATTTGGTTTGGCATCCTTTTTTGCATGAATATGCAGATTTCTTACTTGTCTCCGCCCTTTGGGCCGGCTGCTTTTTATCTTAAGGGAGTGGCCCCACCAGAAATCACGCTGCAGGATATCTATAACTCCCTGTGGCCTTTTATGGGCTTGCAAATACTGGGGCTTGCTCTTGTGATGAAGTTTCCACAGCTGGCCCTGTGGCTTCCGATCTTACAGAGCGTAAATTGACTTTGACGTTGGTGAGCGGCGGTTGCTTGATTGCACTATGTAAGAAATATGGGGTGGTTTAGATCAAGGTGACGCAGTATTCTCATTTGCCCGCGATCAACAAAGGAAACGCGTATGGCTCATGAATTCAGTGGCCGTTGTCTGTGTGGTGCGGTTGAGTACGCGTGTGCGAGTGAGCCGATGTTCCAGGCCAACTGCCACTGCGATGATTGCCGCCGTTCCGGTGGCGGTGTCTATGCAAGTTTTGTCTTTGTCAGTGAAAACATGTTGACGGTCAACTCAGGCGAGTTGCATTCTTTTTCGCACGAGACCGATCGTGGCAACACGGCCACCAAGTACTTCTGCCCCAAGTGTGGCTCTCAATTGTTTACCCGCAATAGCGCCAATTCCGGTCGACGGGGTATTCGCGTGGGTACGATTACCGACGCCAGCTGGTTTCAGCCAAGCGCCAATGTGTATGCCGGTCGCAGGTTACCGTCAACACCGATCGATGACGAGATCAAGGCGTTCGACGAAATGCCGGACTGACTTGGTGCTGGTTCCCTGATACAGAGGGTTACTGGCGGGGCAGATGTGCGCTGGATTGTTTCAACACGATGTTAAAAGAGATGGAGATACGCGGTGTCTGGGACAGATTGGAGTGCACTAGATGATGCAGGAAGGCGGGCCACATAAGGGTCATGCCGAGTGCACGCGATGCTCTGGATTAACCTGTGGATGGTGTCGAATCGCCGTCATGTTGGCTTTGGGGCCGGGGGTCAAAAAAAGAGATCGCTCCAGGAGTGCGGTCACTGCGCCCTGGTAACGGTTCGATCTCGCTAGGGACAGCAACATAGTCGGTCCCTGATAACCAGGCGTGTGGGTGGTTGTGCAGGTTTGTGCTAGTCGCCAAAACGATTGATATTGGGCCAACCTTGGAGATGTCATTCAAGCGGGTAGTCGACAGCTGTTTGTTTGAGGTAGCGAATTACGGCCTGGTTGATGCACTCGCGTAGTCAGACGATGGCAGGCTGTTCGAATTCAAAGAAGTTGCGATCGCGATAAGCGGTTGTCAGGTCGCTCTCGGCTGCGTCGCGCTGCTCGATCTCTTCTGCGAGGAGTCGGTTCAGTGTTTGGGCGTCAGGCAATTGATCATGCATCAGCAGCGTAGGCCAGAGTTTGAGAAATTTGGCTGGGGGTGAGCGGTTGTCCATGGTGTCACCCTAACCGGAAGGAATCCGGGTCGTCCAGTTCGAAGTGCATTCTCCACTGATGGTTACACTGGCGAGCGGGGGTTCGTTGGAATAGGATGACCCGGACAGGAGATCACATGACCGAAATACATGAACTGGGTGTTGCCAAGTCGGCTAAGAAAATTCGTGAGGGCTCGTTATCCTCTGTGGAATTGGCCGAGGCTTTACTGACGCGAATCGAGGCGCACAGCGAGCTCAAAGCGTGGGTTTACCTGGATCGGGATGCGGTCCTCGCAGCAGCCGAAACCTGTGACGTAGCGCACCGAAAGGGGGAGGGCAAAGGGGCACTGCACGGCGTGCCCGTTGCGCTCAAGGACATTTACTGTACTGCGGGCATCCCAACCACCGCGTGCTCCAAGGTGTACGCCAACCATGTGCCGAATGAGGACGCGACCAGCGTGGTGCGGCTCAAAGCCGCGGGTGCGATCATTCTTGGCAAGACAGTGACCACCGAATTTGCTTGCAGTGACCCTTCACCGACCATCAATCCATGGAATGCGGCGCACACGCCGGGCGGGTCTAGCAGCGGTTCGGCGGTGGCGGTGGCTGCGCGACATTGTGCGGTGGCTTTTGGTTCGCAGACCCGCGGCTCCGTGCTAAGACCCGCTGCTTACAACGGTGTCGTGGGTCTTAAGCCCACGTTCGGCCGAGTCAGTCGACGTGGCGTGATTCCTGTCAGCTGGTCTTTGGATCACGTGGGTTGGATGACGCGTTCGGTTGAAGATGCGGCCCTCGTGTTGCAGGTGATGGCCGGTGCCGATAGCGGCGATCCAGTTTGTGTGACTGACGCCGTGCCGGATTACCTGACCGCCCTGGACCAAGGTAGTGCGCCGCGCATCGGGCTGTTGAAAGACTTCTTTTTCGATAATGCCGATGTGGAGACACGCGAGCACATCGAGTCGGTGTCGGCAGTGCTCGCCGGTGCCGGTGCGGAGGTGGTGACGTTGTCGTTACCAGGGAGTTTTGCCGAATCGATGGAGGACCAGGTGGTGATTATGGCGGTGGAGGCAGCGACCTTTCACGAGTCGATGTATCGGCAGCAGGCTAACGATTACGGTCCGATGCTGCGTGATCTTATTGAACGGGGCCTCGCGACTGATGGTTTGACTTACAGCCGGGCGTTGGAGCGCCGGCTCGCTTTTACAGCCGATGCGCGGCGCTTGGCAGCCGCGGTCGATGTGTTGATGACCCCATCGACACCGACTCCGGCCTTGGCAGATTTGACCAACACGGGGGATACGCTTTTTCAGGGTCCCTGGACAGCTTGTGGTCTACCCACCATCACACTCCCCACGGGCCTTGCGGCATCGGGTCTGCCCCTTGGTATCCAACTCGCTGCCGGTTCGTTTGACGAGAGTGGGTTGTTGCGGCACGCGCATTGGTGCGAGCGTCAGCTTAACATTCGATTGTTACCACCAGGCATCTGATCTCATGTCAAACGATGCCGATGTGTTAATCATTGGGGGTGGTGTGATCGGCAGCGCGATTGCCTATTTCCTGTGTTCATCGGCTGATTTTGACGGCAAGGTGGTGGTGTTGGAGCAGGACTCAAGCTACCAGTTCGCCTCTACCCCGCGCTCACTGGGCGGCATTCGGCTGCAATATTCGGTGCCTGAGAACATTGCCATTGCAAAATTTGGCCTCGAGTTTTATGCGAGTGCGGCCGAGAGACTGGCAGTGGACGGGGAGGGGCCGGTACTCGGATTCCGGGAGGCGGGTTATCTCATTTTGGCTTCGGCATTCGGGCAGGAGCTCTTGGATGAGAATCTTGCGGTGCAACGTGACGAAGGCGTAGACACTTTGCGTCTTGATCAGGCAGCGTTGTCTGAACGATTTCCCTGGCTGAATGTGGCAGACCTGGCGGTGGGTGCTTTTGGTGCACGAAACGAAGGTTGGATTGACCCTTACGCTTTGTTACAGGGGTTTCGGCGTAAGGCGGTCAGCCTGGGGGCAGATTACCGGGAAGCCCGAGTGGTTGGTTTGAAGCGAGCCGGTGCACGGATTATCGCCGTCGAACTGGACAGTGGTGATGTCGTGAGCTGTGACACGGTGGTCAATGCGGCAGGCGCACGCGCGCACCAGATTGCACAAATGGCGGGAACTGACCTCCCGGTACGCCCACGAAAGCGCCAAATCGTTCGCTTCGAGTGCCGGACGACGATACCTGATTGTCCGCTGGTGTTTGACCCGACCGGTCTTTACTTTCGCCCGGAAGGCGCGGGTTTTATCTGTGGGATGTCACCCAAGCCAGAGGATGATCCCGATTGCCTCGACTTTGAGATGGATCACGACTTGTTCGAGCGAGATCTCTGGCCCATGCTGGCCCATCGAGTGCCGGCGTTTGAGGCGATCAAGGCGAAGGGTGGATGGACCGGACATTATGCGTTTAATGTCCTTGACCAGAACGCGTTGCTGGGCTACCACGATGCGTACGATAACCTGGTATTGGCGAATGGTTTTTCAGGACACGGGGTTCAACAGAGCCCGGCTGTTGGTCGCGCTATCTCTGAGCTGCTGATCTACGGTTACTATCGCACGCTTGACCTGTCGCGTCTGGGTTACCAGCGGGTGGCGCAGCACCAGCCTCTGGTCGAGCGAAACATCTACTGAGGCGTACCCTGGGTGGCCCGATGAGGCCAGCGGCGATAGGAAAAGACTCGGGCCGGTGGGGGTTTTATCAGACAAAGAAAAAGGGGACTGTTGCCAGTCCCCTTTTTTAATGACCAATTAATTGTACAGGTCTAACGAGTTTGTCTGTTAAATGTCCAGGCAATGATACCGAGAGCAACTAACCCGACTAGCCCTTCGGAGCCCAGTCCTTTAACTAAGCCCACCACACTGCCGATGACATCGACTGGCAGGAATGGGACTGCACCATTACTACTACCGAACAAGATTTGCAGTATTACACCCAGTGCTATGAGGACCAGACCAAGCTCGGTCAGAGCCCCAACCCAACGACGCAGCGTCTCAATGAAGTGCACGATTTTCATCTCCGGTATTGCCTAGCTAGGCGGACTCATTAATATATTAGGATTTAATTGATTAGTCAATTACTTAAAAAAGCAAACTTGGTGGGTAATATAGATGTAAATAATTGATTTAATTATTATTATTTGAGTATGAGGCCAGGGTTTAATCGGTTTTAGGCCGTTCATCGGCGTGTTATCGGTATACCAGAAGCTCCTGGCGTGAGCTTTTAATGGCTTTCCCCGCCCTCACCGAGTGCCTCGAGAATAGCCGGCTCGAGGTCGTTCGGGTCCTTCTGCGAGCCATACCGTTTTTGCACTTCACCGTCTCGTGAGACCAGAAACTTGGTGAAGTTCCATTTAATGTCTTGGCTTCCAAGCAGTCCGGGTTTGGCAGTCTTCAGCTGTTGGTAGAGTGGATGAGTACTTGGCCCGTTGACGTCAATTTTGGCGAATAGCGGAAAGGTGACAGAGAACTTTTGCTCGCAAAAATCTCGAATCTCATCAGCCGTGCCGGGCTCCTGGCTACCGAATTGGTTACACGGAAAGCCGAGCACCGAAAACCCCCGGTCTTTGAAACGTTGGTAGAGCGCTTGGAGCCCCCGATATTGCGGGGTATAGCCACACGCGCTGGCTGTATTGACGATCAGCAGTACCTGACCGGAGTAATCCGAAAGGTCGGCTTCAGTACCGTCGATGCGAGTCACTTGGGTGGTGTAATTGATTCGCATCTTTTTGTCCTCTAGAACGCGGGTCGTTTAGCCTTGACTGTTGGCGAAAGCCTGACTGGGTATCACGCGACTATACAACGCGACTGCATCGGTTATAGCGCTACAATGCAGCAAGCCCATTGGTGATGCATCTATCGATGACAGACGAGGCACCTCGTGACCGAGCGGCTTTACCAGGCTTCTTTTACCCTCTACGCCACGTTTTGAGCTAATGCCAGTCATCAATCATGTCACCGATGCCGGGGGTATGCTCACTGATGTGGTGCCGACTCCACGAGCCTGGACGGCGGCAGATCTCAGTATTGAGGATTGGTCGGTCGTCCTGTCACCGGAATCGATTGCCGAGATCGGGCAGATGGCAAAGGGGTTCGGCATCAGCCCAGCGCCCTATCTCTTGCACACAGCGAGTGCACAAAACGCACCCCATCTGGTCCAATGCATGGTTGAGGTGCGCGATCGGCTGGATACGGGTTGCGGTTTTTGTGTGCTTGATGGCCTACCCATAGACCAATACCCAGTGGCGGATTTGGTCGCGTGTTTCTGGGTGATCGGCCAGTGGTTGGGTCGGCCTGTGGCTCAGACCTGGCAGGGAGACATGTTGTACGAAGTGACTGACACAGGCGAGGCATACCGTTACGGCGTGCGTGGATCGCGAACGCGGGTCGAACTCTTTTTCCATACCGACAATGCCTTTGGTCGGAGTCCACCGCATTACGTCGGCCTGTTCTGTCGCCAGCCTGCGATGGAGGGCGGTATTAGCCGATTTTGCAGTCTTTATACCTTGCACAACCGTTTATTGAACCGCTATCCCCAACTATTGGCTCGGTTATATCAACCGCTGCTGTTTGATCGCCAGGGTGAACATGCCGAAGGTGCGGCACCCACTGTAGAAATGCCGTTCTTCGCATGGGACGGTAACCGCTTGCAGGCCCGCGTTAATGTTTCTCTGGTGCGCAAGGGTTATGACGTTGCGGGTCGGGACATACCGAAAGAGCTCGATGACGCACTCGATGCGGTGGAAGAAGTGCTTTCTGCATCGGACATGTGGGTTGAGGCACCCCTTGAACGGGGTCAGTTACAGTACTTGAATAACCTTGACATCGGACACTATCGCAGCGGGTTTACTGATTCTGCTGCGTCTCGAGCACGGCGCCATCTCTATCGAACGTGGCATCGAGACGTCGGGCAACAGACCTACGATGGTTGATTCCATCTTCTGATACGAGCGAGACTTCCGATTCTTTCGCCAACGTTCCTCGCCTTGACCTCGGCCTTCCTGTTCGCTGTCAGCGTGCAGTTTCAGAACTTGGGATTACGTTATGCAGATAGCCGCACTGGGACACTGATCCAGATTCTGGCCGCTTCGATGTTGTATTGGTTGATGGCCCCCTGGTTTCTACACAAGGCTTACTGGTTAACATCCGCGGTGGTTGTTTTTGCTGCCATCGGGTTGTTTCGACCATTTCTCTCGGCCAATCTGGCACTCGCCGGTGTGCGGCATCTGGGTCCAACACTGACGACAACGCTTGCCTCGACAGCCCCGCTGTTTGCGGCACTGTTTGCCGTTACTCTGCTGGGAGAATCGTTCACCCCGCCCGTGTTGGCTGGGACCCTCGTGATTGTGTTTGCGATTGCGCTTTTGACCCGTCCGGGAACGACCAAAGCAACTTGGCCGCTGTGGGCATTGCTATTACCGCTGGGCGCAGCCGCGTTTCGTGCGCTGGGGCATGCGTTTACCAAATACGGTCTTGACGAGGTCCCTGAGCCCTTGTTCGCTGGTCTGGTGGGTTATACGGTGTCACTGGTGATCGCGCTCGCGACAACAGCCAGCCGGGCGCGACGCCAGGCGAGCATGATTCGCTGGCGCCCGGGGTTGTTGTGGTTCTTTGCCGGCGGAATCATTAACGGTTTTTCGATCTGGTCGCTGAACACAGCGCTTGGCATGGGCAGCGTTGTCAGCGTAGTACCTATCGTCTCTTTGTCACCCATCTTCAGTTTTTTCCTGGGTTTGCTGGTATTTCGCCGAGAGACCTTCACGGTCAAGATTATGGTGTCGATTGCGCTGGTCGTGCCGGGCGTTATCCTGGTTTCTATAGGTACCTGAACAAGCCACCGGTTATGGTCACACGCCCCGTTCCGCTGTTGGTGACGCTGTGTCTTGCTTTGGTTTTGTCGATGGTGGGTTTCGCTAATTTCGCCGTTTTGCTGCCGGAATTCAGTGCGTTGTGGGATCTCACCAGCACTCAGGCGGGCTGGATTGGTGGTATCTACTTTGTGGGTTACGTGGCGGCGGTACCGCTGCTGGTTGGGTTGACCGATACAGTGGATGCCAAGAAAATTTATGTTTGTGGCACGCTGGTTGGCATAGTCGGATCGTTCGGCTTTGCTTGGTTCGCTGACGGGTTCTGGAGCGCAATGGGGTTTCGCTTCCTGGCCGGGGTGTCGCTGGCCGGAACTTATATGCCGGGTCTGCAAATCCTCAGCGCTCGCCTAGACCCGGCATGGCGGCAACGTGCGGTCCCCTGGTATACCTCGGCCTTTGGGATTGGGTCGGGTTTTTCTTACTACTATTCAGGTCAGCTCGCAGAACGCGTCGAATGGTCGGCCATTTTTGACATCGCTGCCTTAATGCAGATGAGCTGTCTGATCCTGGTCCTTGTTGCCATCGCGTCGCGACGACCCGAGCGGGGGGGTGACGAACGCCACCCACTGGATTTTCGACCTGTGTTCAGCAATCGGTCAGCGATGGCCTATGTCCTTGGGTATGTTGGGCACACCTATGAACTGTTTGCATTTAGAGCGTGGATCGTCGCTTTCCTTGTTTTTGCAGTGGCTGCAGTGGGTGCCGACACTAGTCGTTCGGAGATCACGCTCTATGTGGCCATCTACAGCCTGGTTGGGATGCCCGCCAGTATCATTGGTGCTTATCTCGCCGAATCGGGGCGCCGGTCGACCGTGCTGTTAAGCATCACGACGATGTCGTTCTTGATCGGGGCAGGGTACGGTTTCCTCGCAGGTCAGCCGCTGATCTGGGTCGTCTTGGTCGGGGGTCTTTATTCTGCGATCATTATGGCCGACTCGGCGGCGTTTACCGCAGGTACGGTCAAAATGGCTCGTCAAGGTGAGCGCGGTGCGACCCTTGCCGTGCACTCGGTTTGCGGATTCTCTGGCGGGTTTCTTGGCCCGCTCGCTGTTGGTGCGGTGCTCGATATTGCCGGTGGCCAGGGAAGTTCATTTGCCTGGACTCTGGGGTGTTTCACCATGGCGCTGGGATCGCTCGTTGCGCTGGCGGGGATTCGTTTCATGCTTTATCTTGCTGGTGCGCCTGATAAGAAAAGAACTGCTATCGACTAAAGGAAGATTGATGATGCCCACTAATATGCCATTGCAGCTATTGATGCTTGAGGGTGACGGAATCAGTCACGAAATCATGACGGTGGCGCGACAGTCGCTGGATGTGGTTAACCAGGCTTATTCGCTCAACCTTGACATTGAAAGTGAAGCCGTCGGCCTGGAGTCGATCGCACAGTTTGGTACTGCGATTACGGACGAGACAATCGAACGCGCTCGAATGGCTGACGGTGTTGTACTGGGTCCAGTCTCCACTTATGACTACCCACCGGCGGAGGTCGGCGGCATCAACCCATCGGCTGTGCTGCGCATCGCATTAAATCTGTATGCCAACATTCGCCCGAGCGAAATACGTCAAGGTGTTAACAGTGTGGCGAGGGAGCTCGATCTGGTTATCGTGCGAGAAAACACCGAAGGCTTTTATGCCGATCGGAACATGGCAGTGGGTAGTGGAGAGTTTCAGCCAAGCGATGACATGGCGTTGGCGGTGCGTAAGATTACTCGGCAAGCCTGTCGGCGTATTGCCATGACCGCTTTTAAATTGGCTCGCCAGCGGCGACGACAGGTGACGATGGTACACAAGGCCAATGTACTCAAACTCACGGATGGGCTTTTCGTTAATGAAGTGCGTGAAGTGAGCAAAGCCTACCCGGACATTGCGTTGAACGAGATGATTATTGATGCCATGGCAGCGAAATTGGTGCTTCGGCCCGAGGCTTTCGATGTCATCGTAACCACCAATATGTATGGTGATATTTTGTCAGATGAAGCGGCCGCACTGAGCGGTGGGCTCGGACTGGCGGGCGCCCTCAATCTGGGCGATGAACATGCGATGGCTCAGGCAGTGCACGGTTCAGCGCCGGATATTGCGGGCCAGGGGATTGCCAACCCGAGCTCCATCTTGTTGTCGTGTGCCATGCTTCTTGACTGGTTGTCACATCGCAAACAGCAGCCAGCCCTTGGTCAGGCCGCGGTCGCAATAAACCGAGCCGTCAATGCGGCGCTCGCGAATCGTGCCTGTCACACGCCGGATCTCGGTGGCAGCGCGAGCACACTTAGCTTCTCGAGTGCGGTGTTGGACGCGTTGCACGTAGAGATGTCTTAGCGGTCAGTGCGGATATCGTTGCGACAGGTAGTTGGGCCCGCACAACCGATGCCCCAGCAAAGCGACTGGGTACAGGTGGCGTCCGGTTAAGCCAGTGTCTTCGATCAGTCGCAATCTCTCGGCAAAGTCGATTATGACCTGGCGTGGGCCCGGCACCCATGTGCCGCGTATTGCACGTTTTGGTCAGGCGAAGGGGTGCGGCTGGCCACTAGCCATCGCGCTGACGATGCGTAGTGCATTGAGGGCGGGCTGGACGTTGGCACGGTTGGTCCCGACGATGTCGAATGCGGTTCCGTGGGCTGGGGTCGCGATCGGTATCGGCAATCCACCCAGCACGGATACCCCCTGGTCGAAACCGAGCAACTTGATCGCAATCTGTCCTTGGTCGTGATACATGCTGAGCGCACAGTCATAGTGTCCATCACGCACCTTGAGATAGAGGGTGTCGCTGGGGAAGGGTCCGGCGACATTCACCTGATGCTGTTGGGCTTCGATAACGGCGGGCTGAATGATGTCGATTTCCTCTCGCCCGATGGCACCGCCATCGCCGGCGTGTGGATTTAGCGCCGCTACCGCAATGCGTGGGTTGGCATAGCCTGCTTTTTTCAAGGTTTGATCTGCCAGCAGAATCGCTTCGACAATGTGTTGGATGCTGAGTCGACCGGCAACATCTTTCAGCGGAATGTGGGATGTCACTCGAGCATTCCACATGCCCTCTATTACGTTGAATTCACTGGCCCGGCTGGTAATGCCGAGTCGCTGTTTGGCCCAGGTTAATTCATCCTCGGCGCCAATGCCGGCCATGTGCATGGCGCCTTTATTGAAGGGCATAAAGCAGATGCCATCAAGGGTACCGGCTTCGGCCAGATCGAGCGCTAACCCGAAGGTTTTCAACACCGCCCGTCCGGCCTCGATCGAGACTTCGCCGGGCGTGATGTGTTGCGGGTCCAGGCACGGCGTATCCAGAAGCTGTGGATGACCTGGAGAGAAACGGATATCCGCAGCAGCCGATATGACCTTGATATTCGCTTTGATTTCGGACACAGCGCTTCCCGCATCGAAGACGCGTTGATCAGAAATCACCAATAGCTGGGCACGTTCGTGTATTTCCTCGTGTTCAAGCAGTTTGGACAGAAGTTCCGGACCGATGCCGCAGGCGTCGCCCTGGACTATGCCAATACGGGGTAGCGGTCGCATGGTGTTCATCGTTTCACTGAAACAAGTTGCCCGATTAGGATCGGCGACGGGAAAACCAGTTCGCGATAGGGCTGCTGAACAGTCCCAGAAACGCGAGCACGAGGAACAATGCTGCGAGCGGCTGGGTCAGAATCTGCCACCAATGACCGTCGAACATCTTCAGTGAATTCTGAAAATTGGTTTCTACCATCTCGCCGAGGATCAGCCCAACGGCGATGGGGGCAACGGCGAAGCCAAGCCGCCGCGCCAAGAAACCGATGACTCCGAATATCAGTGCAATCCAAACATCGAGGAGTGACGAACTGAGCGCATAAGCGCCGATTGTCGCGAGCGCAAAGACAATTGGCCAGAGTAGCTGGAGGGGAACCAGGGAAATGCGGGCAAACAGCTTCGCAGCATAGAGTCCCATGGCCATAAACAGCAGATTGGCCAGTAGCATTGCCCCGAAGATCTGATAGACCGTATCGACTTGTTCGGTAAACAGGTAGGGGCCGGGCCGCAGGCCATGCACCATTAGACCGACGAGGATGACTGCCGTTGTCCCACTACCGGGGATGCCGAGCACCATCGTCGGCACCATGGCGCCTCCTGTCGCGGCGTTGTTTGCCGCCTCGGCGCCGGCGATTCCTTCGATCGCTCCCTTGCCAAACTCCTCCTTGTTTTTTGACCACCTGCGCGCCTCGGCATAACCGATCATGGAGGCCACCGTCGCCCCTTCGGCCGGAAGAATACCGATGAATGTGCCGATGCCGCAGGAGCGGAGTACAGTCTTC
>CAJQRU010000030.1 GCA_905612355.1 uncultured Gammaproteobacteria bacterium
TAACGGCCTCGGTTACCTTGCGGATGGCTTATCGAATGGTCCAGCGAGATATCGGGAGCGAAAATCTGAGTGGCCCAATTACGATCGGACATTTCGCGGGCCAGTCTGCGCGCATTGGTCTGGTGCCGTTTTTAGTGTTTTTGGCGCTGGTCAGCGTCAGCCTCGGTGTGCTTAATTTGTTACCCATACCATTGCTCGACGGCGGGCATTTACTGTATTTCCTGATAGAAGGCGTGACGGGGCGCCCGGTCCCCGAAAAAGTCATGCTCGGTGCGCAGTTATTAGGGGGAGGCCTGCTGGCTGTCTTGTTTAGCGTCGCGTTCTATAATGATATCGCCCGATTAATCTCACTATGAGCATCCAATGCAGGGATGAATGTTTTGTCAATTAAACGACTGATTTGGCTGCTTATTTTTACGCTGACTTGGGTCAGCGTTGCGCGGGCGGAAACATTCCGTGTTGATGACATTCGTGTTGAAGGAGTGCAGAAGTTCTCTGTGGGTACGATCTTTAACTATCTACCCATTAAGGTCGGTGACACGATTGATGCTCAAATTATTCGCAACGCGGTACGGGTGTTATTTAAAACGGGCTTTTTTCGAGATGTCCAGATTCGCCGTGAAGGCCAGGTCATGGTGGTGATCGTTGAAGAGCGACCGGCAATTGCTTCGATAGAGCACACCGGAAACAAGGAGCTCAAAGACGAAGACATCGAGGATCTTCTCAGTCGCAATGGGTTTTCAACCGGAAAGGTTTTCAATCAACCATTACTCGATCGAGTGACTCAGTCGATAGAAGATGAATATTTCTCCCGTGGGCGTTATTCAGCCCGGGTTGAGACAACTATCACCCCCATGCCCGATAACCGGGCCGGCATAACCCTGGATATTGACGAGGGTCGGCGTGCGGAAATTCGCGAGATAAAAATCATTGGTAACCAACAATTCTCGGATGCCCAATTGCGACATCAGATGTCCTTGGATATCAGTAAATGGCATAGCGTGATTACCCATGATGGGCGCTATTCCAAAGCAGAGTTAACGGCTGATGTAGAGAGAATTAGCAGCTTTTACCTTGATCGCGGTTACCTGAAATTCAATGTTGTCGAAACCGATGTATCCATTAGCGCAAACAAGCAGGATCTATTTGTTTCTATTGTGGTTGCAGAAGGGCCGCAGTATACGGTGGGGGAGGTCGACCTCGAGGTCGTGGCCGATATTGCGAAAGGCGATGTCGCGCAACTGATTATGCTCGAGCAAGGAGCTGTTTATTCGCGACAGGACCTCGTCGCGAGTCAGACCGCGATTGAAGAGCTGTTGGCGGACCGAGGTTACGCGTTTGCCAACGTTAACGGTGTTCCTGAACAGCGTCGTGACGCGGCCATAGTGAATTTTACGTTTATCGTGGATCCGGGGCCGACTGTCTATATTCGCCGGATCAACATTATCGGCAACGAGTCTACCCGGGACGAAGTCATACGAAGGGAGCTTCGCCAGTTGGAGGGGGCGGTCTATTCCTTGTCAAAAATTCGCCGCTCGCGGGAACGACTGGAAAAGTTAGGTTTCTTTAGAGATGTCAGCATCCAAACCCCCAGGGTTTCGGGGGTAATTGATCAGGTCGATCTGCTGGTGGAGGTGGAAGAAAGATCGACCGGGAATGTCAATTTCGGTGTGGGCTATTCTGCCTCAGAGAAGTTGTTGCTGCAGGCTGAAATAGCGCGTGAGAATCTATTTGGTACGGGCCGAGAACTTCGGTTTAAAGTCGATCACTCGGCCTTAACGAAAATCTACGATGTCGCCTATCGCAATCCGTATTACACAACACATGGTGTTAGTCGCGAGGTGTTTGTTGCACAGCGTGATATTGATGCTACTGAAGTTGATTCTGCCGATTACCACGAGAGCACGACATCAGGCGGCGTGCGTTATCATATTCCGTTGACAGAATATGATTCGATGGGGTTGTCGGCGGCTGTCGAAGACATAACATTGGCTTCGACGGTTGATACGCCGATCGAGTTTGACGATTTCATCGATAATTATTCACAAAGCACGACTTTGTTGCTGAGTGGAAGTTTGGCACGCGATACGCGCGATAATCGTCATTTTCCCTCTAAAGGTTTCTGGAACCGTGCCACTGCCGAGATTTCAGTTCCTGGAAGTGACTTGGAGTTCTACATGGTCTCCGCGCGGAGTGTCTGGTATCGCCCCATCGGCAAGAATCTGACTTTTGGTCTGAATGGGCAACTGGGTTACGGCGGGGGTTACGGTGAGCTGGATACGCTTCCGTTCTATAAAAACT
>CAJQRU010000031.1 GCA_905612355.1 uncultured Gammaproteobacteria bacterium
GCGGATGCCTGGGCCCGAGGGGATAAGGCGGCTGCTACGCATGCGGTAACCGACGAAATGATAGAGGCCACAAGTGTGGTGGGTACGCGTGGACAGTGCCGAGAACAAATTGAGGCCTATAGAGAATCAGGAATTGACCTGCCGATCATTAGTCCATTTGCCCGTGGGCCAGATTCAAGGAAGACCTTTGAAGCGGTAATCAGAGCCTGTGCTCCGCGCTAGGTATGGTCATGTCAATCGAGTTTTAGATAGTCGCTATAAACTATGGTTTGCTCATCATAGGGTGTTCAAGAATGGCTGATATTGGTTTTGGATTTCTCGACCGTCCGGGGGTAGCAGAGCAATTGCGTTTGGCTAAAAAGGCGGAAGCCCTGGGTTACGCATCTCTGTGGGTTACGGAAACACGTTTGGCGCGGGACGCTATATCAATACTGGGTGCGATGGCAGCCACGACAGAAAGAATTCGTTTGGGCACCGCAGTTGTCAATACGTGGACACGCGGTCCTGCGCTGATGTCCGTAACGTTTGCAACACTCGCCAACCTGGCGCCGGGGCGCATCAATATGGGCCTGGGCGCGTATTGGGATCCGTTAGCGTGGAAGCAGGGTATCAATCGCAACATGCCACTTCGCCAGATGCGTGAATATATTGGCGTAGTGCGAAGATTGCTTGCGTTGGAAGAAGGTGTCACTTTCGAAAGTGATCTGATTAACGTGCGAGATCTTACACTTGATCTTGGCCATGATGACCCGCGGATTGCACCAGATGTGAAGATATTCATTGGAGCAACCGGTCCCAAGATGATGGAGTTGACCGGAGAGCTTGCGGATGGTGTTCTGATGAATGGCATCTTGCCGCCAACACATACACGGTTGTCGATTCAAAGGTTGGCAGCCGGTGCCGCTCTAGCAGGGCGTTCGCTGGATGATATCGAGAAGCTCCAATTGGTCAATATTTCGATGAATAAAGATACGGATGTAGCAAGATATGATGCCAAACGGCTGGTTACACAGTACCTCGGGCAACAATCACATTTTGCAAAAGCGCTTTCGTTCCCGAATGATAAGCTGAACGATATTAAGGCGGTAATGGGAGGATGGCCGCCGAAGCCGGGAGGCATTGAGTCCGCGATGAAACTGGTTGACGACGCGCTTGTCGATGATCTGATTGCCCACGGAACGCCTGAACAGTGTCGAACAAGTGCACAGCGTTGGCTGGATGCGGGGCTCGATCAAATAGTTCTCATTCCATTGAGTAGAAACTATGATGAAATATTGGAAGTGTTTGCATAATGTTCGAGCACGTAACGATTTTGAAGTTCTTTCTGGGTGTTTAAAATGATGGATGAATCAAGTCCTCTCGCAGCGGCGGTACGCTCACAGATGCCGTTGGCGACGCGCATCTTCGATGCGATACGGGAGCGAACGGCAGATCATGTTGGAATAACGCGACCGGCGTGGAGTTCACAGGATTTAGCGGCTGCCGAGATTATTGCGGAAGCGGCTCGCGAATTAGGTTTAATTGTTGAATGGGATTTGGCGGGAAATCTTTTGTGTAGTCTGTCCGGCACGGACTCCGATCAACCGCGGATATTAACAGGCTCTCATCTTGACTCTGTGCCTACAGGCGGACATTACGATGGGTTAGCCGGTGTTGTTGCGGGGATTAGTGTTTTAGCAGCTTTTCGCCAAATGGATTTACAACCTGCTTGTGACATCACGACGATCGGCCTTCGGGGTGAAGAAAGTGTCTGGTACGGCATCGCGTACATAGGCAGCAGGCTTGCTGTTGGAACGCTGCCGCTTGAGCAATTAGACAAGTTGAGACGGGGCGATACAGGTCGCAGTCTGGCCGAGCACATGTCTGATGTTGGAGTGGATGTCGATGAACTTCGCAGAGCGAAGGGAGCGACGATCAATAGTAACAACACCCGAGCATTTTTCGAATTGCATATTGAGCAAGGGCCGGTGCTGGTCGGCGAGGGCGTTTCAGTCGGTATTCCAACCACGATTCGTGGCAATGTGCGATTCCCATACGCACACTGTCTCGGCGTTTATGGTCATTCAGGAGCATTACCCAGAGCTTATCGTAATGACGCAGCCCTCGCCGCGGTTGAACTCGTACACAAGCTGGACTCATTTTGGATAGAGCAAGAAGCCATGGGTGTTCCGGACACTGTATTTACAGTCGGTAAATTGTTTACTGATCCGACTTACCACGCTATGACGAAGGTCCCAGGCCGCTGTGACTTTACCCTCAACTTTGGCGGCACGACGAAAACATTTTTAGATGCATGTCGAGAAAGAACGGTTATTATGGCCGGCGACATCGCGCAAAAGCGACGCGTCGAATTTGAACTAGGTGAGTGTGTGGGTTCAGATCCGACACCCCTGGACAATCAATTGCGCGGGGTTTTGGCCGACAAGGCCGAGTCTGCTGGTATTCAAATCCGCGAGTTCGCAACGGTTGGCCACGATGCGTCAATCTTTGCCCGTGCCGGAATACCCTCTGCGATGGTATTGGTCCGGAACGACAAAGGCAGCCATAACCCTGATGAGGCCATGGAAATGTCTGATTTTGCTGACGGATCCGTCGTGTTAGCGGAAGGAATCGTCTCCTTACTAGGCTATGATTCCACTTAGAATTTATATGGATAAGAAAAATGTTTGAGACTGTTGTCATTGGTGATCTGGTTTTGCCAGATGATGTTCTACACAATGGATACCTCGCTATAGACGCCGGTAGGATTTGTGCAGTCGGTGTCGGAACGCCGCCAGAGGCAGGACAAACAATTGATGCGACAGGTAAGTATATTTTCCCTGGGGTCATCGATGGGCAAGTGCATGCGGGTAGCGTTCAGGGAATTAGTGGGTTAGCTGACGCCACTATTGCTGCTGCTGCAGGTGGTGTGACGACAATAGTTGACATGCCGTTTGACGATCCCTACCCGGTTAACTCGATTGAACGGATGCAGGCCAAGATTGATGTCATTAATCAACACGCCTCGGTCGATGTGGCGTTGTACGCCACTGCAAGGAAGGGAGATGGCACCAATGGTTTGTTGGAGTTGGCTGATGCGGGTGCGTGTGCCTACAAGGTCTCAACCTATGAATATCATCCTGTGCGCTTTCCCGGCTACGACACAGGCGAACTTTATGAATTGTTTCCGGTAATGGCAGAAACTGGATTAGCGGTGGCCTTCCATAATGAAGATCCTTATATAGTTAAGCGACTTACTGATCGGCTTTTCTCCGAGCGCAGTAACAGTGCAAGCTTGCATGGTGCAAGTCGCCCGCCCGTCGCTGAATTAATCGCTAATGTCAGTGTTTTCGAAATTGCACGAATTACCGGGGTGCGTTGCCATATTGTCCACAGCTCGCTCGCTCGAGGGTTTGATCACGTCAAACGTTACCGTGAAGAAGGCGTTAGGGTAAGTGCTGAGACATGTATTCAGTACCTCGTGTTCGATGATGATGATGTTGCTCAAATGGGGGCGAAACTAAAGCAGAATCCGCCGATTCGTTCGGCTACCGAGAAGGCCGCATTGTGGGAAAAAATTGTGGCTGACGAAGTCGATTTTGTTTCGTCAGATCATGTCGCGTGGCCAATATCTAAAAAAATCAAATCCAGATTTCCAGAAGAACGGTTCTGGCATGCCGGGACTGGAAACCATGTTTCCTGCATTGTTCACAGAGATGGTGACGGAACGAGGTCTGCAACCGATGCAGGTCGCAGCGTTGTTGTGTGAACGACCCGCACGGCACTTTCGACTTTATCCCCGCAAAGGTACGTTGAGGCCAGGCGCGGATGCGGATTTCGTAGTGCTTAATCCCCAGTCGTGTGTTTTCGATGAAGCGAATATGAGTTCCGAAGTCAAGTGGAGTCCCTATCATGGAAAGAAATTTGGTGCTCGAGTCGAATCCACTTACGTGCGCGGGCAGTTAATCTTTACTAATGGCACTATCGTTGCGAACCCAGGATGGGGAGAATTTATACGGCCTGTTAACTCAGGCTAAACCTCATCAATACGAGTCAATGAGGAGACAGAGTTAAAATTTCTATAATCAAAGGAGAGAGGGTATGAGGAATATTCAAAAATACTTCATTAGTTCGAGCATTGCTATGGCTGCCTCTGTTATGTTGATGGCTGTTGTTCACGCTGGAGAAAAAATGGTTGTGGCGGCGGATGTTGGCTTTGCACCCCATGTTATGGCTAAACCGGGAGGCGGCGTTGAGGGGTATAACGTTGACATGATCGAAGAGATCGGAAAGCGTCTCGGGGTCGAGTTCGAAATTGTTGATGTAGAGTGGTCAGGGATTTTTGCCGGATTGAATGCCAAAAAATACGACTTTATTATGGCTCCAACGACCGTTACGCCCGAGCGTGCGAAGAAGATGCTATTTATGGAGGGCTATTTAGATAGCGAAATGGTGTTCCTGATTAAAGAGAGTGCCGCTCATATTGCTTCAGAAGCACAACTTAAAGGCAAAACGGTAGCTGTTAATAAAGGCAACATTTATGATAAGTGGCTGACTGAGCATCAAGATAAGCTCAACCTCACCATTGAACGTTACGGAAAGAATGCTGATGCCATTCTTGCGGTGCAATCAGGTCGGGCTGATGCGTATCTAGCCAGTGGGAGCGCATCGGGTTGGGCGGCTCAACAGAACCCGTTGTTAAAGACCTCGTTGGTTGTGCGTACCGGTCGATATTTTTCTGCACCTTTTCGACTGGAAGACGTTGAACTCCGTAATAGAATCGAACGTGTAGTTGAGTGCATGAAGTTAGACGGTTTTTTCTCAAAACTACATGAGAAGTGGTTTGCCTCACCCGCTGGGGCAGGTTCTACGATGGTGACGGTTGAGGCAGGTTACGGTGCCCCCGGTATTGAAGGGCATGTAGCGACCTTCCATCGCCCCGACTGTGGGTAAGAGCCTGTTATAGAGAAAGCAAAAACTTATGTCGCACTGGGTTGGGTATTGTCCCGGCCCAGTGCGATATGCTGATTTCTATCGTGAACCCAAATGATCGACCGGTCGTGCTCGATGCAAAGGGCATTGTTAAGACATTTGGTCAGGTTAAAGCACTCAATGGCGTAGACCTCGCGGTCACGCGGCAAGAACTTGTGTTTGTGATTGGGCCATCCGGGTCTGGTAAGAGTACTTTGCTGCGCTGTTGTAATCGTTTGGAGGAACCAACTGCTGGTGCGGTATACGTGGATGGGATCGATATTCTCAATCGCGGAATCAATATTAATGCAGTACGTCGACATATCGGTATGGTGTTTCAGTCATTCAATCTCTATCCGCACATGACAGCGTTAGGCAATGTCACTCTTGCGCTACGGCGAGTATTGAAGTTATCAACCCGCGACGCGAACAGTAGGGGCATGGAGGCGCTCGATGGTGTGGGGCTAACTGACAAAGCAGGTGCTTACCCGGGGGAGCTTTCAGGTGGACAACAGCAGCGGGTTGCGATTGCTCGCGCTCTGTCTCTGGAGCCTAAAATCATGTTGTTTGATGAACCTACTAGTGCCCTTGATCCTGAGTTGGTGGGTAGCGTCCTCGAGGTTATGAGGCGGATGAGAAACACCGGTATGACAATGGTTGTAGTCAGCCACGAAATGCGATTTGCCAGGGAGGCAGCGGATAGAGTGATATTTATGGATGAGGGACATATTGTTGAGGAAGGGACTCCATCTGACATCTTTGAAGCGCCGCAACATCAGCGTACCCGTACTTTTCTGAGTGCGGTAACGCAAAAGTGACGGCTGGCGTTGTATGTCTGCTTTAGAAAGGATTAAGCATAATTTTTTCGACCTTGAGGTTATCGAAAAATACGCGCCATCGATAATCGACGGGCTATGGGTTA
This sequence comes from uncultured Gammaproteobacteria bacterium, assembly GCA_905612355.1. Classification (GTDB taxonomy): domain Bacteria; phylum Pseudomonadota; class Gammaproteobacteria; order Arenicellales; family UBA868; genus UBA11791. The sequence continues at coordinate 5,873 of CAJQRU010000031.1, forward strand.
CGTTGCATCTTGCGTTGTTCATTATTGTCTGTGGCCTAGTGCTGGGTCTGCTACTCGCGGTCGTGCGATCGTTCCAGCTGCGTTTTATCAACTGGCTGATAATTTTTGTAGTAGATATTTTTCGAGCATTACCACCGATAGTAATAATGATCGTTTTTTACTTCGCGTTGCCTTTTGTTGGTATACAAATGTCAGGCTTTGTAGTCGCGTGGCTTTCATTAACCCTTGTTTTAGCGTCTTTTGTGGAGGAGATATTCTGGGCTGGGATTCTTTCGGTGGACAAGGGGCAGTGGGAGGCAGCCAGGTCGACTGGATTGAGTTTCTTCCAGACCCTGTGCAACGTGGTCTTGCCGCAAGCCATACGCATGACTATCCCGCCACTGACAAACAGAACTATCGTTATTACTAAAAGCACAGCGATCGCATCTGTAGTTGCGGTACCAGAAATTCTGAGTCAAGCCGGTGCAGCGCAAGGCTTTTCGGCAAATACAACCCCGTTGACAATGGCTGCAATCGCATATCTGCTGATTTTCATCCCGTTGGTGGCGATGAGTCGGGTGATTGAAAGTAAATTTGCCTGGAAGCGTTAGGGTCAGCTTATGGAACAGTTAGTTCAGAATTTTTTTAACATCGAAGTTCTGATCAAAGTCTACCCAATGTTATTAAAAGGTGTGTGGATGACGCTACAGTTGTGCGTGGTGGTCGTGCCAATCGGATTTTTGGGCGGACTTTTAGTGGCGATTGGGTATAGCTTTCACAATCGTTGGTTGAATGCATTATTGATTGTGTATGTCGATTTCTTCCGGGCTTTCCCGCCATTAGTGTTGTTGATTTTTGTATTTTATGGAACACCATACGTTGGTCTTGAGGTGCCCGCATTCGTAGCTGTCTTAATCGCATTCTTTTTAAACACGTCAAGTTATTATGGTGAAATCCTGCGCGCAGGCATTGAAAGTATCGGTCGAGGCCAATGGGAGGCAGCACGGTCTACCGGTATCGGTAGGTTACAGACAATGTTCTACGTTATTTTGCCTCAGGCAATGCGTAACGTCGCTCCCGATTTAACTAGCAACACGCTAGAAGTAATTAAATTCACCGCGCTGGCAAGTGTTGTTGCGTTACCGGAACTATTGCGGATGGGTCGTATCGCGCAAGGCATCACTTATAACCCGACACCACTAATTGCTGTGGCATTGATTTACTTAGCCATGTTGTGGCCACTCGTTAGGTTCCTGAGTCGTTTAGAGCGAAGAATGTTAGTAAAACAACGATGACGTTTTTAACAAGCATTGTGAATGGTGATGCAAATAGTTGAGGAATAAGGAAAAGATAAGGTTATTAATATGAGCGCAGCGAAGACATCGCCCATACGATTTGGAGTCAACTTTCTTCCGAATGCACCGGCAGAAACATTGCGTTGGGTGCAGGTCGCGGAGGAAGTTGGCTTCGATATCGTAGGAATAGCAGATTCCCAATCACTTTATAGAGATGTATATATGTGTTTGAGTTTGTGTGCGGCGGAGACGCATAGGGTAAGGCTTGGGCCACGAGTGATTAATCCGCTAACTCGTCACCCAGCGATTGCTGCAAGCGCCGCTGCAACGTTGGAAGAGATGGCACCTGGTCGAACTATGCTGGGGATTGGGACTGGAGACAGTGCGGTATTAAATCTCGGATTAAAGCCTTCCACCCAGGCCCTGCTGGCAGACTATGTTCGGACTGTCCGCCAATTGCTGGAAACGGGTGAAGCAGAGTGGCAGGGGCGACTCTGTAGACTAACCTGGTGGTCTGGAAGCGTTCCGATCTATCTTGCTGCGTCTGGACCGAAAATGCTGGGGTTGGCAGGAGAGATTGCAGATGGAGTAATAATCAACACGGGCCTTACGCCGGAAATAATACGTGACTCAATAGATCACGTGCGTAGCGGCGCTGAGCGCGCCGGCCGTAGTCTAAGTGAAATTGATATGTGGTGGTTGCCATTGACTAACCTGCGTGAAAATCAAACAGACGCGTTTGAAGAAATCGCAATGACGCTCGCGTCGGCCGGCAGTCACCTGAGCCGTTTTACGACCACAGGCAAACATATTCCCCCAGACTTGTATGATGCTGTAGTGGAACTAGGCCACCGTTATCGAACTGATCAGCACGATAAACCAGATAGTCAAAATAGAGAGTTAATAAAAGAGTTGGGATTGTTTGACTATTTGGCGAATCGTTTCGCGGTGGCTGGAACCGTCGAGGACTGCGTGGAAAAGCTCAATAAAGCGATCGATGCTGGGGCTCGCCAGTTTTGGATGAGCATTCATTTTGATCACAAAGAAGAATTTCTAAGAAAGTGGGCGGAGGTGATCCGCACATACTAATAAGTCTGGAACGACCGCTGTAGGTCTTTGAATTAATAACAGTAAATGGTGGTCGCGACTGGGATTGAACCAGTGACCCCTGCCGTGTGAAGGTAGTGGCCGAATCTATTTAAGCTAGGAAACTCAACAAACCTCACATATCTTCCCCACGCAATTAGGATTGGAAAGGACTGGAGAGGACAGGAAAGGATACCCAAGTTGTCCACTTTATG
>CAJQRU010000032.1 GCA_905612355.1 uncultured Gammaproteobacteria bacterium
GAGAATGCCGCCCGATGTAAAACGAACATTGCCCGTCAATTGCCAGGTCCACACAACAGCCAACAGTAAAAACCCCATAGAAGTTGCCATCAGAATGCCGAGATAGGTCCGGCCACCCTGACGCGCCTCTCGAGTCCCCGCATGGGTAACCAACGGATACGTCGACAAAGTCAATAATTCGTAAAACACAAACAAAGTGAAGAGATTGTCGGCAAATGCGACGCCCATCGTGCAACCCATGGCGATTGCAAAAAAGGCGTAGAAACGTGTCTGATGGGCTTCACCATGACCTCGCATATATCCAATTGAATAGACCGTGGTCACAATCCAAAGAAAACTCGCGATCAATCCGAACACCACCCCCAACGGCTCGGCACTGAAGGCCAGCGCTAAGCCGGGTATTGGCTCTGCCAAGACTATCGCGGGCCAGTCGCCAGACAGCACCCGGGGTAGTAGCCGCACAACTAACGCCAGTAATGCCACGCCAGCCCCGAGGCTCATGGCTTCGCGCAGATTCGGCCTGGAACCTGCCAACACCACGGCCAAAGCCCCCAGTAACGGGACGAATACCACGCCGATTAGAGCGGCTTGGGCACTCATCCGCTCGACCCTATCAACAAAGCCGCTGCCTGCCGCGCCATGCCAACACTGAATTGTGTATCAATCCCGAAATAAACATTGGCCCCCGCCAACAACCACGTCGGCAATAACAAGGATAGCGGGGCCTCTGTGACTGACAACTTTTCCGGCGGAGGACGCAAATACGCCATTTCCACAACACGCCACACATAAATAATGGCCAGAAGTGAGCCGGCGACGATCACCACCACGAGAGGCCACCAGCCGCGTTCTACCGCCGCCAGGATCAAATACCATTTGCTGACGAAACCAGCCGTTAGCGGTATGCCAATCAAGCTGAGTGCCCCAACCAGGAAAGCGGCCATTGTCCAGGGCATGCGTTGCCCAAGGCCCGCGATCGCGCCGAGGCGCACGCTACCCAACCGGTAGGCAACACACCCTAGTGCGAGAAAAAGCGTCCCCTTCATCAGCGCATGATTGAACAGATGCAACAAGGCGGCTGTTAGGCCCGCACTCGATACCAGGCTGATACCGAGCACCATATAACCCACCTGCGCGACGCTCGAATAAGCCAACATGCGCTTAACGTTGTCCTGGAAGATAGACACGGTGGAGGTCGACAGGATGCCGACCGCGGCCAGCACCGCCAGAAAGCCACCGAGCGGCATCGCGCCGAAGGTAAATGAAGCATCAAATACCTGGAACAAAAACCGCAACAACATATACACCGCCACCTTGGTAGCCGTAGCCGCCATAAAAACGGTTACCGCTGAGGGCGCATAGGTATACGCGTTGGGCAACCACAGGTGAAGCGGGAAAAGCGCCAACTTAAGTCCGATACCGACCGTAAGAAACGCGAGCGCCGTCTGAACCGTCCGACTATCGCCGAGCACCGCCAAACGCGCGGCCAAATCCATCATGTTCAGTGTCCCGGTCACCATGTATAGAAGCCCGATACCGATGAGGATAAAGGTCGCACCGATTGTCCCCATGACGAGGTACTGAAATGATGCGGTCAGGGCGCGGCGGTCCTGGCCAAGTCCGATCAGAACGTAACTCGACAAGGAAGAAATCTCGAGAAAAACAAACAGATTGAACGCATCTCCAGTGACCGCAATGCCCAACAACCCGGTCAAACACAGCAACCATGCGGTATAAAACAACCCCTGTTTATCACCCGCCACCTCCTGAGCCACGCTGGTCTTGGCAAACATCAGGGCGACCACGCTGATTGCCGTGACAATGATGAGGATGAATGCATTTACCGCATCGACTCGATACTCGATGCCCCACGGCGCAGCCCAACCCCCGATCGCATAAGAAATCACTTCGCCCGTATAAACTTCGCGAAGCAACACAATAGAAATCAGCAAGGCCGCTACGCTGACTATAAAAGCCAACAACCATGCCCACACCGCTCGCGTCAACAACAGACATAGCGGTGCCGCAACCAACGACAATACCACCTGCAAAACCGGCAGGTGTTCCCGAATCACAATGAGTCGTCCTGCCGGTGAATGTCTTCTTCTTCCACCGAGCCGTAGGCTTCCTTGATCCGGACTACCAGCGCCAGCCCCAGGGCCGTTGTCGCAACACCCACGACGATGGCTGTGAGAATAAGCACGTGGGGCAATGGATTAGAAAAAACGCCCACGCCGCTTCGAAGAATTGGTGCCGCGCCGCCGTCTACCGTACCCATACTGATGTAGAGAATAAAAACGGATGCCTGAAACAGGTTGAGGCCAATCAATTTTTTTACCAAGTGTCCACTGGCGATGACCACATAAAACCCCATCATCATCAGCAAAATGACGATCCAATAGTTGTAAAGCCCCAGAAGATCCATGGTCAATCTGGCGTCCGGCCGGCAAAAGCTACAAAAACGGTGATCATGACCGCCGCTACCGTGATCCCTACACCAAGCTCTACCAGAAAAATGCCCAAGTGCTGACCCACAAGGGGTTCTTGGGCCAACGCGTCATAGTCCAGATAACGCTCGCCACCTATAAGAGACCAAAAACCAACCCCGGCGAAGAGAAGCAGACCCAGTGCCGTCATGATGCGTAGTGTTGCTGCGGAAAACACACGGTCAATGGCCTCGACCCCGAACACTAGCGCGTACAAAATGAAGCCTGCTGCAAAGATTACCCCGGCCTGAAACCCACCACCGGGACCGTAATCACCGTGGAACTGGACATACAGGGAAAACACCAGAATCACCGGCACAATAATCTTGGTAACTACGCGAAGAACCACGTTGTCTTTCACGACTCGTCCCTTTTGCGCCGGCGAATGCCGAGAAGCGCGAGCACGCCGATGCCCGCCGTAAAAATCACCGTCAACTCGCCCAACGTGTCGTAGCCGCGGTAACTCGCCAGCACTCCGGTGACCACGTTCGGAATACCAATTTCCACCGGCGAGTCTTGAAGATAGTGAGGTGCAACGTGTTGATGAATCGGTGCCAATGGATCACCGAAGCGCGGCATGTCGAGAGTGCCGTAAACCAGCACCATCCCGGTGAGAGTGACTACCGCCAGGGGCAAGCCAGGCCGGTGGGTCGGTCGCTTTTCATGGCGCCCTACCAGCCCTATCGTCGCCAACATCAAAACCGTAGATATCCCTACGCCAACGGCCGCTTCGGTGAAGGCCACATCCACAGCATCCATCGCGACGAATACCGCCGCTGCCAACAGGCTGTAAATACTGAACATCATGACGACAGCAAACAGATCGTGCAGCCGGATAGCCGCTATTGCCGTCACTGCAAGCATGCCAAATAAAATGACAGTGACTACTTCAATCATGATGTGTTAGTCCCATCCATGGCCGGCGCAATCCATGAAGCGCCGCCCGCGCCAACGCATGACAAGCCGTTGGATTCAGCAACAATAAAAACACCAGCATCAGTAACAACTTGACCAACAGAAGACTGAATCCAGCCTGCAGGGCCAAGCCAAGTAGCACGCCCGCTGCGCCAAGCGTGTCGGTGATCCCCGCTGCATGCAATCGCGTAAACACGTCTGGCATGCGGACAATGCCGATACTTCCGATCAGCGTGAACACGCTGCCCACCAAGAGGAAAATTGCGCTCGCAATACTCACGATATCAATCATTTGTGCGACTGTTCTGCTGGGGTCGACCGGACAGCACCCGATTGGCCCAAGTTGCCGAATTCAGAAACTTTGAGCACCGCCACCGTAGCGATAAAACCGACTAGGGTATACATCAACGCTATATCAATGTAGTACTCCGCCTCACCGACCAAAAAGCCAAGTGCCGTGATCAGCAGCACTGTCTTTGTACTGAAAGCGTTGGCTGCTAGAATTCGATCGTATACCGTCGGGCCTTTCACGGCACGCAGTAATGCGAGCGCCATGGATACCAGCAACACAAGTAAAATCAGCGTTAGCATCTAGAGCGCTTCACAGGCTGTCACGCGTCGGCCCATCTCGTTTGTACAAAGATCTCGGGCACCTTCGCCTGTCAGCGCGTGAACCTCAATTGAGTTCTCCTCCACTTCAAGAGTAATCGTCCCCGGGGTCAAAGTAATCGAATTCGCGTAAACCACCCGCCCGACTGCTGTCTTTTGGTCAGCGTGCACCCGCACCGTCACCGGCTCAATCGGCAGTGATGGCGTCACGACGCAGCGAGCGACGTCTATATTCGACGCAACGACCGCCCGCGCTAGCCATGGCAAGTAAGCGATTAACCGCGGTAACTGTTGCACGGGCAGCCCCTCAGCGTCGTCGATCCCCATGCGCCGCGCCATCCACACAGTCACCACGACAGACAAAAGACCCAACAGAAGCAAGCGTACATTCCAATGGCCAGACAACATCAGCCAGAGCGCTGACAGTAGTGTTCCCAATAAAACGGATCGCGTGTTTGAGGGTGTCATTGGTTCTTCACCTCTTGACCCTATACGGGCGTTACCGTGGACCACAAACCGATGATAATCGATTGCCAGACTCGGCCCAAAGGTGGCGCCCTATGTTGAATATCTCGAGAACGAGCGAGGACATCGCGGCGAGACACTGCGTCATGATTCTGGCAAGCAATACCCGAACAATCCCACCAATTGCCTGAGGAAACGGTAGGTCAAACCCCAAATAACACGCGAGTCATCTGGAACAAAATGCACCGCCGGATAACGCCCTGAACCCAGAACAGGGTACTCAATCGTTGTGCGGTTACCTTTATCCAACAATACCGAAAACGGCACCTGCACGATATCCGCCACCTCGTGATTAGGCGTGAATGCGGCCTTTTTATCGACACCAAACACCAGGCAAGAAATGACCAGGCCCTGACTCCGCCCGGCATGTCTACCCTGTAAATCATCAAGACGACCGAGCAAACTATCGCGTGGAAGATAAAGCCCAATTTCCTCGCGAGTCTCGCGGCGTGCCGCATCTATGACACTCTCTGAACTTGTCTCACAGCGCCCTCCTGGGAGGGCCATATGGCCGGACCAGGGATCTTTCGGATCTTGTGCCCGCTCAATAAAGATAATCTTCGGGTCGCTTTGAGAACCACTGCTATCGATAATCATAGCCACCGCTGCCCGATTATCCCCGTCAGAGCGATCAATCAGTGCAGGCTCATGGCCTGCTAATACCAAAGACAACTCATTTAAAGAAATCATATCGATTCCAACTCTGCCGCCTTAGCGGCAACAATGGCACTATTGCGCTCCCATTCATCTAATGCTACCCCTATGAGCAACGATCAGGGCGTGCGCCTCGACCAATGGCTATTCGCGGCCCGCTTTTTCAAGACGCGTCATTTGGCCAGCGAGGCCGCCCGCCGCAACCACATTGTTGTCAATCAGCAACGTGCGAAGCCCGGCAAGCGCGTTTTTACAGGGGATCGCGTTGAAATCCGAAAGGGGCCCCTGACTTACGATGTCGAAATTATCGATCTTGCAGAAAAGCGCCTCGCGCCCGCACTCGCCGCTGCACTGTATCAGGAGGATGACGACAGCTGTGAACGACGCCGTCTTCGCCAGGCAGAACTCCAACAACAGCGGAATGTGGGCGTCACGCCTGGCCGGCCGGACAAGCGACAACGACGTCAATTGACTAAGTTTAGAAATCTATAGGCTGTGCGTCCAACGCGGGAACAACGCCTCGGGATACGGGCTATCGCGCATGTTATGATCTTCGCCTTCTAGGCTAACAGGACACGTTGGTTTCTTTTTGCTGGTGTGTCCAGAAACAACGCGTCTGATTCGGCGAGGCCGCCGGCATGCTCTGGGTCAAATCTTTTCACCTTATCTTCATGGTGACGTGGTTCGCGGGGTTGTTCTACCTGCCACGCCTTTTCGTCTACCACGTCATGGCCGATGACGCGGCTAGCCAGGCTCGCTTCAAGATAATGGAAAGAAAGCTGTACTACGGCATTGCCACACCCGGGGGACTTCTCACGGTGGGCTGCGGCTTGTGGTTATGGCTTGGATACGGACTGGGCAGCGGCAGCGGTTGGCTGCACGCCAAGCTCATTCTAGTCGCTACGCTTATCGGCTATCATCTTTTCTGCGCCCGACTGGTTTATCTCTTCAACCACGATCGCAATCAACGCAGCCACGTGTTTTATCGCTGGTTTAACGAAGTCCCCGTCTTAATCCTGGTAGCGGTCATCGTACTGGCCGTGGTTAAGCCGCTCTAACGCCGCATCGGTAAAATGTGCCAGCATGTTTGAAGTGGTTCTGTGTCAACCGCAGATTCCCCCCAATACGGGCAACATCATTCGCTTATGCGCGAACGTTGGGTGCCGTTTACACCTCATCGCACCACTTGGGTTTGATCTCGATGACCGCAGTTTGCGCCGGGCAGGACTGGACTACCAGATAATGGCAAGCGTCAGCGTTTATCCCGACTTCGACTCCTTTATCGAGCAGCATCCGGATGAGCGTCGCTTTACCTACTCCAGTCACCACACCCGTCCTTATCACCAGGCCGAGTTCCAGCCCGGTGACGCACTCATCTTCGGTTCTGAAACAAATGGCCTGCCCACCGCCGTCTCCAAACACACACCATCGGAACACCAGTTGTTATTGCCGATGCGCGCGGGCAGCCGCAGCCTCAATCTCTCCAATGCGGTTGCAATCGCTGTCTACGAAGCTTTTCGACAACGAGACTTCGACGGCCTTGGCACGCGAACCCTGCACGAGGCTACCCATGTCCTTTAACCAAGACCTGATTGACGCCATTGAAGCGGCTTGCCAGGACAACAACGTCCCAGCAGTAAGCGGAATTCATCTGCCCCCTGTAAGAGCCGATGGCACACCGTGCAAGAAATTTGGTGCTATTGAGCTCGCTGATGGGAGTTGTGGGTTTTTTCCTACCCACTTTGATAACGCCCTGCCGGCTTTGCACGGCGCGATTGAATCGGTCCCCATCCTCGGCTATTGCGCGCTTTCATTAGCACAAGAATTCGCTAGTAAAAACGCAGCACTCTGCACGCTTGGCCTCGGCGCCTGCAATGCGCTCAGCCAACACCACTTCGCCAACACCCCACACCAACTCGACCTGGCACCCGACCCCCTGGTGGGGCTTCACCCACGTAGCGGCGATCACGTCGGCATGGTTGGCTTCTTCCGCCCCCTGCTTGATCTGGTGCCCGATGAAGCATCGCTGACTATTATCGAACAAGACGCCCGGTTTCTCGGTGAGGTGGGACGTTTTACGGTGACGCTGGATCTTGCTCAACTCAAGGACTGCAACCCGGTCTTCATCACCGCGCTCACTTTGCTTAACGGGACTCTAGATGAGGTGCTTAGTCACTGCTCAACCTCGGCACGGATTGCCGTCATTGGCCCCACTGCCAGCTGTCTTCCTGAACCCCTCTTCGCGCGCGGTGTCGAGGCGGTAGGGAGTGCACGTGTTGTGCGCCTGACCCATTTTCGAGAAAAGTTACTCGCTGGGCAACCGTGGGCCAAAACAGTTGCCAAGTATTGCATTCACCGCGACCAGTACCCGGGCGTTGGGCACGACAACGCACCAAATGCAAAACAATGATCGATTTCTTTAACTCTCTTCGTAACAACCGATGGTTTCAAGCCGTCGTTATCGGCGTCATTCTGTTATCGGCGGTTGCCTCGGGCGGGCGCACTTATCCACTCAGCGACGCCGCTCTTTTATTGATTGACCAAATGGATTATGCGATCACACTCTTTTTTATAGTTGAGTTATTAGTCCGCTTCATCGGCGAACCAAGGAAACGGGATTTCCTAAAAAATGGCTGGAACATATTCGATAGCACGATCGTCTTGATTTCCTTGATGCCCATTGACCGCAGCGAATCCGCCTTCTTGCTTCGTCTGTTGCGAATCTTCCGAGTACCACGCCTGATCTCTGTCCTGTCGGCGTTGCGATTCATCATCGACAGCATGCTCAAAGCCATCCCCAGAATCTTTTATGTCTGTCTACTGTTATTCATCATGGTCTATATTTACGGAACCTTCGGCTCCATGGTTTTCGCTGACACAGATCCTGCGCGTTGGTCTGACGTTGGGATAGCTATGCTGATGCTAGTCCGGGCGATGACACTATCAAGTTGGGAAACAGTGATGCTGCCTATCCAACAGGTCTTTCCCTTTGCTTGGATTTACTTGCTGAGTTTTATCTTCATCGCTAGCATCGCCGTGTTAGTGGACGTCATGAATGCGACACGCAAGCAAGAAAACGCTAACACGGATTAACCGCCATGGCGCTGATCGAAAATTTGTCCGAGCAACTTCTCAACTGCCCCGTTGTCGAGGTTGCCTCCGAGTGGATCGACTACAACGGCCACATGAACATGGCCTATTACAACGTTGCATTCGATCAATATGGAACCGACCACCTGTTAGACCAATTGGGTCTAGGTCTAGACTATGTGCGCCAAACGAACGCATCTACGTTTACGTTGGAACAACACGTTACCTATCTTCGCGAACTAAAGCTCGGTGATCCGATCCTTATCACCTGCCAACTGCTCGATTACGACAGCAAACGACTGCACTGCTTTCTCAACATGTACCATGCGGATGCCGGTTTTCTTGCCGCAACCGGCGAGCAGTTGCTAATGCACGTCAACCTTGAAATTCGTCGATCCTCGGTCCTGCCGAATGCGGCAATCGACAAACTTGCCGCGATGATGCTGCGCCACCAAGAACTCGCCAAACCGCCCCAAGCGGGCCACGTTATCGGTATCCAGCGTAAGTAAGTGTAGCGTTGCTCATGCAGCCTGCATGTCATCGGAACTTCTGAATGATCCCGTCGAGCTCATCAAGGCTGTGGTATTGAATAATTACGCGGCCCTTGCCTCCGTTATCCTCCAGCACTACCGGCGCTGCCAACGCTTCAGAAAGCTCTGTCTCCAGTTTACTGATGTCTGCGTCTTTAACCTGCAGCACCCGCTTGCTCTTACGCACACCGCTCAACAGGCGCCTGACCAGCTTTTCGGTCTGACGCACAGACAGTCGTCGTTGTATCACCGATGCGGCAGCGGTCTGCTGTTGCTCTCGTGGCAGCGCGAGCACGGCCCGGGCATGTCCCATTTCAATACGACCCAGTTCCAGGTGTTCTCGAACGACTGGGACAAGATTGAGCAGTCGCAATAAGTTCGACACTGCCGCTCGCGACCGTCCCACCTGCTCAGCAACCTGCTGGTGAGTCATCCCGAATTCATCCAAGAGCCGCCTGAATCCGGCCGCCTCTTCAATCGGATTGAGCTCTTGGCGTTGGATGTTTTCGATTAGCGCCACCGCCAGCGCGCTCTCATCTGAAACTTGTCGGATCAGCGCGGGGATTTCTGTTAACCCTGCGAGCTTGCTAGCTCGCCAGCGTCGTTCCCCGGCGATCAACTCGAAGCCCCCGGCAACGGTCTCGCGCACGACAATCGGCTGAATGATGCCCTGGTTGGCAATCGATGCCGCAAGCTCTCGCAAGCTCTCCTCATCGATACGCACACGCGGTTGGTAACGGCCTTGCCGAATGCTGTCGAGGGGCAGCTGGCGCAGCGCTCCGTCCCCCTCGTTGACCGTTTTCTCAACCTCAGTGAGTAGGGCACCCAGCCCACGACCTAATCTTGCTTTCTTTGTCACGGTTCGCTCACAGGTTAGTGCGTGTTTTCAGTTCAGTGGTGCCGCCGCTCACCGGTGCTATCATTTCCCCAGCTAACGCTAGGTATGCCTCGCTGCCGGCACACTTTGCATCGTAGTCGATCACGGGCATCCCGTAACTGGGTGATTCGGCCAAGCGCACGTTTCTTGGCACTACCGTGCGAAACAGATTGTCCGGGAAGTGCTGGCGCAGTTGGTCCGCCACCTCATTGGCAAGGCGATTGCGGCGATCATACATGGTCCGAAGCAGCCCTTCGATTGCGAGGCTGGGATTGTGTGCCTGCCGGACCCGCGCAATGGTCTCAAGCAATCCGGACAAGCCCTCCAAAGCAAAGTACTCACACTGAACAGGAATCAGAACAGAACTCGCTGCTATCAACGCATTAATCGTCAACATGTTTAACGCGGGTGGACAATCGATCAAGATGTAGTCGTACTCGTCGAGTGTCTTTAGCGCACTGCGTAAACGAAAATCCCGGTCTTCCGCCCCAGCGAGCTCGACCTGAAGACCCGCCAGATCGGCCTCCGCTGGCAATACATCGACGCCAAATGCGGTCGTCAAGATCGCTTCACGAGCCTCGCACAAACCAAGAAGAACCGAGTAACTGCTGTGCTCAATACCCTCTCGATCAATATTACAACCCGCACTGGCGTTGGCCTGGGGGTCAAGATCAACCAGTAGAATGCGGCGGCGCATCCTGGCCAGCGAAGCACTGAGATTGATCGCTGTTGTGGTTTTACCCACACCGCCTTTCTGATTAGCAACGGCGATCGTTCTAGTCATGGTATCACCCACGTTAGCCGGCAGCACCGCCGCTCAAGTTACTGAAAACCACTGCGTGGCGGCTAGCATCCAACCCTGGAACCGCCAGTGGCACCACGGTTGCGCAGTCCCGTACTTCTTTAGGCAAAGCCTTCAACTCCTCAAACGGCTCCTTTCCCTTCATGGCGATTACCGTAGCCCGCGCGTGCCATAGGTGCCGGGTCGAAGCCACCAACTCAGGAAGGGGCGCGAAGGCCCGCACGACTAGCGTATCAGAAAGCCGTTGCGGTCGATAATCCTCTACACGGCCATTGATCACCGTTATTCCCGTCAATTGCAACTGCCTAATCACGTGCTCAAGAAAACTTGCCCTTTTCTGCCTCGCCTCAATCAGGACCCAGCGGTTATCCGGTCGCGCTATGGCCAGGGGAAAAGCAGGAAACCCTGCCCCGCTGCCAATATCCAACATGTGCTGGCCGCGCACCAACGGCAATATCGTCAGGCTGTCCAAAAGATGTCGCGTGACTATCTCACCGGCATCACGCGTGGCAGTCAGGTTATGTACCCGCCCCCACTTGAGAAGCAATGCAACGAAATCGAGGCACTGGGCTACCGCCACGGCGCTCAGGTCCAACCCCAAACGACCTGCACCCTCACGCAACCGGGTCTCGGGCGAATTGGAAGCGCCCTGCATCAATGGAATTAGGCCGCCGAGAGCACCGCGCGCTTATGCAGATGGACCAACAGTAAAGAAATGGCCGCCGGGGTAACCCCAGAAATACGCGATGCCTGACCCAGCGACACCGGACGATGACTCACCAGCTTATCTGTGACTTCGCTCGATAGCCCCCGAACCTTCCTATAGTCAAAATCATCGGGTATTGTCATCGTTTCATGACGGCGGCGGCGTTCAATCTCATCGTTCTGGCGCTCAATATAAGGGGCATACCGCGCCTCCACTTCGAGTTGCGTAGCAATAGCACGGTCAGTCGCTCCATCAGGCCCGCTGGTAAGCGTAAGCACCTGCTCGTAGGTCATTTCCGGCCGTTTGAGCAAATCAATCGCACGCGTCTTCTCTTTAACTGCTTGTCCAAGCAATGCTTCGGCAACAGGATCTCCCGGTTTAATCCAATATCCACTCAAGCGCCTTCGCTCATCGTCGAGCCGAGTTCGTTTGGTGTTGAAGCTTTGCCAGCGTTCATCCTCTACCAGACCGAGTTCACGACCCGTTTCCGTCAAACGCAAGTCCGCATTGTCCTCTCGCAACTGAAGCCGGTACTCCGCGCGCGACGTGAACATCCGGTACGGCTCGGTCACACCGCGAGTCACCAAGTCGTCGATCATCACGCCAATGTAGGCCTGATCACGACGTGGAGTCCACGCCGCCAACCCTTTGCTTCGGCGCCCCGCATTGAGCCCTGCCACCAATCCCTGGCCGGCCGCCTCTTCATAACCTGTGGTGCCGTTGATCTGACCCGCAAAGAATAGCCCCTCTAGTGCCCGCGTCTCCAACGACAGCTGCAGGTCTCTTGGGTCGAAATAATCATATTCAATGGCATAACCTGGCCGCGTGATGCGCGCGCGTTCAAAACCCCGAATGCTCTGAACAAGTTTCCATTGCACATCGAAGGGCAGGCTTGTCGAAATCCCGTTCGGGTAGATTTCCGGTGTATCCAGCCCCTCTGGCTCAACGAAGATCTGGTGCGAAGTCCGTTCTGCAAAACGCACCACTTTGTCTTCCACCGAGGGGCAATAGCGCGGTCCCGTTCCTTCAATCTCGCCACCGTAAATCGGTGAGCGATCGAGATTCTCCCGAATGATGTCGTGCGTCATCTCGTTGGTAGCTGTTAGGTAACAACACACCTGTCGCGGATGCATCGAGCGATCACCAAGATAAGAAAAAACCGGCCTGGGTTCATCACCAAATTGGTTTTCAAGTTGGTCAAAGTTGATCGTGCGCCCATCAAGCCGCGGCGGCGTTCCGGTCTTCAGCCGTGCCACGCGGAACGGCAGCGCCCTTAAACGCTCTGCCAGACGATTAGCCGCAGGCTCACCCGCTCGACCCCCGGCATGGCTCTCAAGGCCCATGTGAATCCGCCCGCCGAGAAACGTCCCCACGGTAAGCACCACGCTTGTCCCCCGAATGCGAATGCCGCTGTTTGTCACCACCCCCCAGACCGTTTTGTCGCTGATCAAAAGATCGTCCACGGTCTGTTGTAACAAGGCGAGGTTCTTCTGGTTGTCCAGCTGCGTCCGAATGGCTTGTTTGTATCGCGTGCGATCGGCTTGGGCGCGGGTCGCGCGGACAGCCGGGCCCTTGCGTGCGTTAAGCGTGCGAAACTGGATGCCGGCACGGTCGGTAGCCAGCGCCATGGCGCCCCCCAGCGCATCAATTTCTTTGACAATGTGTCCCTTGCCAATACCCCCAATGGCCGGGTTGCACGACATTTGCCCGAGTGACTCCACACTGTGGGTGACTAACAATGTGCTGCAACCCTGGCGTGCAGAAGCCAACGCGGCCTCCGTTCCGGCATGCCCACCACCGATCACGATCACATCAAAGGATTCCGGGTACTCGATCATCTTGTTACCTGCTGAGAATAGTAGTCGTACTGACGAAGAATCTGGTGCGTGAACCGCCACGCATCTTTTTGCGACAATTCCGCCTCGCGGGGAAACAGGATTTTTGTGTATAGCCGTTTGCCATAGACGCTTTTCAGCGCGGTAAGCGAGCGATGTAGCTGTTGTTCATTAACATTCCTTGCCTGCGTTTCCCGCGGCTCGCGCAGAGAGTATCGAAATATACCGCCTTCCTTCCAGTACCCAATGCGGACAACGTGCTTACCTAGAAATGTGCGGGCGGGCCGAACCAGGCGATCGTATTTCACCTGAAGCGCACTGTACTGACCCTTTAACTCATCTACCAGCGCTCGCTGCTCCGTCTGCAGCGCCGTGATCTCCTTAGCATAACGTGCTTTTCGCGCCACCAATGACTGGACCGACATCCGCTGTGCGCCCTCTGCCGTGTCGAGTTTTTTCGAGTAACCGGCTATGTCTTCGCGCATCTGCCGCTGGATTCGCTGCGCCTCCAGATAATCGCTGGCCAATTGGGCATTCTCAGACCGTAATGCCGCGGCCTGCTCCACCAGGCGGGATCGTTTCTTCTCAAGGCGCTCGATGGCGTTTTGTGCCGCTTCGCGCTCGCCCACTAAGGCCTGTTCTTTCTCGTCGCGTTCCACGACCTGGCGCCTTAACCGGACAATTTCAACCTCACCGCCTTCCTGCTGTTGCCTTGTTTCGGTTAACTGCGCCAACAGCCGGTCTTTCTCACGTTGTAGCACCCTCTCTGTGCGCAACAGGCGATCCCGGTCATCCTTCATCCCCTTTAGTGAAACCGTTAGCCCGTCTTTTACAGCATTGAGCTGCTGGATTCGTGTTTCTAAAGACCACTTTTCCCCCGCCAGCTCTGTAAGTTCAGCGCTGCGCCCACGAAGATCCGT
>CAJQRU010000033.1 GCA_905612355.1 uncultured Gammaproteobacteria bacterium
CCGAGCCAGTAAAATATGAAATCCTGCTCAGGGCGATTGCGTTTGGCTAATGTACGTGCAGGTTCGGTGGCCGTGCGGCGCGAGGAAAGAACCGCATCGAGTATGTCATCGAGTCGCTCTTCGATCAGTCCGCTGGTTAGTGCTGTTGCGATGCGTTTCATAACTTGGGGTCAGAAATGTTCAAGACTGGAAAGCTGTCATTGTAATTCCCGTTGGGCGATAGCGATCCGACGTTGCCGCAGTGTCTCGGCTACGGCATGATGTACTCGACTCCCGACAATTTCTCTTGTAACCCGATGGTTAGCCTGTCCCTTGTTCTTGACTGGATTCAACAACACCCCGCTATGGTTACTTTGATCACGATCGGGTCGGTCGGGTTGACCCTTCTGTACGCCAGTTTGGTCATCGTGGCACTGACCCGGATGCCTGCGGACTACTTTGTTACTCGGCGCGATCCTGCGGTGGGTCCTCAAAGACACGGGGTTCGATCGTTGATGGGGACTCTTGCGAGAAATATTGCCGGCTGGATTCTCTTATTGCTCGGCATGGCTATGTTGGTATTGCCAGGTCAGGGGATTCTCACGGTGTTGATGGGGTTGGCATTGATGGATTTTCCCGGCAAACGATCGTGCCTGTTATATATGCTGCGCAACCGACTAGTGAATCGAGCTATCGACCGAGTGCGTTCGAAAGCAAGTAAACCGAGGCTGATTGTGCCTCGCGAGTAGTCAGCACCCCCGATAGCGTCAAAAAAGCGATGTGGCGAGTTCGTTTACTGCAGCAAGCATCTCTGGTTCATCGGTGAGTGATTCTACAATAGCGCCCTGACAGGCGACCCGTGCGTCAACCCCGCTGACCATTAATTTTCCGGCATGAACGAGCAAGCGGGTACTGGCGCCCTCTTCCAGCCCGTTCCCCTTTAGATTGCGTGTCATGGCAGCGTACTTAACCAGCAAAGCGGCGGTGTTCTCGTCCAGGCCGGATTCACGAACAACGATCTCTGTTTCGAGTTTAGCGCTGGGGTACCCGAATTCAATGGCGACAAAGCGCTGCCGCGTGCTTTGTTTGAGATCTTTTAATACGCTCTGATATCCGGGGTTATAGGAAATCGTCAGCCCAAAAGCCTCGGTGGCCCGCAATAACTCACCGGTCTTTTCAATCGGCAGTACCCGCCGCTCATCGGCAAGGGGATGAATCACAACCGTGGTGTCCTTGCGTGCCTCAACCACTTCGTCGAGGTAGCACAATGCACCGCAGCGCACTGCTTGAGCTAACGGGCCGTCGACCCATTGGGTTTCCCCCCCGACGATCAGAAAGCGCCCGACCAGGTCCGAGGCAGTTAGGTCGTCGTGACAGGACACCGTCACCAAAGGTCGGGAAAGACGGAAAGCCATGTGTTCCATGAAGCGGGTTTTTCCGCAGCCCGTCGGCCCCTTTAGGAGAATCGGAATCTGGTTACGGTAAGCGGCTTCAAATAGCTCAATCTCGCTCCCTTGCGAAGCGTAGTAGGGTTCAGTTTCCACCCTGTGCAACTGGGTCGGAATTACTTTTTGGTCCATGTTTAATGCATTCGTGTTCGTCAATAGGATTGCCGCAACGTTGATGGCTAGAGTTAAGGACTAGCCATCAACCTACCGATTATCGCCTCGTGCTCGTATTGAAACCATAGCTGCCGATTGACTCCTGCGTGCAATGGTTTGGGCGTTTGCCGGAAGTGAATGTCGTATGCGATTTCAGAGCGCAAAGGGAGTCTTCAGTTTTTTCGGTACAGCCGTGTTTTTCAGTCTGACGTAGCGTGGTAGACCGTTACGGTAGGGTGGATAATCTTCGCCTTTCATTAATGGTTCGAGGTAGGTCCGGCAGCGCTGGGTAATGCCGAAACCGTCGCGTGTGATGAAACTCGCCGGCATCATCTTTTCGCGGTTAGCGACGCGGCTCAATTTGGCTTCACCGATGCGCCAGCGATAAGGCTTGTTCGACGTGCGGACGATACTGGCCATAATGGAATTTTTTCCTCGGAGGGCCAGTTCCACCGCCGCTTGGCCCACGGCATAGGCTTGCGAAACATCAGTCAGTGATGCGATATGACGCGCAGACCGTTGCAGGTAGTCAGCGACAGCGTAGTGATATTTAAGGCCCAGATCGTCCTTGACCATCGTTGAGATGACTGAAGCTACGCCCCCGAGTTGAGCGTGGCCGAACGCATCGCGCAATCCCTGGTCCGAGAGAAACCTCCCTTGGCGATCACGTAGACCTTCGGATACGACCACAGAGCAGTAACCGTATGTTTTTACCTTTTGTTTCACTGCTGCTATAAAGCGGCGCCGCTCGAACGGAACTTCCGGGAACAGGATCAGAATGGGTATATCATGGTCGCTGTCTGCGGCCATGCCCCCAGCCGCTGCGATCCAGCCGGCGTGTCGACCCATGACTTCGAGAACGAAAACCTTAGTAGAGGTCTTCGCCATCGACGCGACATCGAAACTCGCTTCGCGTGTAGAGATGGCGATGTACTTTGCTACGGACCCAAACCCAGGGCAGTTGTCGGTAATGGGTAAGTCATTGTCTACGGTCTTGGGTATATGGATCGCCTGAATGGGGAACCCCATATTTTTCGATAACTGCGATACTTTCAGGCAGGTGTCAGCGGAATCTCCCCCTCCGTTGTAGAGGAAATAGCCGATATTGTGGGCTTCGAATACTTCGATCAAACGCTCATATTGGGCCCGGTTCTCGTTAAGCCCCTTCAACTTGTATCGGCAGGAGCCGAAAGCGCCAGCGGGCGTGTAACGCAGGGCCGATATGGCTTGTTTGGTCTCTCGGCTGGTATCGATTAAATCTTCAGTTAAGGCGCCGATGATGCCGTTGCGGCCGGCATAAACACGGCCGATTGCTTTCTTGTGTTTGGCGGCTGTCTCAAGAACGCCACAAGCACTCGCATTAATCACCGCCGTCACCCCGCCGGATTGCGCATAGAAGATATTTTGTCGTTTTGTCATGGCTAAGATCTTATCGTTTCTCTGAGTGAGGCAGCGATCTCCATTGTGTCAAAGCGTAGCTTACCGGCAGCGAACGTCAAAGCAGGTCCACTAGAGCCGGGAAAAACGCCTTCTCGTTTATGGTCTGATGGCCCCGTGGGTAGTGCCGCAACGCATCTTTTAAGCGTCGCATACTCCAAATGGCCCGCGCCACACGGCTCGCGGGGGTCTGAAGAAGGATTCTGATCGATAACCTGTATTTTCAATCTAAAGCCCTACGACATTGGCTTGACGAGTGGGCCAGCATACGGTCGGACACTCCATACCGTTTCTCCCACCGACCTCAGGGGGGGCTTCGGTATCGGGCCAAATTAACCGTGATGGGCTTTTTATAGTCATTGCAAAGGAGTTGGTGAATCTGATAGTGGGGGTGTCACCAAAAAGTCCCGGGTTTCGCTTATAGGGGTTCGAAAGGCACAGTTGCTAGGGACGAGTTACGCAAGCGCGGCTCACGCTACTGGCGGGGTATTTTAACGCTTCTGGAGGCAATCTTTGGCGTAAATGTCGATAATTCAAGCGATGCCATTGACACCTGAATCTTGACCGAAGTAGTGTACGCCCCCTTTTTTCATGAAATTAGCCGGGCGGCTCGGATTTGCGGTCGCTAGGTTGATGACGGCTCAGGATTGCTTAGACCACGATGCGAATTGTATTACTAGGCGCGCCAGGATCAGGTAAGGGCACGCAGGCCAAGCAGTTATCTGCCCATTACCGGGTTCCGCAGATTTCAACAGGCGACATTCTCAGGGCCGCTGTGGAGGCGGGTAATGAGTTGGGCAAGCGGGTGTCAGCTAGTCTCAAGGCTGGACAGTTAGTGTCTGATGGCATTGTTATCGATGCGGTGACTGACAGTCTGCGCGCTCCTGATAGTCGACGCGGATTCATCCTGGACGGATTTCCAAGAAACATACCGCAAGCACAGGAGCTTGATACTCGTTTGAGTTGGATGGATCGCCCCCTGCAATTGGCGCTGAATTTTTGCATCGAGCCTGAGCGCCTGCTGAAACGGGTGACCGGTCGTATTACCTGCAGTGATTGTGGCGCAATTTTTAATCGTTATTTCATACCAACTGAGAAACGTGGTGTGTGTGATCAGTGTGGTTCTGTAAATTTAGCGCGCCGCTCCGATGATCAAGCGAAGACGTTTTCTAAGAGACTCGACGCTTACCTCGTTGAGTCAGAGCCCCTGATCGATTACTTCCGGGCGCAGCAGAAATTACGTACGGTTCAGGTCGAAGATGATACGGCCCAGGTTTTTGAGACCATCTGTAGCGTGGTTGATGTGGAGATCCGGCCATTTGACAAGAAGGTATCGGCGGGTGACATGACGACACGCTCGGCGTCGGTGACATCCCGGG
>CAJQRU010000034.1 GCA_905612355.1 uncultured Gammaproteobacteria bacterium
TCAGAGCTACAGCTGCCAGCGAACTGCGTAGAATTTCCGGGTCCGTGTGGGCTGCCCTCGCTGCGTAATCCGCTTCGCTATAGAGACGCACACAAATGCCGGGTGACAATCGGCCACAACGGCCGGCGCGCTGATCGGCAGAATCCTGAGCAATCGCCTCTACTGGCAAGCGTTGCACCTTACTGGCAGGGTTATATCGACTCACGCGGGCGAGACCGAGATCGATCACATAACGAATACCGGGAACCGTCAACGACGTCTCCGCCACATTGGTGGCCAGAATAATCCGCTGGCCAGGACGGGGAGAGAAGATACGGTGCTGTTCACTCGCGGTGAGTCGCGCATAAAGCGGCAACAGTTCAATTTCATCACCAACGTGGTGCCTTAGTTCCTCACTGATTTCCCGTATCTCGCGCTCTCCCGGCAAAAACACCAACATGTCACCTGGACCTTCCCGACTCAACTGTTCCACTGCCTCCCGTATTGCGATGGCCACAGATTCATCACCCGCGTCTTCATCAACCGGACAATAGCGAATCTCCACCGGATAACTGCGGCCGGACACGTGGATGAGTGGCGCATTCGAAAAGTAACGGCAAAACTTCTCGGTCTCGAGCGTTGCCGAGGTGATCACTACCCGAAAATCGGGGTGACGCGGAAGAAACTGCCTCAAGTACCCCAACAAGAAATCAATATTGAGCGAACGTTCATGAGCTTCGTCAATGATGAGCGTATCGTACTGCCTCAGCGCTCGATCCGACTCCAGCTCTGACAACAACATGCCATCGGTCATCACCTTGATGAGGGTTTCACCACTGAGGCGCTCATCGAAACGCACTCGATATCCGACGAGACTTCCCAGCGCCACATCAAGCTCTGATGCAATGCGGGTGGCGATGCTGCGCGCGGCGATACGGCGCGGCTGAGTATGACCAATCAAGCCTGATTGACCCCTACCAGCTTCAAGACAAATTTTGGGTAACTGCGTGCTCTTACCCGAGCCCGTCTCACCACTGACCACAATGACTGAATTTTGCCGAATCGCAGCGGCAATCTCGGCCCGCTTCGCCGTGATCGGCAAGTCCGGCGGGAAATTAAGATTGCGTGACAACGACTGCCCCGTCAATTAATCAGTCGGGGGCAAGACTGCAAGATAGGGGAATCGTCCCGTGGTGAACGCCTTTTGTCCCTACCAATGGCATGCTGTGCCCTCGCGGCATGAACTAGTCGGAAGCGACGACCTCCAGGGACTGGATCACGATGTCTTCCACCGGCACATCACCATGGCCGCCGACGTTGCCGGTTTGCACCGCGACAATCTGCTCAACCACATCCATTCCGCTGACAACCCGACCGAACACTGCATAGCCCCAGCCGGCCGCCGATTTAGCGGTATGGTCAAGAAATCCGTTATCCGACACATTAATAAAAAACTGAGAAGTTGCTGAATGAGGGTCGTTGGTTCTCGCCATCGCGACCGTGCCAATCGCATTTTTGAGTCCATTATCCGCCTCGTTTTCTAGTGGTGTCCCGGTGGCTTTCTCTTTCATCCCCGGACCCATACCACCTCCTTGGATCATGAACCCAGGAATCACGCGGTGAAAGATGGTGTCGTCATAGTGACCACTGTTGGCATATTCAACAAAATTCTTCACTGTCTTAGGCGCCTTAACCGCATCAAGTTCAAGTTCAATCACACCAAGAGATGTTGTCATTCGGACCATGAGTTGAGATTCCTTTACAAGTTGAGCTGACTGCTCCGGTGCACCACAACCCATCACACTGAGCAACAGCAGCCCTAAGGTTACAAATCGAAACAATCGCATAGACGGTAGACCAGCCCGATCAGACCTCACCTGCCATTTTTAGAATATGACGCCATTCCCTAACAGTGACTGGCAGAATGGACAGTCGATTCCCCCGCTGAACCAGGCGCATTTCAGATAGACCCTTCTCTGACTTCATCGCACGTAACGTGACTATATTCGAAAACTTGCGCCGAAAACGGACATCGACCATCAACCAGCGCGGATTGTCAGAAGGGCTATCTGGGTCGAAGTACTTTTCTTGTGAATCAAACTGCGTGTGGTCTGGATAGGCCTTGCCGACAATCGCCATCATACCAACCACCGCCGGTTCGGCACAGTTAGAGTGGTAGAAAAAAGCAAGATCCCCCTTCACCATCTGGTCACGCATGAAATTGCGTGCCTGATAATTGCGAATACCATCCCAATGGTCAGTTTTCCTTGATTGTGCGGCCAAATCATCGATCGAATAAGTCTCGGGTTCACTTTTCATCAACCAGTAACTCATCACTTAACCTCAGTCTTCGTCCATTCGGACCCGTTTGATTGACACACTCTTACCATCGATCTCATCGATCTCGATGATCACTCCGCACACCGATCCGCGTCCACTGGCTGGCACAAATCGCTCTGGGACACGCTCGACAAACCGGCGCAGCGCCTTGTCCGTCTGCATCCCTATGACCGAATTGTAACAGCCGGTCATACCAACATCAGTGATGTGCGCCGTGCCGTTTGGTAAGACTCGCTCATCTGCCGTCGGCACGTGGGTGTGGGTGCCGACCACCGCGGATACCCGTCCATCCAAGTACCACCCCATCGCCATTTTTTCACTGGTCGTCTCTGCATGAAAATCGACTAATGTCACCCTGACCGAATCTGGTTTTCTAGCGAGCACTGCATCGACACATCGAAATGGACAATCAAGGGTTGGGTGCATGAACACCGTACCCATCACGTTGATCACCCCTACTTCTACCCCATTTGACGCGGTCGCGATGCCCCAGCCGTGGCCCGGTGTACCGTCGGGATAATTCTGTGGTCTGAGCAAACGGGGTTCTTCGTCAACAATAATCAGTGCTTCGGGCTTGTCCCAAATGTGATTGCCGGAAGTGAGTAGATCGATCTCACCTGAAGCCAGGAACTCATCTACAATTTCTGCAGTCACACCAAATCCACCGGCCGCGTTTTCTGCGTTAACCACGGTCAATTCCGGACTGTGTGTATCCTGAATCTCAGGCAACAGTCGTCGTAATGCCCGCCGGCCCGGCCGACCGACAACATCCCCGATGAAAAGAATCCTCATAGGCGCATTGTCTGCTTTTAACCGAAAAGACGCTAGCCCTTGGCTCGCAGGAAGCGTCGGTCTGTCAATATCCCCTCAAGCGGAATGTCCCAACTATCCGTTTCGAGCCGCTCAACACGCTGGCATTCGTGAGCAAGACCAATCAGTCGTGGCCGTTTAAGATGCAAGCGGTGCCGCATCGACGCCAGCGATGCATCATAAAAAGCACCGCCACGACCCAGCCGATTGCCTTGAGCATCAAATGCCACCAACGGAACCAGGATGATGTCTAATTCACGCGCATCGAACCAGTTTTGGCGCGGCACATCAGGCTCGTCTATCTTGAATCGATTAGCAATCAGCCGACTGTGCAGATTAAAACTCGCGAACCGAATCCTCGGCCGGCGTCCCGGCACAATCACGGGCAACAGGCAACGCCGGTTCCGGCGCATGAACTCAATCAAGGCAGGTAGCGGATCGATCTCGCCGTCCGTTGCGAGATAAGCTCCGATGCGATGAACATTGGTCAGCCCCTGTAAACGGGTGACTCGGCGCGCAAGCTCCTTGGCTGCAAGCCGTTGGGCAGTGAGTGACAGAGACCGACGTCGCTGACGCATCTCCCGGCGGAGCTTATTTTTATATTGCGCTCGCGAACTCATGGCTATGACGCGATCTGTCCTGCCATTACAGTTTTTTCGATTGGACGTTAAATCTGTCTAGGCAAGTGGCATCGCCCGCTTGTGCCGTACCGTTCCGGGTACCTTGAACCAATCGGTTCAGTTGGGGCACCTGCGACATCTTAAGGCTTTCCGGTCATCAAACAATCCGGACCTGCACAACAACGCCGGCAAGGCAATCCCCGATATGTCATTTAGGTTCTAAGGGATTAGGGAAACAGTCGAACACCGCAGGCGATGCCAACAACAGTCTAACTGATCTCGCTTGTTCCAGCGACACCAGGATCAGGAAACTATCGGCGTCTCGCTGACGACGTTCTGAACCCGCTCGCGCAACGTTCGTATTCTCTCCGACAACGCTTCAGGTGCTTGGGGATAGCGGCGCAACTTGAGAAGTTCGTTAGTCAGATTTAACGCTGCA
>CAJQRU010000035.1 GCA_905612355.1 uncultured Gammaproteobacteria bacterium
TCGCTTGACTTCGCTGCGCAAATCACCGTTCAAAGCATCTTGCTCGGTCACCGTTTGACTCAATTGAGCGTTAACACTTGCGCCGACCGCTGCCATTTCTGTCTGGAACTTCTGATACCGCTCCTCTGCCACCTGCTGATAACGCGTGACTTCCTCGACCTCGTTCTTATGCTCCTGTTGAATCGTTAAAATCTGCCGATGCAAAACCTCGAGACGCTTTTCCTGTGCCAACCGCTCGTTACTACCCAGTGGGTTCTGGAAATACCAGGTCACCGCACTCAGCATTAAAGCCGCCACTGCCACCACCACTGCGGCTATCACACTCCACGAGAAAGGGCGGGCATGTTCGCTTACCGCATTGGGTCGAGTTTCTTCACCATCGCCGTGATCATCTCGGCGACGAGTGGGTGCAGGCGAATCAACCCTCACTGATTGGTCTGCCTCACCGGATGGGACCGAATGGCCTTGGTTGGGATCATGCACGGCATCCATCCGCCGACGAGTTCGGTTTTCCTTACTAGAGCGTTCGGCAACCGCGTCCGATATTAGATCAGGGTCATGGTTTTCAGTCATGGGCATCTTCCGTGCCGACCGATGGCACTCGTCTTTCTCACCATCGTGGGCCTTGCCGAACACTGTCACAATGATGCACGATTGTTTCCACGAGCGCCTGATCGTTCGCCTCGTCTGCAACCAGAATCGCGCCCTGAAAACCTTGGTTCTCGCAATATTGTGCAATGCGTTGACTTAGGGTAACGACTGTCGCGTTTTTCAACATCTGATGGGTATTATCCGGCAATAACGCAAAGAGATGTTCGACTGAGGTTACGCTGGTCAGCGTGATCACATCAATAGTCCCTTGTTGACAAAGCTCAACGACGGCAGGATTGATCGCTATTGGCATCACACGACGGTAAGTCTCTGCGACGAACACACTCGCACCTTCGTGTTTAAGCCATTCCACCAAGCTTGGCTCTCCTCCCTTACCTCTGAAAACAACAACACGCCGGTTCGATACATTGCGAAAGATCGGCAATGCACGTAACCCATTAGCGCCCGATAACCCCAACGGCACGCCATCCACTCGAATGCCTGCAGCTTGCAACATGAGCGCCGTGGTAGGGCCTACAGCAAACACTTGGGTCAACTCGGATAACGTCTGGCCTTGCGATCTCAACGCACCCAAACCATGAGTCACCGCATTCGTGCTAACAAAAATGGCGATATCACTTTCATCAATCCCAGTGAACACCGTGAGAAGCGCGTCATGGGCATAAGTCGGTTCAATGTTGATCAAAGGGCACACTACCGGTTCACCCCCATGCGTACGCACCAGGTCACATAGTTTCTGATTCTGGTGCGCTGGGCGTGTCACCAGCACTTTCACACCCTTCAAGTCATTCGATTGCATTCACCCTCTGGAGGATCTCATCAGCTCCCTGACGCAATAGATCTTCAACGACCTCGCAGGCCAACTCACGGCCACCATCCAGGCTACCGGTGGCATGTGAAAAAACGAGTTGCCCATCTTCCGGATCACCTACGACCGCTTTCAGATCAAGTGACGTCTGTTCATTAATGGTGGCGAACGCACCTAACGGCAGATGGCAACTACCGCCCATTTGGGCGCTGATCAGCCGTTCGGTATCGACGCAGGACCTCGTCGGTCCATGATTGAGAGGGTGTAGCGATTCAACCACGCGATCCGCATCACTAAGACACTCGATACCAATCGCCCCTTGCCCCGCTGACGGCAACATCACTTCAGTGGCTATCAGTTGACGCATTTGATCATCCAATTCGAGTCGCTCCAAACCCGCCGCTGCAAGGATAATTGCATCGAAATTTCCTTCCGCCAACTGCGTTAAACGGGTATTGATGTTACCGCGCACATCAAGTATCTCGACATGCGGGTAACGACCTCTCAATATGGCTTTGCGCCGTGGACTAGAAGTGCCTATACGCGCCCCGTGCGGTAACTGATCTATTGCTTCAAATCGAGTAGAGACAAATGCGTCCAATGGATTGCCACGCTCGAGGATAGCCGCAATCTGAAATGGCCTGGCCAATTGCGCAGGAACATCTTTCATGGAATGCACGGCAAAATCAATACGCCCATCGAGCAATGCCTCTTCGATTTCCTTAAGAAAAAGGCCTTTGCCTCCGATCGCTGCTAAAGGCACATCCAGAATCCGGTCACCGCGTGTGGTGATTCCCACCACTTCGATTTCTAAATCAGGGTGGCACTTGATCAGTTGCCGACAAACGATTTCCGTCTGTGCCATCGCCAGCGGACTTTTCCGCGTGCCAAGACGCATCATCATGCAAGTCGTCCGGGACACCGCCACTGATAACGGTAAATTAACAAAAAAAGAATCATGGCAGCATGGGCGCTGAGCGAAGAAATCTGACAATCCATTTAAACACCTGCTCACTATCTGTCTCCTGAGCAAGTGATTCCAGCCCCTGCTCCAGGCGCGCAGGCGGAATGATATCGCGACGAAACTCCATCAGCGATCGGGCATAGTCCTTGCAAAACTCAGGGTGTCCCTGAATACCCAGCATCGAACGACCCCGACTGATAATGCCACTGGGGCAGAACTGATTACCCGCGAGGCGACGCATGCATTCAGGCAAGGCCGTCACCTGCTCCTTATGACTGACCAATAACCGCACTACATCACCCACAGGAACCATCCAGGGCTGAGTTTCCTGCAGATCACTGGTTGCCACACCGACACCCCAGCCGGACTCAGCTAACTGAACCTTCCCACCGAACGCCTTGGCCATCATCTGCATACCGTAACAGATACCGACGTAAGGCCTCGATTCAACGCCGAGTGCCTGCACAAACCGGCACAATGCTGTCGTCCAGTCGTTTTCATCGTTAACGCTGTACCTGGATCCCGAGGTTATCCAGCCATCACAGACGCGCACATCCTCGGGCAACTTATTTTCGAACACGCGAAACACCTGATAAGTCAACGCTGGATCCGCTCGTCTTAATCCCCGAACTAGCATCTCATCGTAATCACCGTGATCAGCACGAAAAGATTCCCGCACTTCATCACATTGGAGGATTCCCACTCGGAATGCTGACTGTGTTGTCTGATTTTCCATATTGACGCTTCGTTATTGCCCAAGTGCCTCTAGAAATATTTTTCGGTACTGTTCTGGTGAAAAAACTATGGGATTGGTAGCGGCGGACGGATCACTGACTGCCAGTTCACCGATACGGTCAGTGACGCGATCATCAATGCCGATTGCTGCCAAGGAAACGGGGATAGTCAGCGCTTCGCGCAGCTGTAAAACCCATTCCAAAACCCCATCAACACCCGTTTCTCCCAATCCCAGATGTCGTGACAAACGCCGCATCGGACCTGTGATCGCCCTGCGATTCGCTTTCAATACATAAGGCATCAAGATCGCGTTTAAAGTGCCGTGATGCGCATCGAAGATCGCACCTAACGGGTGTGCCAGCGCATGCATGGCCCCCAGACCCCGCTGGAATGCGGTGGCCCCCATGGTGGATGCCACCAACATTTGGGTGCGGGCCTCGAGATCACCACCATCGGCCACCGCTTTAAACAAAAACTCTTTGACCAGACGTATGCCCTCAAGCGCTATGCCCTCCGCCATTGGGTGATATAGCGGAGAGCAGAAAGCCTCGAGGCTGTGCGACAGCGCATCCATACCCGTGGCCGCCGTCAAATGCATTGGCAAACTAACTGTCACCTTAGGGTCGAGAATCACAATAGACGGCAACAATTTCGGATGAAAAATAATCGTTTTGGATTGACGTGCTTCATTAACAATCACTGTGGCTCGACCTACCTCTGTCCCGGTACCGGCAGTGGTTGGTATAGCAACAATTGGCGGGATTGCCTCTGCATTGGCTCGCCGCCAGTTATCACCCACATCTTCAAAATCCCACAGCGATCCGTTGTGCCCCGCCATCAATGCGACCGCCTTTGCCGCATCGATGCCACTACCACCGCCCATCGCGATGACGCCATCATGCCGGCCTTCACGATAAGCCAGAACACCCTGATCTACATTAGTGCCACTGGGATTTGACTTAACTGCACTGAAAACGCCACATCTAAGCCCTGCGTCGGTACAGCCCAGTAGCGCGCCTGTCACTATCGGTGAATCAACCAGTCCCGTATCCGTCACCAGCAATGGGGCATCAATACCCAACGCCTTGCACGCATTCGCCAACTCGACCAAACGACCTTCACCGACCCATACAGTGGTTGGATAATTCCAGTTGGCCTTCATTTCACCATCCGAAAATGACTAGTCATTTTGTTACGTCCGATGTGATGATGGCCATTACCTGCTCCGCAGGCATTGGCCTATCCGCCGTAACCAGTAAAATGGAGCGGGTGATGGGAATCGAACCCACATTATCAGCTTGGGAAGCTGAAGTTCTACCATTGAACTACACCCGCGCATGACGAAGGCAAGCAAGATTATCACCGGCAATGAAATCCGCACAGTCCAGTTTCACGTCTATGGGAGAATGCTTTGTCATCCAATCGAATAACACATCCGACATTCATCACGATTTCCCCTAAAAGGAGCGCTCTTTGATTGAACCTCGGCCACGACGTCCCGTTCGGAGTTTTGTTCGTCGGGAGGGTCGAATGACCACAGCTCAAACTCGCGCTCTTGAGGAGCTAAGCTCTGTCTACGGAGTTCCCGAGTCGCCCGAAATGTTTGATGTTGGAGCATTGTTTTCGACATGCCGACCCATCACACTAGAGATTGGCTTTGGAGACGGACAACACTTGCAGCAACTCGCTGCCGATCATCCGGAACAGGGGTTTATCGGCATCGAAGCCTATCGGCCTGGAATCGGCCGGCTACTACATGGCATTGCTGATGAAGAACTGAATAACCTGCGGGTTCTCATTGGTGACGCTGAGGAAATTGTGCCACGCCGGTTCCCACGCTGCTCACTGCAACATATTTTAGTTCTGTTCCCAGACCCTTGGCCAAAAAAACGCCATCATAAACGGCGCCTATTGAGCACGGAATTTCTCGAAAAACTGTCGGTGATGCTCACCACCGACGGGCAGATATCGATCGCGACCGATTGTGCTGACTATGCCACCGACATTGAGGGGTCTATTGAAAAAATGGGCAATCTTCAATTGCTGAATACTGACGGCGGCAAAACTGCCTGGTCCCGATCCACCGTGACCAAATACGAACGCCGCGCGCAGAGACTAGGTCACATCACACATGAAATCAGAGCAGTGCGATGCTGACTACCGCTTCACACCCGTCGTGGTGGGATGAATGTTCTGATCAACCCCATCGCTTGTCTGCAGAAGAGAAAAGACACCGATCTTCCGCAAACGCCCTGGATTACGTAAAGACTGGCGGTGCAGCCTTAGCGCTATTGCCTCGCATTCTGCATCACTATCGCACTCTGTCACCTATGCGCAACAGCGCTGACATCAACGATTTTATCGGCCTGGGTATATCCCCCGATCGGGGATGCACCCAACAGATCACTGACTTGGTTCAGGACCTTGGCGTGCAACAAATTCAGCTGCGCGTGCCGGCCTGGCATGCTGATCAACTAGATGATTACCTTGAATTAGCACAGGCTCTGTCTGGAAGAAATCTGCTGGTTACGATACTCCAATCGCGGCAAAGCGTCGCAGACATCAGCGCATGGTCCGATGCGGTCAGCCACATTGTGGAAAGCTTTTTACCCTTGACCCAAGAGTTTCAGATCGGTAACGCCATTAACCGCTCTAAATGGGGTTGTCACAATACAACGGATTACTTGCGTCTTTTGGAAACGCTGCCCGATCTCAAGGCGCGTTATCCAGACATTGTCCTCGGCGGGTCATCAGTCATCGATTTTGAGCCGCTCGCCACTCTGAGAACGCTGTTTAACGGCCATCAGTTTGATCTCGATGCATGCTGCGCACTCTTATACGTCAACCGTAGAGGGTCGCCGTTCTCGAAACAATATGGTCTCTTCGATCTGAGACGAAAGTTGCGCTTGATTGCAACACTCGCGTCGTTGTCTAAACGCTGTGCATCCCGTCTGTGGATTACGGAGACCAACTGGCCGCTATTGGACACCAAACCTTACACACCCAATTCCGGTCACCCGCGTTCAACCGTTGATGAAAAAACACAAGCTAAGTACTTGAGCGATTACTATCGAATCGCTTGGCAATCAGGCTGTGTAGAACGCGTCTACTGGTGGCAACTGATTAACCCTGGCTATGGATTGGTGGATCACCGCGGAGGAAAGATGCGGAAAATGCCCTCATTCTTTGCACTGCAGAAACTGGTGCACTCGGAAAACCTCAGCTAAACCGAAAGCTCTCTATGTGCTGAAATCGAATCGACGCTATCACCCCAATGATTAGGTTTCGAGACACTCAACGCCGTTTTCACCACTGATCAATAAGATATCCGCCCGACGCTCTGCAAAAATCCCGTTTTCTACAACACCGGGAATGTTATTGATCTTCTTTTCCATCTCATGCGGGTTACTTAACGGCAGATTGCGGGCATCGAGAACGACGTTTCCATTATCGGACTCAAACCCCTCCCGAAACTCTGGCAAACCACCATAGGCAACCAATCTGCGGCCCACGAGGCTCCGTGCCATCGGGATGACTTCGACCGGTAGCGGAAATGCGCCCAGCATCTTGACTAACTTTGAATTGTCCATTACACACACAAACTTCCGTGATGCAGATGCCACGATCTTCTCCCGTGTCAGAGCGCCTCCGCCGCCCTTGATCAGATATCCCGCCGATGTGGCTTCGTCTGCCCCATCCACGTATAGCGGCACATCAGCCAAGTGATTGAGGTCCAGTAGGCGAATACCCAATCTGGACAACCGTTCAGCGCTCGCCTCAGAACTGGCTACGGCACCATCAATCCGACCTTTGGCTCGACCCAAGAAATCAATAAAATGGTTGACGGTAGTGCCCGTGCCCACGCCGACGACATCGCCAACCTCAACGTAGGCAAGAGCGGCTTCAGCAGCTGCAGACTTTTTCTGATCCTGATCCATCGCTACAATGCTAACAGGTTATCAAATGCCTTCATCAATTTAGGATGGACACCACTATAGCGGCAAGTCGTTCCGTCGATACTGAGTTTTACAATGTCATCGAAATCAACCAAACCAGAACAGTTTTGCGGCCTTTTCAATCTGCCCGGTGAAGGATATATCGCCCAGGTACGTACTGAGATGGGCACTTTCCTGTATGACCGCCAGGGTCTTCAATA
The DNA here is from genome assembly GCA_905612355.1 of uncultured Gammaproteobacteria bacterium. Classification (GTDB taxonomy): domain Bacteria; phylum Pseudomonadota; class Gammaproteobacteria; order Arenicellales; family UBA868; genus UBA11791. The sequence goes on from CAJQRU010000035.1 coordinate 7,276, forward strand.
CGTCATTTTGGAACGCAAACAACAGGGTCTATGTGCCGCGGCAATGGAAGAAGCGCTGGCTCACATGAACCACGTTCAGGAACAATTCAGCCCCAGCGTATGGAGCAATTGATTGATTAACAGGCGGCACATCGTTTGCACAGCGCGCTGAGGACATCTGCTAACCGGTGGGATTAACCAGCATTCTTTTCTCAGGACTCTACCTGGCGCATTTCTTCGCGCCGGGTTATTGGGTTCTGCGTGGACTAAGATGTCACCACCACCGTTTCTTTCTCTCGCTTTCACTGTCGTATGCACTCCATCACATGGGTCTGGCGATTTGCCACGCTCTAAACGGTCCCCCGATGCTGTTCACGCTGTGGAGTGCTGCTGTGCTCTTGGCAAGCGGTCTGTTCGTTATTCTGTCTGGGCAAAATCTGGCGCCCTATCTTAGGACTGCCTCGAACCACACCACTATTCCTGTTTCGGTTCGGCAGTCGAGCTCATTAACCGATGCACTGTCGAGACATGGCCTTTGGCTGGCTGGGGTATGCCCGATCGGTCTAATCCTGCTTTATCTGTCTTACATCGGCCCCTATCTAGAAGTGCCCGCCGACATCTGGGCCCATCTTGGCTCGATGCAAGAATTGTTCAACCAATATTTCATTAAAGAACAACCGATGGATGGCCAACTGACGCACTTCGTGAATGATCAGAAGGGGTTATGGTATTTCACACTGCCGTGGTTAGCCGATCTGCTGAATGTTCGAGTCGAGCTTTTAATCCAACCCCTTTCGTTGATCAACAGCGCGATCTTTCTAACGGGTATTTACTTGTTTTCCCTGCATGCACTAAAAGACCTAGCATTTGAACGGCGTTACTGGTTACTTGCCAGTGCACTTTCCGTTGGTTTTTTCTTTCTTCATTTTGGTGTTAACATTTTTTCTTATATTCGCTATTACGTTGCCGCGCCCGCATTTCTGAATTACCTCATTTTCCTTGGCACGATCCTTATCTTCTGTGATGTCATTCGAGGACAACTGAAATCTCCTCTTTACCTGCTTTTCGTGTCCATTAACCTCGTGTCCATGCTGTTTATCCATCTTCAAGAGTTATTGTTCACAGGAGTGATGTTGATCGGCTTATCGCTTTATTTCTTGTTGCGGCCCCGACCCATTCAGCCCCAGCCTATGCTGTCGGAAACAGAGATGCGCCCACTAGGCCTTACTGGGGTCGCACTAGGGCGCGCGCTTTGTTGGGTGATATTGGGAGCAACTGCACTTTCGCTTGCAATTTCATTTCTTGCACTAGACTGGGTTGCAGAACGCAAATACCCATTTCTTATCCCCCTTTCGTCAACACTCCCTGTACTCAAACAGCTTTATGTGAGCAATCCAACCTTCCAGCCCTACCATGCTGTGACCGTGTGGGGTGTAGTCGTTTATTTACTCTGTCTTCTGCGTTTTCGATTCCTGGCAGTTAGCCCCATTCTCCTAATCGGTATGTTGAGTCCTGTCATCACACTGTTCAACCCGTTGTTTGTTGAGTTCTTTTTACGCTTTTCGACCCCTGAACCGTTCTGGCGTTTTATCTATGTGGTGCCCTTGTACCTAGCGGGCGGTGCCATCAGTGCGCGCTTGTTACAGGATCTTATTCAGACGCAAAGCCTGACACGACGCATTGCCCCCCTTGGCGGGATTGTCATTCTGTTGGTCTTATTGATTCCACTGTCAATTCCGAAATGGCTTGAAGAGGAACTTCCTGGCATCCAGACCCATTATTCCCGCGCTCACACGCTTCAGAAAATTACACCGGACAACACGTCTACGCACTGGAACGATCTTTTCATTTATCTCCGATCACTACCAGCGAGCCGCCATGTTCTGACTGACCCGGTCACCGGGTACCTGACTCGTGGCCTGACACCCCACGACTATTCCGGTATCAAATACGAAGACTTTCCATGGGGTGATTACAAAAACTTTAATGAAAATATCGAGCAAGATGACGCGTTTGATCGATACGTCGGGTGGCTCTTCATCGTCAACCAACGAGAAGGAGGGCTAAGTGAAAACGGTCGATTGTCCAATCACTGGCCTGCGAATAAGTTAAAGATTAAGCGGTACTATTCCGATGATTTATTTCTCCACCTAAAACGAAACAGAGATCGTTTTCGCGTTCTATGGCAGGCGAATAACGTCACCGTCTATGAAATCATAGAAAGACCTTTGTGAAGCGCTCGATGATTAATTGATCTACCTGCCCGCATTATCAAGAAACCGCTTTCACCGCGCTAACAAAGCTACAGATCGACTGACTCTCTCCATGATTCGAACATCAGTACATCCCACAACAGGTACTGCCAGTTGCCGTTTCCAGCCCGGTGATCAGCCCACCGTTTGCTAACCCACTGGGCATCCAGGTATCCCCCTCGGTGAATGCGATCAACTGCCAGTATGTCATCTGCCCAGTCCTTGAGCGGGCCCCGCAGCCATTCACCAATGGGAACCCCAAAACCTGTCTTGGGCCGATCATAGAGGTCCTCGTCGAGATACTGGTTAAGAATGTTTCGCAGCGGCCATTTGCCTTTGCCGCCTATGATCTTCATCTCGATCGGTAACCGCTGTGCAAACTCGACCAAGGTATGGTCCAGCAACGGCACTCTGATTTCTAAACTGACCGCCATGCTCGCCCGATCCACCTTGGTCAGAATATCATCGGGTAAATAAGTGGCCATATCCGCGCGAAGCATATCTTCCGTGCTGCCGACTGGCGGACAATACGCATCTAAATAACTCCGAAGGTCTCCTTTTTCCATAGCCAACACAGGGCTTGGGTCACGTGGCCAATGCTGCAACGTGTGCTGATATATTTTCTCCAAAGACGGTGCCGTGAGGAGTCCCGCTAATTTGTGCGCCTTGTCAGCGAAATTATTCTGCCGCAATCCTTTTGGTACTACAGGGACAAGTCCATCGTACGCGAACTGAAGCCAGTCCGGCGGAATACCGAGTACCCCTTTTGAGATCAGGTAACGTAACCCTCTCGGTGTTTTTTGAATGGTCTGCCAGATTCGTCGGGACCACAAGTATCTGGTGTAACCACCAAACAACTCATCACCCCCATCACCCGACAGTGCGACTGTCACGTGTTCTTTGGCTAATTTTGAAACCAGGTAAGTAGGAATCTGCGACACATCGGCAAACGGCTCATCATAGATGCGGGAAAGATTCGGTATCACATCTAACGCGTCCTGGTGTCGAACATAAAGCTCGGTGTGATCAGTCCCTAAGCGGTCTGCGATTAACGCGGCATGATGCGCCTCGTTATAAGCTTCTTCTTCAAATCCAATAGAAAATGTCTTGACTCGATGGGTGCTTGCTTCCTGCATTAATGCCACGACCGTTGACGAATCAATACCTCCGGAAAGCAGTGCCCCCAAGGGCACGTCCGCAACGCATTGACGTTTTACTGAGTCGCGCAGAAGGGCCAGCAATTGGTCATCGGGGTCATCTAAGGCCCTGAGGCTCGGCACAGAAGAGTCGTCCAAAGACTGATCAGGGTGCCAATACCGGTGATAGTCGATGCCGGTGGTCGAAACATTCGGTACCAGATCGCGATGAATCTCCGTCGGTGTAATCTCACTACTGATTCGAACAAATGTCCCTGGCAAAAGCCGATAAATTCCCGTGTAGATCGATCTTGATCCTGGGACGAAGCCATAGTGAAAATACGCGCCAAGAACCGTTCGATCAATACTCCGATTCCCGCCTGGCACAACCCAGAAGGCCTTGGGTTCTGAGGCAAACACAACAAACCCACCAACCACTCCGAAATAAAGTGGCTTTTCTCCCATACGATCACGCGCCAAATAAAGTTGACGATCCTGTCGATCCCAAAGTGCCAACGCATACATGCCAACCAAATGATCCAACGCCTGTTTTAATCCGTAATGCTCAATGGCACCCAGCAGCACTTCGGTATCCGAGGTGCCTGCAAAATGGCATCCCGCCTGCTCCAATTTTACGCGCAGGGCTGGGTGGTTATATAACTCTCCGTTATAGGTCAATACGTAACGACCTGACGCCGACACCATCGGCTGTGCGCCGGTCGATGACAAGTCGATAATAGATAATCGTCGATGGCCAAACGCCACCCCTTGGGCTTCATCCACCCAAACTCCATTGGCATCAGGCCCTCGATGAGTAAGTGTGCGGGACATATCATTGGCAAGCGCCGAAAGATCCAAGTGGGGCGCCGAAGCGTTGATTCGTAACAGACCGACCACACCACACATGTCAGTACTGCCCCTCTTTGATCAAACCGGTATACACCGCTTCGTACTGGTCGACCATGCGCTCAAAGGAAAAGTGTTTAACAATTCTCCCGCACGCCGCGACACCTAACTCCCGCCGTGCCTCTGGCGCCAATTCGACAATATCGAGAACAGCTCTTGCAAGTTCGTCCGGTGACTCCACTGGCACCACGCGGCCCGTGCTACCCACGATGGAACCGCTGTCACCCACATCGGTAGCAACGCAAGGCACTTCACACGCCATCGCCTCAACCAGCACATTCGGAAAGCCCTCACCATAAGCCGACGACATGATGAGACAGTCCAATGCAGAATAAAATGCCACCATATCATTCGATACACCGAGCAAACGAACACGCTGCGACCCCGCTTTCCGCAGGAGACCCACCAATTCACGGTTCTGCTCATCGATACCGGGCCCAGCCAGCACAAAAATCGCTTCTGGGAAAGCAGCTGCAATCTTGTCTATCGCAATCACCAAAGTGGAATAGTCTTTTTGGGCATCCCAACGACCCGCATGACCAATGACCGGCGCGCCTTCCACCGCTCCCCACTGTTGGCGTAAAACGCGCCGATTGCCAACACTTCTTTTAAATACGGTCGTATCACATCCATTCTGTATCACTTGTTCACTTCTTGGCGTATAACCCGCCTGCCGATGAACACGGGCTGCGGCAATGGCACAATAGATCACGCAGGCAGGAACCCAACGAGATAGCCACGCGTTGACAGCAACCACCCAACGTGTGAAGCGCTTGCTCCTGTGTGAATCCAGATTGCTCTGTCGAACCCCCCAGACGACCGGCGCTTCACTCGACCATCGTGTCATCAAGCCCCCCGCAAGATCGGCGTGATACATCCAGGTCTGCACAATATCCGGCTGGTGACTCTTAACAATCCGGCGGAGATCGCCCATTTTTAATAAATCGCCAGGACGCTTCCGGAGCCCAATAGTTTGCACCTCGACCGATTGTTGCGCGAGTTCTTCTCCAATAATGCCACTCTCCCCCAGGGAACATACGCACAGCTGATGTCCACGGCGAGCCAACTCAATCACCAACCGTTGTAAAGTGCGTTCGGCACCGCCAATGCCAAGACCCGTCGAAACAAAGAGAATGCGAAGATTCATTAGCAAATCACAAAACGGCCGCGATGAGTTGTTTCCAGCCATCAATGATTTTAGCTTCGGCGTAGGTGTGCAGCACGCCAGCTCCATTATGACCGATTTGTTCCCGTAACTTATCATCGACCACCAAACGGTCAACGACTTGATGCAAGTTTTCTTCATTTGATCGATCAACAATAAATCCATTTTTGCCGTGGTCAATAATTTCGTGAACTGCCTCCGAATAAGCGTTCATCACCACTGGGCAACCACACGACATCGCTTCAATTAATGCCATAGGAAAACCTTCGAGCTCGGAGAGCGAAATAAATATTTCACAACCACGATAATACGGATACGGATCCATCACCGCCCCGGTAAAATAAACCGACTGAGCAATACCCAAATCCTCGGCAGATTGTTTGAGAGTTGTCGCTTCATCGCCATCACCCACAATCACTAGAGACCACTCTGGATGCTTGCTCTTAACTTGTTTAAACAAACCCAATAACTCAAAGAACCCTTTCAATCGATCCAGACGACCAACGCCGAGAATAAAGGGTTTTGGTACTGGAATAGCGCCTTCACTCATACCAGGCACGGATAAAGCAGGCACTGGATTGGGAATCACTTCAGATATGATCTGATATCCCCGATGCTTAAAATAATTGGCATGGTGGCAGGAGAGAAACACCACTGATACCGCTCGCCGATAGAGTAACCATCGCGCCCACCCCCACGGCTTCTTTAATTTCCAAAGCCAAGGGTCCGTATGTTCCCATACCAGCACGGGCCATCGCCGCCCCACAGCCATCAGAGTCAACACATTGGTCTCGGTAACAGCACTCAGCACACAATCGGGCGACGCCGTCTGCAACGCGCGTCGCAGGGCACGGATACGAGTCCAGTTGGCGCTGATCGCGGTGAGGGGGTTTCGACTCGTGCCCGTCAACGCCAATCGCATAAGATGAATTTCATTACCCAAGTCAACATGTCGTGGCTGATCGGGTCGGTCTAAAGCAATAAAGGTCACTTGAACGCCTGACCGTGCCAAGCCATTGGCAACAATACCGGCCACTCGCTCTGCGCCGCCCGCACCCAAACTGGGCACCACGATGACCAGTTTCAAATTGCCCTGCCCGCTCGTCGAGACCCCACGGATAACCGACCGGTGCGGGATACCACTGCAGTAAAGAGAATAAACAGCACCCAGTTCGTCATTGTGTGGTGCCGCAACGCCTGTCCATAATTCGTTGTGCCCATTGACCACAGCAGCGTCAATGACAAATAGAAGACCAATAGCAATAACAACAGCTTTCGCTCGCCCCGGGGTATTCGAAAAAAACCGATCCCCACGACCGCTAACAACACAAATCGCATCCAAGACTCCGCCACCGCATACAGATCGACCCATCGCGTGATCCCATCGAAAGGGGCAAAAAGGTAGTGCAGATAAATGGAACCCAAAGTCGCCACCGTACGGGACCAATCTGTCCAATCATAAAAGAGACCATAATCGGTGCGGGGGCTACCCCAATTCACCATTCTTTCTCGATAGTGTGTGATTCGTTCCAGTATATCAACGTCAATTAAACGGATAGTCGGCTCCATAAATCGGACAAAGTCTGGCATCGTCCACGCAATCACGCCAGCCACACACAACATAACCCCCGCCCCCATTCCAATCGCCTTGACCCACCAGACGAGTGTTCGTTGATCCGTGAAAAAGACAAACATCACCGTCAAAACCACTACGAACAAAGAATAGAGAAACAGCGCTTTATGCAGGATGCCCATAGAGACCAAGGCGACCGCAAACAGGATCCACCATCGTGGATCTTCTCGGTTCAGGACCCTAATCGCTGCCCATACCGACAGCAACAGGAAGAACACCTGCAAACTTTCCCGATAAGTGACCGAAAAAAATATCAGGCTTCCCGGAATGAACCCTGCTAATGCTACCCACCAAAGTCGCTCGTCGGGCACTTTGATCTCACGAGCAATTTGGATCATAAGAAACAACGCAAAGACGGAAAATAAAACAGAGATCTCGGCACCGGTGAAAAACGCATTATTGATATCATAGATGCCGCTTAAGAAATTCACATACATGAGATAGCCCAATTCCCATGTCAACGATCCTTCCGCACCCTCCGCTGCCCAGGAAGCTAACGTATCAAAGTAAGTCGCATCCCATAGATCAATCGGTCGGAACTCCCCGAACGTTAACAAAACAGCCAGCCCATGATGACAAGCAATGACAAGATAAACCACCGTCGCTAGTCGCCAATCATCGCGAATGCTCGCAAACCCCAGCGGCAGAATTAATGTCGCGCCCAACAACAACCATGCCAACCATTGTTCCGCACTGAGTAACGCGGCCACTACTGATCCGATGGAGATCAGAAAAACCGTTCCTAGCGTTGAGTCAGCATGTGTCATGGTCGTTGTCTCACTCGATCGGCATCAGTGCCTGAAACGCTGTGACACTGCGCGAGCACAAACGCTCCACGCTGAACTCAACCTGCACTCGTTTAGTGATGCTTTCTCGGGCAATCGACCCGAACGATATTTGACTCTCAAGTTTCCGCACGCCTGCCACGATCGCTGTCGTGTCGCCGATGTCAACCACCACACCCGTGTCTCCAACTAACAACCGGCAATCGCCCACATCCGTGACAATGCACGGCACACCACAGGCCATTGCTTCACCAACGGTATTAGGAAAACCCTCTCCCCTTGAGCAAGAAACGAAGATGTCCATGGCGTTGTAGTAGTCACGCACTCGGGCTGACTGCTTAACCCTAACAACCGACTGGATCAGTTTGTTCTGCTCAATCGCCTGCTGAAGCGCTTGCTCATCTGCACTTGGGCCTGACCCCACGATCACAAATCGGTATCGCGGATCCAGATCGATCAATCGAGAGGCAACCGCGATGAATGTCTGCAGATCCTTGATTGGGTCGATGCGACCAACCGTGCCAATTAGGATGCTATCCAAATCTACCGCTAATTCAGCGCGCATCTGACTCCGGGCCTGCGCATCGGGATAGAAGCGTTGCGTATCGACCCCGTTCGCGATGACCATCTGCTGGCGAGGCCGAAATCCTTTTTCGGCATAGTAACTCTGACCACGAATCGAGTTAAAAACAACCAAGTCCGGACTCCTCGCCAGCCAGAAAAGAAATCGATTCAACAGCTTCCAGGTCCAATCATAAGCGCCCCAATCCATGAACGAAGACCGAATGCCCCAGACCAGGCGGTGGTGACAACCCTTCACTATCATTGATATGAATGCGCTAAACAGGTTTGCTCCGTCAAGAAAACTGTACAGTACGTCAGGCCGAGATTGTCTCAGAACCCGGGCGAAGCGAATCGCAAAACCTACCAGATCCCACCGTCCTGTTTTATGTAACGAATGACAAACAACATTGGCATCCAGATGAGACGCATAACCATCAAGTGCCTCATAAAAGGTCAGAATGCCCACTCGCTGTCCGGAACGAGCCAAAGCATTCGCCAGCAAAACAACTTGGCGCTGAGTTCCCCCAGGAGACAGATCACGAATGACGAGAAAAACTTTCAAAGAAAATCTCTGACAACCCACCACCAAGGTGAGTCACTGGAGGGGATGGTTGATGAACCAATTGGACGTTCAATTTGCAACGCGTTCGCGGGCTCTCAAAATACTGCTAACCACCAATCCCACCATCATGCCAAAAGCAAGCCCAATCGAAAGCAGATAGTGTAAGTTGGGAGTGTGTGGTTGTGATGGTAACGTCGGCGCCAACAATAACCGGGTTTCCTTCCCCGCCGTTGCGGCAGAAATTGTGGTTAAATGATGCAACTCACCCGCAAACCGTTCTCGATTTTTTTCTACCGTCTGTTTCTCGAACCATTTCAACATAGCTTGTGACGGGTCGCTGACCGTCAACTCCGCGACATCACTCTCGAACTGACGGACCTCAGCAATCGATCGATTGTGTTCGTTTTGTTTGCCCTCAATCGCTTCCTGAAGTTGTCTTTGGCGAACAAGAAAAATCTTCTGATCCTCCTCAATAATCTCCGTCAACAGTCGAGTCAATTCGCCCTGCGCGCCCGTTGGCTCATCTGCACGAAGAAAAATGTAGAGATGCCGGCTATTGGCGGGATCAGCTTGCGCACGTAAATACCGAAAACGATAGGGGCGAACAAAACCCTTCTTTGGTTCGAAGAGTTGGTCCTTGAGCGTATTCACTCGCGCAATCGTTGTTTGGATCGTATCAAATCCATCCGCCTGGTTTCTGGCCTGATTCCAAGCCACGCCAGCTTCGAGCAATGCGCGAGTTTCATACTGCTTGGGGAGTATCAAATAAAACACAAAACCGATCAGCAGCCCCATCAACATGGACAGGCCAAGAATCTTAGTGGTTCGAGTAACGATCACCATCAATCGATTGTCACAGAATGTGACTAAACGTTGTAATACTCACGATACCAGGCAACAAAACGGGCAATCCCCTCTTCAATGTCAATACTCATGGAAGTGCCAAAATCACCCACTAGTTTTGACACATCCGCGTCCGTCTCAGGAACATCCCCGTCCTGCATCGGCAAGAGGTCAACAGCGGCGTTTCGACCCAAACATTGTTCCAGCACACGGACGTAATCCATCAAAGGAACTTTCTTATGGTTGCCAATGTTATATACCTGCCAAGGCGTTGTGGCCGCCTCACTAAACAGGGTTTGACCCAAACACGCATCTAAAATACCGATCACCGCACGAACGGCATCATCGATATACGTAAAATCACGAACCATGTTACCCCGGTTATAAAGTGTGATGGGTTCATCGTTCAAAATAGCCTTCGTAAACTTAAACAATGCCATGTCAGGTCGGCCCCACGGCCCATAGACTGTGAAAAAGCGAAGGCCTACCAGGGGAAGTCTATATAAATGAGCATACGCATAAGCCATCAGTTCGTTCGATCGTTTGGTCGCCGCATACAAGGACATGGGTTGATCGACACGATCGGATTCTGAGAAGGGTAGCTTGTCATTGGCGCCGTAGACTGAACTGGAAGACGCGTAAATCAGTGGGATTCCATCCGCTTGCCGAACCGCTTCCAGCATATTGCCAAAACCCACCAGATTGGCATCGATATAAGCCGCTGGATTGTCCATGGAATAACGAACACCCGCCTGAGCGGCAAGATGGATAACCGCATGAATCTGATGTTTGTTGAAGAGTTCCGGCAAAACATCGCGATCCGCGATGTCGCCATGTTCAAAGGTGAAAGTTGGTAACGCCTTCAATCGTTCCAATCGGGCTTGCTTCAGAGCGACATCATAATAATCGTTGAGGCTGTCCAGCCCGACCACCACATCGCTGCGATCAAGTAAAGTCTTTGACAACGTCGCGCCAATAAAACCTGCAGCCCCTGTGACAAGAATCGCCATCAACTATAGGCTCCAGTAACGTTGGCTATCATCGGAAATTACTACCGATGTGAAAGCTGATTTGATATCAATCAATACGCCGTTTGGTTTCAACAGTTGTTTCACTAACGTCGTTGGATTCTGCAAAAACACCTCATGTGCGACCGCAACGACCAAGCCATCAGCGACCTTGATGTCCCCTAACGGTTGTAAGTCAATATGGTGTTGCTGTTCTACCTCGACCAAATTCACCAGTGGGTCGACCACTTGAACATTGATGTCGTTTGACTCAAGTGCCGCAATCAACTTAAACACTTGTGAGTTACGAGTGTCAGCACAGTTTTCCTTAAAAGCCACACCGAGAACAGTCACTACCGCCCCCGACAAAGCCACGCCAGCATTGCGCAGTTCGGTCATCGTTTTTTCGGCTACATACTCTGCCATTTCATCATTGATTCGCCGACCCGCCAGGATCACTCTGGAGTCATATCCAATGGATTGCGCTTTGTGCGTCAGGTAATAAGGATCGACACCAATACAATGGCCACCAACCAGCCCAGGTCTGAAACGATGAAAATTCCACTTGGTTTCTGCTGCCTTAAACACCTCGTTTGAGTCGATTCCCAACCGATCAAATATCATCGCTAATTCATTAACCAATGCAATGTTGAGATCACGCTGTGTATTCTCGATCACCTTTGCCGCTTCCGCGACCCGAATACTCGATACCCGATGGACTCCGGCCTCAACAATCGACGCATACAATACAGCGAGTTGATCCAAGGTGTCATCATCGTCGGCGGAAACGATCTTTGTTATGTCGGCCAGACCATGCTCGGGGTCACCGGGATTGATCCGCTCAGGCGAGTAACCGATATGAAAATCTCGCTTCCACTTCATCCCTGAGGTTTTCTCCAGAATGGGAATACAGACCTCCTCCGTAGCACCTGGGTAAACCGTTGACTCATAGATCACAGTGGCACCTTTTCGCAGCGCGCTACCCACCATCTCACTGGCTTTGATCAACGGCCCAAAATCTGGTTTGTTGCCACTGTCGACCGGTGTCGGCACAGCAATAATCATGAACTTCGCGCCAATAAGATCGTCAGGATTCGAGGTGAGAACAAGTTCTGATGCGCGACTTAAAGCCTGCGCTGTTAATTCACCCGAAGGATCGACCCCAGCTCGATATTGATCGAGCTTTGCACGATCCACATCAAAACCGACCGTACGACGCGACCGGCCAAACGCGGTGGCCAATTGGATGCCAACGTATCCGAGTCCAATGATTGCAATAGTCATGCTAACGAGGCTTCGTTGGGTCTTGCGATTCGATAATAGAGCCTTAAGCGATGGTCTCTTTAACCACCTGAATCAAGTGTTCAGCAATGCGTTGCTGTGTCGCTGAATTAAGATAAGGATGCATGGGAAGACTCAACACGCACTGCGCACTTCGCGCTGACACCGGATACTGACCGGAAGAATCCAACATCGCAGGCTGCACCGGAATCGGTGCTGGATAATGCACCGCCGTCGGTACACCGCGTTGCGCAAGGGCTGCCTGAACCTGATCACGACAGCCGACCTGGACAGTATACTGAGCCCAGGACGATGTGTTGCCAGGCGGAACCGTCGGCAAAATTATTCCCATGGCATCAGCTGACTCCTCAAGAAACCTCTGATAGCATGTCGCGGCACGTTGTCGCATGACCAACTCGTCATCAAATACCGTCAGTTTCTGTAGTAAAACAGCAGCCTGAATCGACGCCATTCGCGCATTAATACCCAATCGAACGTGGTGATAGCGCTGACTCTGCCCATGATCACGAATTTCACGCAGTCGCGTCATTAAATCAGTGTCATTGGTAAAACAAGCTCCCGCGTCGCCATAAGCGCCCAACGGCTTAGCGGGGAAAAAACTCGTTGCCCCTATAGTGCCGAGGTTGCCAGAGCGCACACCATCTTGCGTTGCACCAAAACTCTGCGCCGCATCTTCGATCAATGCCAGACCATGTTGTCGGGCAATTAAACGCATGGCCGAAAAATCCGGGCACTGGCCATACAACCCCACCGGCAGGATAGCTCGCGTTCTTGCATTGATCTTCTCTTCAATCAGGCTCGCATCAATATTGAATGTCACCGGATCAATATCGACATACACCGGACGCGCACCCAACAAGAGAATAACTTCCGCCGTCGCAGCAAACGAAAACGCGGTGGTAATGATCTCATCACCCGGCCCAATCCCGAGCGCCATCAAGGCGATGAGCAATGCATCGGTACCGCTTGACACACCAACACAGTGCTCGACGCCAACGTAATCGGCCAGTCTTTTCTCAAGCGCTTCAATCTCCGGACCCTGTATATAACGACCGTGGTGAAGCACTCGGTGCAGCGCACTTTCAAGCGCTGGGCGAATCCGATCCTGCTGCGAAGCCAGATCAATGAAGGCAATACCGTCACTGCTTGTCGAGCGCTCTTGCAATCGCGCCACGGTGCAAAACGGTTTCCCTTGGGCAATGCGTTGTGGATCATCGGTCAAAATGCCGCTATCTCTGTCCAAACGAGCCGCCGCTTTGCGCAACTGGGCGCCGATCAAATCGGCCTCAGCCAACACATCACCGTCCTCCGCCAATGCCGCCAACCACTGGCATCGACTGAGAAACGATGCCAAACGACTCGTCGCGGTGGCCTCAGGTTGATCCGCGCCCGATTCCGTCAATTGCCGAGTGAGATCGGTACGCGTTGATTGCAACTGGCCAACGTAAACCCAAAACCGATGTCCCTGGGAAAGTGCCTCTTCAAGCCATGTCGGAACGGAATTCGCTCCTGTCTTCATGCAGGACGCGACAATCAACGATCCATCAAGCACCCAATTTCTCATCAACGTATAACGCTCGCTCGCATGTCAGTGAATCCATCCCCGTAACCGATAGACCCATATACCAAGATATTCATGCAGCGCCGCAGTGGTTCTACCCAATCCACCAGCGGTAGGTATCCAGTCCAAAATATCTGGCTGGCTATAAGCAGCCACCTGAAAATCGGTGGGTGCAGCAATGACTTCCAGACCACGGGATTGAAATACGGCATGAGCTCTTGGCATATGTGAAGCCGAGGTTACCAACAGCAATGAGTGCCAACCCTCGGTGACCAGTATTCTAGAGGTCTCGACAGCATTCTGGTAGGTGTTGCGACTGCGTTCTTCAGTGAGAACCACTTCAGCGGGCACGCCCAACTCACTCAGAAAGGATTTCACATAAAACGCTTCGCCGCGTACACCCCTCTGATCAAAGACATTTCCTCCACTGACCAAAATGCGCTGAGCACGACCCGCCCTGTAAAGCAAGGCCGCGTAGCGAATACGATTGGATGTGCCGGTCAACTCAAAATCAGTACGCGGGGGCAGCGGCAACCGTAAAACACCCCCCAATAAAACGATTACATCGGCTTTGGGAAATTGGTCAATCGGCTGGGGCGCAAACTGTCGCTCCAAAGAACCGTAAAGCCAGTTGCCGGTCATGGGCGACGCAGCCACAAATAAAATACTAAATGCGCACAGAACGAGAACCGCACCCACGATTCGCCTTCTGAATAGCATCAAAGCAAGACCCAATATCCCAAAGCCGAAGCACAACGTGAGCGGATACACCGCCAGCGGCAACAGTGTTGACAATGTGATCCATAACCCTGTCTCGTTCATCAGAATGACGGCCTCAAGTAGTTCTATCAGAGCGCATCGCCCGCTGCCATTGTTTTTCCAGACGATCTGATGATACAGGTCTTGATGTCTTCAATTCTTGAGCAAAAACAGAAACACGATATTCTTCAACTAGCCAGCGATAGTCGATCGCCGAGGGCGAGCAAAGGGTCATGGATCCGAGCGTGTCCAGGCGTGCAAGAAAAGGTGCCACCCGATGACAGCGCCTGCGATCTTGCTCAGGATCAATCATTGCTTTGTCGATGCGAAGTGCAACGGCTCGGAGGAAGCGAGGTAACTCGGGAAGCCACTGCGGCGGCGTTGCGCACACAAACCCAACACCCACCAGTCGTTCCAGTTGCTGTGTGACTTCGACCACCAAACTCGGTGCCAGCTGTTCCGCATCAACCAACTTTGCACGAGTTTTTGTCAGCTGTGTCAGGATTTCACGCACCTCGACTGTCAACCTTTGGACGGTTGGCACCACGCTCGAGCGACCCATTTGCACCAATTCCAAAAAAAGGTCTGCATTGCGAATCCTTTCGGGCACACAATCAAAGGCGCGGTCAAGAACCGCGTGCACGATATCCTCGCGTAATGCCTCACACGACCCCAGCGTGACAAAAAGCAGGCACAAGCGATCTATATCCGGTATACGCCGCAATAACCGGCGCTGTACTGGCAGCTGATAAAGAATCAACTGGTGTAGACCCAGTCGGTGGCACACCGCAGCCTCTTCGAGTGACTCACAAAGGCGTATCGCTACACCCCCAGATGCTTCAGCGAGTGCCGGATAAGCTGTCACGCGCGCGTTGCCAATCGTCCCTGGGACTTTTTGCGGCAATGGGCCAAAGTCCCACTCGTCGATATCGCGGCGCTCTATCGAACCGGCGATCGCTGTATCAAAACGTTTACCGCCCTCGCTGCCAAATTGGCGCTGCAAGGCGTCGACATCGTTACCCACGCACCGAACCTCCCCCCGTTCATCAACCAGTTCGACGTGCAAATGAAGATGTGGCGGCAGGGCATTCGCATCAAAATCCTGTGGGATAATGCCGATTCCGGTGCGCTCACTGGTCGCCGCTGCAAGGGCTTCCAACAGACGCCCGGGATGGGCCTTGATGATAGGCAACAAGGTCTCAACCATATCGGGTAGAGGCACCAATAGACGTCGAAACCGCTTCGGTAACGTTTTCAGCAACATCAGGATTTTGTCATTCAGAAATCCAGGTATCAATCGATCAGTCACTGTCGATTTCAATTGATTGATCAGGTAAAGAGGCACCTCGACACTCACGCCGTCACGATCTGTCCCGGGTGCACAGCAATACCGAAGCGGTAACGAGGACTCCCCGACCTGAAGAAAATCTGGGAAAGATTTGGCATCCAGGAAATCAACATCACCGGCAACATCGTCTCTTGCCAGGAAAAGGCGATTGCGTGCCAGACTGGGCGCTTTGCGATACCACGTATCGAGCGTCGCCGTGCTTGAGATATCGCACGGCAAGTGCCTTTCGAAAAATGCCACCACTCGTTCTTCGTCGACCCGAGAACCGGGCGATCGAAGTTTCCCCTCCTCCTCCCGCAAGGTTGCGATCAGTGCTCGATTATGGGTCAAAAACGTCGCGCTACTACGGACCAAATCAAGTGCCAAGCCCTCCCGAATGAACACACCTCGAGCATCTAGTGGTTCAACCTTTGCGTAATCGATGGGTCGCCTAACGATCACGGGCAAACCCCAGAGACTGACAGATTCAAAGGCCAGCACACACTCGCGCTTTGTTGACCAATGCGCTTCCGAATGATCGTAACGTAACTGGTGTGAAGCCACTTCATCGATCCATTCCGGTTCGATTTGGGAAACATGGCGGGCAAATAATCGGGTGGTCTCTGTTAATTCTGCCGCCATGATCCAACGCGCCTTCGTTCGTGCTAGCCTGGAAGCCGGCCAGATCGCCACGATCCGATCACGGGTGCCTCGATAAAAACCACGCTCATCTCGCCGTGCAATATGGCCAAGCAGGCCGGACAACAGCGCTTTATGAATTTGATCGCGATCGGCCGGGCGTGCATTCACCACATGACCGCGCTCACGCATAACCTTGTGCAGCTGCCTGTGCAGGTCATCCCACTCACGCATTCGGGTTGGAGACAGAAAACGATCTTCACACCATCGACGAAGCTGGCGTCGTGAAAGCGCTTCCACCTGCACTTTATAATCGATCCAAATCCCGAGTAGCGCTAAGAAATCCGACTTCGCCTCAGGGTAAACCCGATGATGTGCCCGAGCCTTTTCCTGGGCATCGTGAGGCACTACGCGCGGATCATTGACCTCGAGGACAGCTGCAATAACCAGCACCTCGGCGAGGCAGCCCCGTTGTCC